>JAGNBV010000047.1 GCA_018004645.1 Bacteroidales bacterium
TCCCATCATAATTTGCAGGTTTTTATGCTATAAAGGTACAAATTCCTGCAAATATAAATACAAAAAAATTACTACATGTTATTGACATTCAATTGTTTATAACTATTTTAAGGAGCGACTAAATAATCCTTCGTTAATCGATGTTCGATATTACAAAGGAAATGATTGATGTACGAATTTCGATTACCGAATTCCGATTTTTGATTGTCTGATTCTATGATACCCTTTGTTTGCCTGAAGAGTGAACACTTAGCATGAATTTTCAGGTTAGAGAGGCTCTGTCAATTTTATTAGAGGCGCATTTAAAGAACAACGACATTGAGTTGAGTTTTGAGGCTACGTGCGTATTTTGTTTATCCCCTACGGGGAATTAGTGTCATTGCTGATAGTGTTACAATACTTTAACCGCTATGCGGTAAATAATAAGATGTCTTTATATCTCCCTTTATTGATCATGCCTGTAGGGCATGCAGTATTGTAAAAACTTAGCTGTTTTACGTACTTACCCCGTAGGGGTTATACTCCACTGACGACACTTCATCCCTTTAGATCATTAATGGATCCCTTACATCATCATTCGTTAATCGGCGTTCGATATTACAAAGGAAATGATTGATGTACGAATTTCGAATGACGAATATCGATTTTACGAAGTACAGGGCCACTTCTCAAATCATCATTCGTTAATCGGTGTTCGATATTTAAATGAAATGAATAATATGAAACTTTCGGCTAACAATTTTAGATTTATGAAATGCAGTACTGCTTCTCAAATCATCATTCGTTAATCGATGTTCTATTACAAAGGAAGTTAATGTGATGTGAGAATTTCGATCAACCATGCTTGCGCCTGCATGGATTTTTGATGTTCTGGTAATAAAATAAAAAACTGCCGCAAAAGGACATAATTAAACATTATTCATTCACAATATGAGCCAATATGTTTTGTATTGAGTTATAATACAAAAACCGACATACAGGCTGCTATAAAAACAGCATAGCAAAAGAATCCTGAAAACTTTCCTTTTGTGGCAGCTTCTATATTTATCCGGAACTTATTTCTTATTGCAGTTCACAAACTGTGGTTCCAGTAATAAATACATCGCAGGCTGCTTTGGCATCTGCTTTAGTTGCATTTTCAATGGTATAATTTAAATTACCACATTTACATGTCCAGTCTTTTTTACATGACGATAATGAAATGGCCACTACTAAAAGGCCTGCTAAGATTAATGCTGTTTTTTTCATTGGAAAAAATTTTTAGTTAAACAAATGGTTTATTAAAATCAAAAATAGTATTTTTTCAAATCAGATATATTAGTTAGTTGATAAAATTGTCCCCTATTTTATCAACAATTTTTTCAGGTCAGCGGAAGATGTAATGAGACCATTGCAGAAGGCTTATTCCAACTCACAAGTGTAGTCGGGTGTATAGGTTCTGCCTGCTGCTTGTTGGTTTTCACAATCAGTTTTTGCATCTTTGTTGCTGATGTCTTCGTAAGTGTATTTGTAATTTTGTGAAGGATTGGCATCAGATGTACAATTGCAATACCTTGTTTTGAGACAGGAGGTGCTGAGAAGAGCTACGGCGCAAAAACCTGCAAATAATAAAAAAGCTTTTTTCATAAGGTCATGTGTTTATTTGATTAATAATTTGCTTACCACTGATTATAGGGTCGAAAACCTGTCATCATTTATTATTTTCATTTAGCCAGGTTAATACCATGTCATAATTCAGATTGATATAATTGGCTTTTTGTTCCACCACCGAGTTGTTTAAAAACATAATGGTTGGCATGGTGTATCCTGCCAGGGAAACAAAACGCGGGCCATTAAGCATCATGTGCGGGATGTTTTCGGTTTTGGTGTCGTCAAAAAAATCGGTCAGGTCTTTTTCTTTACCATTGAGGAAAAAATAAAAGGGAATATCCGGATTTTGTTTGTTGATGATATGCACCTTATAGGCCGCTACCCGGCAATGTTTGCATTTTAGACTCATAAAGGCGACTATATGTTTGCCCTTCCTGAGATCAACCGTGGGAGGAGTCAGATCGGGGCTGTTATATATGGTGTCCATATTCAGCTTATAGCCGGTAGTTTCTTCCTGAAACTGGTATGTTGCAATAAAATCAGGGGGATTGAGAATAAAAGGCAGGCTGAGTGAAGCAAGGAGCCCAAGTATCATTAGCAATTTTTGAAAACGGTATGTGATATCATGTTTTGCCCACAACAGTAATCCTGCCACGGCTATCATAGCCAGATTTTTAATTATAGATTCCAGCGGAGTCATTACAAGGAAATTCCCAAAACATTTGCAATTGCCTTTATTCCCTTCAAAGTACATTTGAATAAACAGATAGATGGTAAAGGCAATAATCAGTCCCAGAGTGGCTTTAAGTGTGAATTTTTTGAGCCGGATATTGAAAATCAGCATGATGCCGAGGAAAAATTCCATGGCGATAAATAAGCGGGAGATAAAGGGTGCAGTTTTCCATGTACCCACACCCAGGTCGATAAATGTCAGCTCGAACAGTTCAATAGGATATAGTTTTGTCAGGCCCGATAAGATAAATACCAGTCCAAGCAAGATGCTCAAGACACTAAAAACAATTTTTTTTATCATAATTAAAAACCATATTTATCGATTAAAAAAATCAGGGCTGCCATGGATGCTGCCCCAAGCTGAAGTTCGCGTTTGTTCACTGCTTCAAAGACATCGGAAGGGGCATGCTGGTAGTCAAAGTAGCGTTGTGAATCGGTCATCAGTCCGAAAAGCGGGATGTCGTTTCCTTCCAGGAAGCTGATGTCCACGGCGGAATGACCCTGGATATAGAGCCACAGGCCATATTCCAGAAGCAGTGGTTTCCATTCGTCCAGCCTTTTGGTTACTTCGTCGCCGGCATCATAGCAGAAACCCTGTGGGGTAAAACCGCCCACATCGCTTTCGATGGCTGCTATATGTTTTTCTCCGCTGCTTAACGCTGTTTCGGCATATTTGCGGGCTCCGCGCTGGGCCATTTCTTCATCCATGAATTCTACCACCCGCAGTGTGTGATTTAGTTTGATGCCTAATGATTTAAAAATTCTTAATACTTCCATGGCCTGCACCACACCGGCTCCGTCGTCGTGTGCACCTTCACCGTTGTCCCATGCATCGATATGAGCTCCTACAACGATGATTTCATCAGGGTATTCTGAGCCGCGCAACTCGCCGATGACACTGCAGGAGGCGGTATCTTCTTTTTCAAAACAGGCCGATTGAAGAAATAGTTCCAGTTTGGGATCAGTTTTCAGCAACTTGCTGAGCAGATCAGCGCTTTTGGTGCTGATGGCAAAAGCCGGAACTTTGCTGAGACTATCGGTATAACGCATTATTCCCGTGTGCGCATAATCATGGTCGGCCAGTGTCAGGGAGCGGCTAACCGAAGCGATGCCACCATACAGGGCGGCTTGCGAAGCCCCATGAACCCGTTGATTGGCAGCGCCGCCATAAGCCGGAAAGGTGGAATAAGTGGCAGGACTGGCCGGGCGGTTGAAAAAAACTATTTTTCCATTGACTTTTTCTTTGCCGAGTTTTTTTAGTTCGTCAAAGTTTTGTACTTCTATCACCCGTGCAGTGATGCCTTTTTTTCCTGTGCCAACCGATCCGCCTAAGGCGCAAACACTCAAAACGTGTTTTCCTGAGGATGACTTAACGATTTTGGCTGCTTCTTTGCTGCCTCGTTTCCAGTTTCTGACGGTATGTTCCAGAAAATATACCGTATCGGCGCCGTTTTCCATGAGCACCTCTTTTGCCCATGCTGCGGTCCTGAGCGATTGCGGAGAGCCGCCAATCCTGCCGCCTATCTCTTTGCACAGGTGTCTTAGGTTATCGTAAGCGGAATAATTGGTAAGCGCTTCGGTGAAAATGTTACGAATGACAGCAGTATCTGATGGCTGACTAAAAACAGCAGCATGAATACTTACTACTAAGGATATAATTAAAAATATTCTTTTCATATATATAGACAAAACCTCGCCGTAAAATTACGGCGAGGTTTTGTATTTTTTGGAAAAAAAATAAATTATTTTACAATGACAACTTTATGGGTGCTTATATTCTCTCCATTAGTGATTTTGATAACGTAGGTTCCTTTGGCTAAGCCGGAAGTGTTCAGTTGGAAGATGTTGTCAATAGCTGATGCTGAAGCAACCAGTTTTCCGAAGACATCATAAAGCATGATATCTGCATTTTCGGCATTGGCAATGTTTATTTCATCGCTGGCAGGATTTGGGTACACCGAAATGCTATTATCATTATTAGTCTCAATTCCTGTGTAGAGTGAAACATCAGATTCTGCTGACTGATAGATTACTTTTGAAGTGTTTTCCTGCACCATTACCACTACTTGCAGATCAGACATTTCTTCCACATGAGTGCCGCTCATATTCTGCGTAAAAGTATTGGTATAATTAATACCGTTGGTTAAGTTAATATCCAGCCCTGCGCCTCCGGTTAACATGTCCATCATGACATGCTTAAATGATGTTTCGCCGTTTGAGGCAACATTGCCGGTTGTTGTTTTTTCAATGACAACAACATGTAATTTGAATGTGCCTGTAACGTAAGGTGTGATGGTAACCGGGACAGTAACCGTAGTCCCCGTGTAATAAGGCGTAAATCCGCTGATTAGGAAGAATGTTGCTTTGGCTTTATCTGTATTCAGTTCGCTTAACATCGTGGCAGAAGTCTGGCCGGATGCCCTTCCATCTATATATAGGTCGGGCACTCCTCCAACCTGGTAATAATCACTGCGTATTCCTCCTTCAGCGGTATAATAAGGATCCCCATTAGGCCACCCGGTAGCTGCCGGCCAGTTCATCTGGTATTTGACGTAAGAAAACTGGGTGCCATAGGAAGTTATGAACGGTGTAAATGTGCTTGAATTAAAACTGGCGCAAGGGCTGCAGGTGGAGCTGGTAAACTCTTCGAAGACCGGCCTGCACGCAGTGGTTTGAGAGGCAATGCTGATATTTTTCGACAAGACATTATTAGCCGTGTTGGGGTCGGCAGTACCATTAACATTTGAAATGGTTACCTGTATGGTATGCATTCCGGCGGCAAGGGTCACGGGAACATTGTGTGTGAAGTTATAGGTTCCGTAAGAAGTGATGTTCAAAGAAGAAACATTATAGGCAGCAGAAGGAGCTCCTCCATCAATGGTATAAGTTACACTAAAGGAATTAATGGCATTGTACCCTGCGTTGGTAATCGTACCTGTTATGTTGATATTTCCCGGGGAAGCGCATACCGGAGTATTAACTGAGGTTAGTTCAATTTCATTATTTAATAAAGTCTTAACTTCAACATCGTCGATACCAAGCATAAACTTATCGTTGGAATTATTGCGCCATCCGATATAAACATTCTGGCCTGCATAAGCTGTAAGATTAATAACTTTGATAGTAGGTGTGCTTTCAGCAGCAGCAGCCGTCAAAAGTACAGTTGAGGTAGTAAGATTGCCAGTAGTCGGGGCGGTTGTCATAATTCGTAGTTCATAACCATCAGGGTAATCTGGGTCCTGAGCCACAACAGTATATTTAAGAACCGGAGTGGCAGCTGTGGGCACCGTAATGGCAGGGGTGAACATCCAATCATTAGAGGTGCCGGCAGGAGTATAATAGGACGTGGACCAGGCCGCTTTTGTCGGCAGTTGTCCATAGGTTTTACACACCCAGGCGTTTGTGACCCAGTTGACAGAGGAATAAGGGGTAAGCCCATCCACATTAAATAACGTCCATCCCGTTGGCATGGAACCATCGGCAACTGCATTAAAATTTTGACTGAATTGGGCATTGGCGTTAAAGTAAATGAACATCCCCATAATAAAAAGTAAATAGATTTTTTTCATAAATTTTTATTTTAATGATTAAATATTTTTTTTCAAAGATAAACAATAAAAAAAAGAGCAAAAAAAAAACTGCAGTATTTTGCTGCAGTTTTTTTTAATGTGCGGTAATTATTATTTAATTACAGATATTTTGTCGGTTGTGATATTCCCTTCATCGATAATCTTGACAATATAGTTACCAGTTGCAAAATCCGAAACATTAATGCTGAAATTGTTGCTGATGTTATTTGCACTCATAACCAGTTTTCCGAGTAAATCATAAAGCATAATATCTGCATTCTCGGCATTGACAATGTTTATTACGTTGCTGGCCGGATTGGGGAATATCTGAATATTGCTGTCGTCATAAGATTCGTTAACTCCTGTACCGGTGCCGGTATTAATTTTATCAATAAAAAGATTGTTGCCATAATCGCTGATTGTGTGGAAGCGAATGATAACGTTCGGCTGACCAACATAAGAGTTGAGGTTGATGTTGTTGGTCACCCATTGTGAAGCAGATGGTGAAAACGATGAGGAAGATGCGGGAGCAGTAGCCAGTGTGCTTCCTGCTTTATCGAAGATGCTCGTCCATGTGCTTCCGCAATTGGTGGAAACCTGAACTTGCAGACGATCATCATATCCTGTCTGGTATTGTGCATAGGCGTGGTCGAAAGACAAGTGGTAGGATGATACTCCTGACAAGTCAAGCCCGTAGATATACATGTCGTTGATAGCGCCTGTCTCTGCTCCATAGAAATACACTCTGGCCGAACCTGATCCAACGCCGAAAGAACTGACGGATTGTCTTGACCAATGTAAGCCGTCAATCACCCAATTGGTAGGAGGGAAGGCGGTACTTGTAAATTCTTCGTTTACCGGGCTGGTACTGTAATTCAGAAATGCATTGTAAGCTGCAGAATAATCATCATTGAGTGCATTGAGGTCGGCCACCCCGTTGGGTAAGGAACTAAAACATCTTACAGTATGATGACCGTTAACGGGGGTGATAGGATTTGTTATGGTAACGTTGGCAGTAGCTCCTGCAGCCAGTGTTCCCGACCAGTTTTGCGATACGGTAGTGCCGCCATCCACAGAATAATTGATTACTGCGCTGGTTAATACATCGGTTCCTTTGTTTTTTAATACTACGGTGGGAGCAATCGGATTAGTTGTACATTGAATCAGGGGCAATCCCGTGATGGAAGTGATAGCGGCATCAATGGTCGGTTGGTTTACGGTGCATCCGCTTCCTGAAATAATTTCCTGATTTCCTTCAGCTACAAAAGCGATAATTTCCAGTTCGGCAAGGTTCACAGGCACGCCGGTGTAATCGGCAGGCACGGTGTAGGTGATGGTAGTATCCACTTTCAGCGTTCCGGAGGCTGTATTGGTATTGGGTATAGAAACTCCCCACTGTCCTGTTAACATATGCCGCAACATGTGTTGATGCAGGTATTGTCCGTCAGGAGTTACCATAGTAGGATTTCCGCTTGAACCGGATTGCGGGCCTTTCACATTGTTTTGCAATATGGCGATGTTTAATTTGTTGGTTGTTACAGAGCTGTTTCCTGTATAATATACCTGGCAATGAACTGTGAGCACTCTTGTGGTATAATTAACCTGAGCCGCAACCCCAACATTTAAATACGAAGGTTGTCCCAAAATGGTGGTGCTGGCGCTGGTCCAATTTGTCCTTGACATAGCTGTTCCCCCCGATGTTTGTCCCAGACCGGAAAAAACATGGCGGTTTACTGTAGCGGCAGGGTATCCTGTTAAAGCCGTTTGTGAAGCAAGAGATGTACCAAAAGAAGTTCTGTAATCGGGCTCGCCGGCGCCAGGGGTGGCATAGCTGCCGGTGTGTACGGCTATTGCATAAGCACGATTGGGATTGGCTGTCATAATATTATGAGCCACAAGGTGCCCCTGAGGGCAGAACCCGCAATGAATACCGGTGAACTCTTCCAGAATCACATTTTTGTTCTGCGGGGTGGTGCTGACAGGTATCTGAGCCTGTAACAAAAACGCCGGAACAATGAGCATTAATACAAGTACTAATTTTTTCATAAAGAATTTTTTTGGTTAATAGTTAATAAATGAAATTGGCATAACATACAAAGATAAAGGAAAATCTTTGTACCCCCCTTTATTTAACTTATAATTAACTAATACACTATACCTTATGAAGGAAACTCAATGTCGGTCAAGATATTGAGTTTGTAGCAATGTTCCCGATACTATTCTGTAGCGTTTATTTTTGTTTTCTTTCGATGTTATTATCGAGAATTTTTTCAAGCGTTCCGGGAATATTTTTAAACAGGCTGGTAAGTATCATAGCCGAAATGATGTAAGGTTTATAACCGGCTTCGATGTATGTGGGGATGCGGTATTTTTCAAAGACTTGTTTTTCTACCTCGCCTTCTTTGCATGAAACGCCGGAGATGTCAGCCGGCAGGCAGTGCATATACAAGGCTTTGCCGTCTTTGGTGAGTTTCATATTTTCGCGCGTACATTCCCAGTCTTTGTGTTTTGCATTGTTGGCAAGGCACTGTTTTTCCAGTGTTTTTAATCCCTCGGTGTCGTTGGCCAGCAGCAGTTTGGTGCGTTGTTGCATGACCGAAAAAGGTGCCCAGCTTTTAGGGTATACGATGTCGGCATTTTTAAAAGCGGTATTCATATTTTTCGACACTTTAAAGCTTCCGCCGCTTTCCAGGGCATTTTTAAAGGCAAGGTCCATCACGTCGGGTATCAGGTCGTAGCCTTCGGGATGCGCCAATTCAACGTGCATTCCGAAACGTGTCATCAGCCCGATGATTCCCTGTGGAACGGATAATGGTTTTCCGTAGCTGGGCGAATAGGCCCAGGTCATTGCGATTTTTTTGCCCCGGAGGTTTTCAATGGATCCGAAATAGTTTTTCAAATGGAGCAGGTCGGCCATGGATTGGGTGGGGTGGTCAATATCGCATTGCAGGTTTACGATGGCAGGGCGGCAGGGGAGTACTTTTTTCTTAAATCCTTCGTCGAGGGCTTTGGCCACTTCGAGCATATAAGTATGTCCTTTGCCCAGGAACATATCATCACGTATGCCGATGACATCAGATAAGAAAGAAATCATATTGGCTGTTTCGCGCACGGTTTCGCCGTGGGCAATTTGCGACTTGCCTTCGTCGAGGTCCTGAACAGCCATGCCAAGCAAATTGCACGCAGAGGCAAAGGAAAACCGGGTGCGGGTTGAATTGTCCCTGAAGTTTGAAATGGCCAGGCCTGAGTCAAACACCCGCGGAGAAATATTTTCGGCACGCATGGTTTTCAATGCTTCAGCAACCAGAAGAACAAGGTTCAGTTCTTCGGTGGTCTTGTCCCAGGTAAGTAAAAAATCTTTTCCGTATAATGTGGAACGGTTTTTCTTTATTTCATTAATGATTTCTAAAATTTTTTTCATAGTAATTATGTTTAAAATAATAATGCATAAGCGGAATAAAAAGCAGAAGCGGTAACCAGGTCGCTGACGGCAACTTTTTCGTTGGGGGCATGAGCCAGTACTTCGTTGCCAGGTCCAAAGCCGATGACAGGGATTTTATAAATGCCGTTGATAGTTACTCCGTTGGTTGAAAAAGTCCATTTGTCAATTACGGGCGCCTTATCATATAATTGTTGATATGCCTTAACACCGGTCTGTACGGCGTTGTGGTTTTCTTCAATTTTCCATGTGGGATAGTATTTTTCCATGCCATAATTCAGGCCGGTATAGCCTTTTCCGTTGTAATAAAGCACTTCGGCCTTAGCATCGGTATCTTTGATGATTTGCTGGATTTCGGCCATGGCAGATTCTTTGGTCTCGCCCCAGGTAAGGCGGCGGTCCAGATGTATCTTTGCATAATCGGCCACAGCGCATAGTGAAGGGCTGCCGGAAACAAATTCGGCGAGAGCCACAGTGCCCTTGCCAAGAAACTCGTCGTAAGCCAGGTTTTCGTTGAGTTTTTCTATGTCGAGACATACCCTGGAAGCCATGTAGATGGCGTTTTTTCCGCGTTCGGGAGCAGAGCCGTGGGCAGATATTCCTCTGAAGGAAATTTCAATTTCCATACGTCCCCGGTGTCCTCTGTAAATCTGCAGGTTGGTAGGTTCGGTGCTGATTACTGTATGAGGAACAATCTTGTCTTCTTCAATTATATATTTCCAGCACAGTCCGTCGCAGTCTTCTTCCATCACACTGCCGACGCAGTATAAGGTAAGGTCATTATCGAGTCCCAGCTCTTTAATTATCCTGCCGGCAGTAACAAAGGCAGCGGGGCCGCCTTTCTGGTCCACGGTGCCGCGTCCATGTACAAAACCATCTTTTATTAAGCCGCTCAGCGGGTCGAACGACCAGTTGGCCATATTACCCAGATCCACCGTGTCGATGTGTCCATCGATAGCAAGAATTTTTTTTCCGTTGCCGATGCGCCCGATAACATTTCCCAGACCATCGATAATCACTTCGTCAAAACCGGCTTCCTTCATCTGCCGGCTAAGTTCTTCTGCTACCTGTTTTTCTTCTCCGCTGAGGGATTTTGCCCGAATAAGCGCTGATAGATTATTGGCTGTATAATCCTGATATTTTTCAGCCAGTTCTTTTACTTTTTCAATAGAAATACTCATGATCTTGTTATTTTTTTGGGGACAAAAATAACACAAAAATTATGACCAGCCCAAATTAAAAAATGAGCTGGTCATAAAAGTTTTAAAAATAAGATGTTCTATCAGTTTTTGTCGGGAGAAATCATCTTGTACACGATACCTGCGAGCATGGCGCCTACTATGGGAGCAAGCCAGAACAGCCAGAGCTGGCTCAGGTATTCCGTGCCCGCAAATATGGCCTGACTGGTGCTTCGGGCAGGGTTTACCGAGGTGTTGGTAACCGGGATGCTTATCAGGTGGATAAGGGTTAATGCAAGGCCTATGGCCACACCGGCAAAACCTTTGGGCGCTTTGGCATGAGTGGCACCCAGGATGACAATCAGAAACATAAAGGTCATAGCAATTTCCGTCACCAAAGCCGCTATCATATCATAGCCGCCGGGCGAAAGTTCGCCATAACCGTTGGCCGCAAAGGATCCTAACTCAAAACCTTCTTTTCCGCTGACGATAAGATACAAAATACCGGCGCCGGCCAAAGCACCCAACACCTGGGCAGCTATGTATGGCAGCAGTTCTTTCTTGTCGAATCGTCCCGCAATCCATAACCCTAACGATACAGCAGGGTTGAGGTGGCAACCCGAAACATGGCCGATGGCATATACCATGGTAAGTACAGTAAGCCCAAAAGCAAGAGCCACTCCGGCAAAGCCGATACCCAGTTCGGGATAACCAGCTGCCAACATGGCGCTTCCGCAGCCGCCAAGAACCAGCCATAAGGTTCCGATAAATTCAGCAATAAGTTTTTTCATGATTTTACTTTTTTGGTTACTTTATATAACAAAAGTATATTTTTTTCATTAAGAAAAAAAATTTTTTTAGCAAACATATCACATCGTAACTGTTTTTCAGGCAGAAAGGCACTATGGTACTTTATCATCAGTGTCTTTGCAGATAATGTCTGCCGTGTCGTGATACGGAAAAAAATTGTAATTTTGCAATATAATTGTTTATATGCCCGACATTATTAAAATATTGCCTGATAATGTAGCCAACCAGATTGCCGCCGGCGAAGTAATACAACGACCGGCTTCGGCGGTAAAAGAATTGCTGGAGAATGCCATAGATGCCGGTGCTGATGATATACAGCTTATCATTAAAGACGCCGGCAAAACCTTGATACAGGTGGTGGACAACGGTTGCGGCATGTCGGAAACCGATGCCCGTTTGTGTTTTGAACGCCATGCTACCTCAAAAATCAATGAAGCGGGCGACTTGTTTAAAATCCACACATACGGGTTTCGCGGTGAAGCGCTGGCCTCTATTGCTGCGATAGCCCAACTGGAAATGAAAACCAAAAAGAAATCCGACGAGGTGGCTACCAGCATTTTAATTGAAGGTTCTGTTGTTAAGGAACATACCTCCTGCAGTGCTGCCGATGGCACTTCCATTGCGGTGAAAAACCTCTTTTTTAATGTCCCGGCACGGCGCAACTTTCTGAAGTCGGATGCCACCGAAACCAGTTACATCATAGAGGAATTTAACCGGGTGGCACTGGTGTATCCCGAAAAAAGTTTTGCCTTGTATAACAACGGAAAGCTGGTTTCAAAACTTGAAAAAATGCCGCTGAGGCAACGTATCAATGCGGTGTTCGGTCATAATTACGGCGAACGGCTTATCTCCATCGATGAATCCACAACAGTGGCTGAAATCAAGGGTTTTATAGGTAAACCCGAATTTGCACGCAAGACAAGGGGAGAGCAGTATTTTTTTGTCAACAGGCGCTTTATCAAACATCCCTACCTGAATCATGCCGTGGATAAGGCCTATGCCGAACTGATTCCCGAGCAGAGTTATCCTTCGTATTTTATTTACATTACCATCGATCCCAAAAATATTGATGTAAATATTCACCCCGCAAAAACTGAAGTGAAGTTTTACGACGAAAAAACACTGTATAGCATCTTAAAGGCCGGCATCAGAAAGGCGTTCGGGTCGTTTAACATTACTCCCAGCATTGATTTTGATGTGGACCGCGCCCTGGATTTTGGCGCCACCAATTTCAACAGGGAGGAAGGAATAAAATTTCCGACGGTGAAAATCAACCCGGATTACAATCCTTTCAGAAACAACCCTCACAGCAGCACTTCTGATGAGGTGTCGAAACAGCACGACAAAAATCTGAAAAACTGGGAAACGCTTTATGAGCTGGGAAAAGAAATCTCGGCAAGTAAAAATGCAGATGAACATACTAATCCTGAGATAGCGATTCCGATGGCGCATGAAAATGCATCATTTTTTTGTTTTGGCAAAAAATATTTGCTTACACCCATGAAATCCGGCTTGATGTTTATTGATATTGTGCAAGCCCGTGAACGTATATTGTACGAGAAATTTCTTGAAACTGCCGAAAACCAAAATCCGGTGTGTCAGCGCCTGCTATTTCCGCAGACTATCTCGTTGAATCCTGCGGATGCCGAGCTGCTGGCGGATATTCTGAAAGAAATGCGCCTGTTGGGTTTTGATATCGAAACTTTTGGCAAAAACACTTTTGTGGTGAATGGACTGCCAGCTGATTTTTCTGATCAGGATATTAATGATACCATCGAACGACTGCTGGAAAGTTATAAAAAGAATCAACTGGAGGCATCCTATGAAAAGAAAGTAAACCTGATACGCTCTCTTGCAAAAAATATGGCTCCCAGGACAACACTGCAACTTACTGACGAAGCCATGCAGGCGTTGGCAGGACAGTTGTTTGCCTGCTCTATGCCGGATACATCGCCTTCGGGAAAAAAGATACTTTTCATTTTAAGTAATGAAGAAATTGAAAAGAAATTCAAATAAACCTGATAATATTTATAAAAATCATGTATTTTTGTGTTAAATTAAAAAATCTTGAATTATGAAAAAGTTATTCTTAGTGTTAATCGGAATTTTTGCCATGGTGCAGTACGGGTACTCCCAGGCAAATGAAGGCAGCGCAGAATTTGATAAAGTGGAACGCCCTGCCGTGATTGGAGAATTTGCTTATACCGCCGATGTGGTAGAAGAATCAATTATCGCCGACCTGAAAGAAAAAGGCATAAAGAAATACAGTACAAAAAAAGGTTTTATGATTTTTGAAGAAGCAGTTTTTACTCAAATCTCAGCCAACAAAATCAACTTTTATGTAAAAGTCGAAGAGAAGAAAAAAGAAAAAGATAAGTCAATAGTTACTTTCCTCGTGAGTTATGGCCTGGATAATTTTATCAGCAGCGCCATGGATGCCAATATTATCAACAACACTAAAAGCTACATGAATGGCTTATTACCCAAATTTGCCGCTACCAAACTTGGCAGGGACATCGATGCGCAGCAGAAAGTTTATGATAAGGCCGTGAAGGATTACGAAAACCTTGTTGGAGATGGCGAATCGCTTGCCAAGAAAAAGGCAGATATTGAGAATGACATTACCAAAAACAAATCAGACCAGGAGGCGCAGAAAGCTGTTGTGGCAAAAGAAAAAGCCAACCTGGAATCATTACAGGGACAGAGAAAGTAACCTTTTGGTTATAATAAACAGAAAAACCGCCGGGATGGTATTCCGGCGGTTTTTTTTGTTAAAACACCGAAGAAATATTTTTTATTTGACTGCAAACGTTTTTTGTTTTATTTTTATCACATCAACCAATAAAAAACATTATGAAGAAAAAATTACTTTTTACCTTTTTATTCTGTGGTTTCGCTTTGCTCTCCCAGGCTCAGTGGACCATACAAGCCAGTGGTTTTCCTGTCCAAAACCGCGGCATAAAACACCTGTGTGCCGTTGACACCAATGTGATATGGGCCACGGCATACGACGGCAGTGTTGCCAATGCTCCCCAGATTCAGGAGTTTACGCGTACCACCAACGGAGGTGTAAAATGGAAATACGGTGCCATACCCGGATATGCAGGCCATGGCTTGTCGATGATAAGCGCCGTTGACTCGATGAATGCCTGGATACCCTTGTGGTATTCCACCGGAGGCGGTACAATACTGCATACCGCTGACGGAGGTGCCACATGGACTCCACAGACTACCGCCACCTTTGATTCACCCAACGGGTTTCCCAATGTGGTTCATTTCTGGAATGTAAATGAAGGTTTTTGTATGGGCGACCCCAATGGCGGGTATTTTGAGATATATACCACTGTTGATGGAGGAACTACCTGGAGCCGGGTTCCTGAAGCCGATATTCCTCCCAATTCTGCACAGGAATATGGCACTACGGGGTATTATGATGTGGTGGGTAACGTAGTGTGGTTTACCACCAACAAAGGCCGTATCTATAAATCCATCGACAAGGGCTACCACTGGACTGTGGGCACTATACCCAACGTTACCGACCAGATGCAGATTTCATTCAGGGACATCAATTATGGCATAGTAAGAGCCAATATGTCGCCTTTTAATACATATTTTACCAACGACGGCGGCAACACCTGGCAGCAACTGTTCTGGAACGGGAATTTTTACAACAACGATTTTTGTTATGTGCCGGGGACTACCAATACCTTTATTTCTGCTGGGGCTGATTACACCAATAATTTTATGGGGACTTCCATCAGCACCGACGGCGGTTTTAACTGGAATACCATTCCCCTGTCAGATACCACGCAGTTTCTTACCGTCGATTTTGTTGATATCAATCATGGATGGGCCGGCGCTTTCAACACCGATAGCGTTACGGGAGGCATGTGGAAATATACCGGCAACCTTTTT
This sequence comes from Bacteroidales bacterium, assembly GCA_018004645.1. Classification (GTDB taxonomy): domain Bacteria; phylum Bacteroidota; class Bacteroidia; order Bacteroidales; family CAIWKO01; genus CAIWKO01. Next base: position 15,234 of record JAGNBV010000047.1, read on the forward strand.
GTTGAGGATCCCTGCGCCGGCCTGGTGGCCATGTATGTCAAAAGTGCCGACACCCTCGACCTGAATATTTCCGGAGTATGCGATTTTACTGACCTGAGCTCAGGCAATCCTTCAGGATGGTCATGGGATTTCGGTGACGGAGGTTCGGCCAATGTGCAAAATCCCAGCCACACTTATACAGCCGCCGGCACTTATAATATCGAACTTACAGTAACGAAGGATACTTGCACTGAAGTATATTCCGAGACAATAGTGGTTGTCAACACTGCGGGAATATCAACCTACCCGGAAGGACCGGCTGTGGAGATATGGCCTAATCCGGCAAAGGATTATATTTACGTTGCATCGCCGGCAGAGGTTCATCGTGTGGAAATATATAACAGCATAGGACAGTCGGCTATTCACTCCATTAATAATGAAAAATTCATTAAAATAAATATCAGCGATTACCTGCCGGGGGTTTATTTTGTAAGGATCTTTACCTCGCAGGGGCGCACCGGAGGGCGCTTTATTACTACAAAATAAAGCACATTAACCAGAGAGAAAAGCTGTAGGAAACTGCAGCTTTTTTTGTTTTACATTTTAGCATGACTATTCCTAAATGCACGAAGTGAAAATGATGAATTTGTGCGGACGTTGCGGGCAGGCAGGTTAACAACATTCAAAAGTTAATAAATATTTGTTCTGTACTTAAAACTATCATTATGAAATGATATTTTTACCACTTCAATAATTAGCAATGTTGAATTCCAAAATTTTTTCAATAGTCTTTATTTTGTTGTTTGGATTGATTTATGCGAAAACCAATGATCTTCCTGACAACAATCCTGATAATTCCCCTTCTGTTAATAAATGGGTCGATTCTGTTTTTGATAAACTTACTCCCGAACAGCGAATAGCTCAGTTGTTTATGGTGGCGGCCTATTCAAACCAGAGCCTTAAGGCCAATGAACTGGTTACCGAACTTATTGTAAAGTATAATATCGGCGGTATTTGTTTTTTTCAGGGCGGTCCGGTAACACAGGCGCGTTACACCAACTACTGGCAATCGCTCGCCCAGACCCCTCTGTTAATTGCCATAGACGGCGAATGGGGATTGGGTATGCGGTTGAAAGACAGCACCATGTCTTTTCCCAAGCAAATGACACTGGGCGCCATCCGCGACAATAAGCTCATCTATGCTATGGGCGAAGAGATAGGTAAACAATGCAAAAGAATGGGGGTAAGCATGAATTTCGCTCCCGTGGTAGATATCAATTCCAATCCCCAGAACCCTGTTATCAACTATCGCAGTTTTGGTGAAGATAAAAAAAATGTAACCAACAAGGCTTTGGAATACATGAAAGGCATGCAGAATAGAGGCATACTCGCCACAGCCAAACATTTTCCGGGCCACGGCGATACCGATAAAGACTCGCATACGGAGTTGCCCACCATCCATCACAGCAAAGAACTAATAGACAGTGTTGACCTGTACCCATTCCGAAAATTAGCACAAAATAACCTGGCGGCTGTGATGGCCGGACATTTGTTTGTTCCGGCCCTTGACACCACTTCGGACCAGCCATCCTCCCTGTCACCGAAAATTATTCATGACGTGTTGTCGGTAGAAATGAAATTCAAGGGCCTTATCATTACTGATGCCTTAGGCATGAAAGGCGCCAGCGAAAAAGCAAAACCCGGTGAAATAGAATTGAAAGCCCTATTGGCCGGCAACGATATATTGCTGATGTCGGAGGATGTGCCGCTCGCCATAACCTATATCCAATCGGCTATCGACAGCGGCCTGATATCACAAAAAGATATTGATAACAAATGCAAAAAGGTGCTTCGGTACAAGTACAAAGCCGGTTTGGCAAAATTTAAACCGGTAAAAATCAACAATCTTTATAATGACCTGCATAAGACCGAGGCAAACATTCTTAACACAAAACTATATCAGGCTGCAGTAACGATTATCAAAAACAATTTCAATATCCTGCCGCTTAAAAACCTTGAAAACCAAAAGATAGCAGAAATATCCTTTAATGCCGATACCCTGAATGAATTTGCCGTGTCGGCAGCCAATTACGCTCCCATGGCGCACTTTTGTTTTGACAATACTTTTGATACCAGTGCCATCAGGACTTTAAAGGAAAAACTTTTTGATTACAACCTTTTGCTGATAACCGTGAATGCTACCAACAATTCGTCATTGAACAATTATGGACTGACACCGGCGATTATTGAGTTTATCAATGAGATAAAAAAAAGCAAAAGGGTGGTACTCAATCTGCTGTTGAATCCATACGCTTTAACCAAAATGCCCGACACGTCGGGTATCAGCGCCATTATGGTGGCTTATCAAAGCAACGACATCACTCAAAAAGCCACAGCTGAGGCAATTTTTGGCGGGTTAGCGGTTAATGGGAAACTCCCTGTTACGGCAGGCGAAAATTTTCCGGTCAACACCGGATTTATCACAGAACAGAGCCGGCTGAATTATGTTTCGCCCGTAATGGCAGGATACCGGGCTGATTGTTTCTACAAGGTGGATTCTATCGCCCGTAGGGGTATTAAAGATGCTATATACCCCGGTTGCCAGATTTTGATAGCTAAAGATGGTCAGGTGCTTTACAACAAGGCATTTGGATACCATACCTATCCCACCGGACAAGCCGGCGATACCGCTTTGATCCCGGTAAAAACCACCGATTTGTATGATGTGGCTTCACTCACCAAAGTTCTGGCTACCACCATTTCGGTAATGAAACTTTACGAACAGGGGAAAATATCGCTGGACTCCACACTATCAGATTATCTCCCCGGCATCGACAGTACCGATAAAGCCGGCATCCTGATAAGCAAACTGATGGCGCATGAGGCCCGGCTGAAAGCGTGGATACCGTTTTATGAAAAATCGATGACCGGCAACAAACTGGACTCGTGTGTGTACAAGTCTGTGCCATCGGTGGATTATCCATTCAGGGTAGCCGACAGTATGTACATACATAAACATTATTTTGACACCATCTTCAGAGCTATCATAAATTCTACACTCAGAACACAAAATAACTATCTGTACAGCGACCTGGGTTTTTACCTGCTGAAAGATATTATTGAAAAAATAACCAATGAAAAGTTGGATCAGTATGTTTATAAAAACTTTTACCGGCCCCTTGGCTTGAGCACCATGTGTTATCAGCCGCGTAAATATTTTGATACGTCACGGATTGTGCCTTCAGAAATTGATACGACATTTCGTAAGCAGTTGTTATGGGGCGATGTCAATGATCCGGGAGCCGCCATGCTTGGCGGAGTAGGAGGGCATGCCGGAATTTTTTCCGATGCCAACGATATAGCCATACTGATGCAAATGTTGCTCAACGAGGGCTTGTACGGCGACTATAGGTTTTTTATGCCGGAAACAGTGCAAAAATTTACTGCGTACCAGTATGATGGCAACCGCCGCGGCCTGGGTTTTGACAAACCTGTCCGTGATAAGAGCCAGGGTGGCCCCACCTGCGAAGAAGCCTCGCCTGAAAGTTACGGACACTCTGGCTTTACAGGAACTTATGTGTGGGTTGACCCTAAATATCACCTTGTTTATGTGTTTTTGTCGAACCGCACCTATCCTTATTCGGCCAATAATAAACTTGTAACCTCTGGCATACGCACCGAGATACAGAAAGTTATTTACAAGGTTGTAGAAAAGAAAAAGTAATTAGAAAATGCCTGGGAACATTTTTAGTCGTTCGCCAGATGAAAGACAACTAAAGCCTGACTGAGCTATTCAGAGAGATTCGTGTATTTCTAATGCATGATTTGTGGATTATTTCTATTTGTCTGTGCGCCGATACCGGAACAATCATCAATAGCGCGGCGGAACGGGCTAAAATAAAATGTATTGCCTGACCGCCATTGGCTTGAATTATAATTGGTGGTTTATTACATCGGCCAGAAGGGATATATTTTTGCTAAGGAAGAGTATGGCGCAAAGAATTTATAGTTAAGAAATCCAAAAATACTGTCCAGAGAATTATTGCGATCTTCAATTTATTTTGTGAGGCACAGTTTTAAGATATTTGACTTAGGTGATTAAGCTAATTTGCCTCTTTCAGTGTAAAAAATACTAAATTGATTTTTTTAAGTTCAAAAGCTAAATCTCTTAAATACTGAGATAAACAAAAGAATATCAGCCAAAATGATATAAAAAACCACTTTTTTAAGTCAATTTCCCTGCAATATTTTTAAGGTTCCTTCATTTCGGTAAGGTCTTATCGGTTTTATTTTAAGTTAAAGAAAAATTCAGAATAAAACATTGAATAATTTATTATTATTTCAATACTATTTACAGCAGTTTTATTTTTATTTATAAATTGTTTTTAAATATTTCAGAAATCATAAAAATGAATTTTTGATTTCTGGGGAGGATCGGTGCAAAAAAATTCATCTAAAATTTCAAAAGACAAATAGGGGATAAACTAAGTTTGTGAATAGAGATCAAAAACGATACCGACATAATGTCTGAAAATAAATAGGGTGATTTTTCCTTTGAAAATCCTGCGAAGATGATAATTCGCTGCTGAAATTTTTAAATACTTAAAATTTGGTGTGAAAAGAACAATTCACATTTGTAATTATGGTAAATGTTTACAAATGTTATTCATTATTTAGTTTATAACTGTAAACAATAATAAAGATTACAAATGTTATCGTATACTGTTAATCAGTCAGTTACGAATTAATTTACAAATATCAATTATAGAATAAAATACACAGAATTAAACTATAGTAAATAATAATTGTGAAATGCTATATTAGTGCTAAAAAATACTAATAAATTATTTTAAAAGCATTAAAACCAGCCTTTTAATAATATTAACTAAAGTTATCATTCAATTAAATCGCAGTATACTATCAAAATTCTGATTAGACTTATAAATTATTATAACAGCAACATAATGAATGTCTAAACTGTCATTAATTGAACTACAAATAGAATAATTTTTCTAAACAGATGAGTTTACATAAATAAACTAAAGAAAATTACGAATGTAAATTACAAATGTATTATCTTTGTTGCGTCAAAATTTATAATTGTAATATGGTTGACAGAATATTATTGGTGCTTAAGATAAAAAATCTGACACCATCAAAATTTGCCGATGAGATCGGCATACAACGATCAAGCATGTCGCACATCATGTCGGGACGAAATATGCCCAGCCTGGATCTGATTACAAAAATCCTCGGAAGATATCCTGACATAAATTCCGATTGGTTGGTTAAAGGTGAAGGTCCCATGACGAAAACATTTCAAATCGACTTATTTGATCAGGCAGCAGAAAATAAAACTCCAGAGGCAACTCCTAAGCCAAAGGACGATCAACCTGTAACAGAGCCCGTAAATGACATTAAAAAAGAAGAAGTTGTTGAAAAATCAGAGGAAAATCAGTTAAAAACCCCTGTAAAAGAAACTGAACGTGTTGATATAAAGCCTGTTGAACCTGTTATACAGGTGCCTCTACAAGAGGAAGAAAAACCGGCAGAAAAAAACACAGAACAAAAAGCCAGCATTGGTCAGGCAGAAAATACCATGGCATTACCCGCGAATGAGCCTGCTATCGAAAAAATCGTGATCTTTTATAAAAACAGAACTTTTAAAGAGTATTATCCTTCCTGATAAAACCTTTCGCATTCAGCGAAAAAGAAGTTACATTCTTTTTGTGCATTTTCATCGCTATCGGAGCCATGGACGGCATTGGCCTGCATGCTGGTTCCAAAATCCTTTCTTATTGTGCCTTCAGCAGCTTCAGCAGGATTTGTTTTGCCAATAAGTTTACGAAAATCCTCTACGGCATTTTCTTTCTGCAACATAGCTACCATCACGGGTCCCGACGACATAAAGGCCACCAGGTTGTTGTAAAACTCCCGTTCCCTGTGTACTTGGTAAAACAGTTTTGCCTGTTCTACGGTCATATGCATAGTTTTGGCCGCCACTAGGTGAAAGCCGGCTTCGGTAATCCGGTGTAAGATGGGTACCGCTTTGTTGTTGTGAAAAGCCAGGGGTTTAATTATTGTAAGCGTGATATTGCCAGCCATAACTTTAAAATATTGATTACTGTAAAAATAATAAAATCTGCCTATCCACGGCAAAAAATAATAATTTTGTAAAAAAAACACCTTGGAAACTACCTTTTTTAAAGACGTTCAGCAAAAAATCAGCGCAGCAAAGAATATTGTAGTAATCTCGCATAACAATCCCGACGGCGATGCGGTGGGCTCTGTGCTGGCCATGTGGCTATACCTCAAAAAGAAATATAATGCCTGTGCAATGGTACCTAACGATTTTCCGGAGTTTTATAAATGGATGCCGGGTGCCGGAAGCATAAAAATAGGCACTAAATCGAAGGAGGAATGTACAGAACTCCTGCTTAATGCCGACCTGATCTTTTGTCTGGACTTCAATTCGCCTGACCGGGTGGGAGGGTTGGCGCCAGCTCTCAAGTCGTCCAAAGGTGAAAAGATACTGATTGACCATCATTTATTTCCATCGGATTTTTTCAAAATCACCTATTCCAGGCCAGAGACTTCGTCAACCACCGAACTGATATATGAGTTTGTTGCGGGCCTGGGCGATGAATCGCTTATCGACTATGACATTGCGGTTGCCGTGTACGTAGGCATCATCACCGATACCGGATCGTTCAGCCACAGCAGCAGCTATCCGGGAACATACGTCATCACCTCGAAACTAATTGAAATTGGAATAGATCCCGCGGAGATACAACGCAAGGTGTTTTGCAATTTTTCGGAAAGCCGTGTGAGGCTACTGGGATATTGCCTGAGCGAAAAACTTACCATCATTGACAAATACGCCACTGCCTATATCGTTATTGATAAAGAGGATATGAAACGGTTTCATTTTAAGATTGGCGATAGTGAAGGTATTGTCAATTATGGGCTTACCATAAAAAATATCCGTCTGGCCGCCTTGTTTACCGAAAAGAATGGCATGGTAAAGCTTTCCTTACGTTCAACCGGTGAACTGGATGTGGATAAGTTTGCCCGCAAACATTTCTCCGGTGCAGGCCACCTGAGAGCTTCCGGGGCTGACATCAAAAAGTCATTGAAAGAGAGTGTGGAAGAATTTATTTCTTTATTGCCTTTGTATGAAAAAGAACTGTCCGGCAAATAGACGGGTATTATTTGTTTTTTTCGGCCTCGCATGGCTGGCCGTCATGAACTTTTCGTGTGGTAATACCGAAAAGACCAAGGTGGTTATAAATGAAGATACCATAAAAACCAGCCTGGTAAAGGTAAACAAAGAACTTACAGCCAGGGAAGACAGGGATATAGAAAATTATATTCAGCGGCACGAATGGGCTATGCAGAAAACCGGCACCGGCCTGAGATATCAGATTTATAAAAAAGGAGCAGGGGCGCAGCCCAAAGACCAGGACAAGGTAGTCATCAGCTTTGTAGTTTCGCTGATCAACGGCGTGGAGTGTTACAACTCGAAAAACGACGGCATGAAGTTGTTTGAGCTGGGTAAGGCCCAGGTAGAGAGCGGTCTCGAAGAGGGCATCAAGCTGATGCATGCAGGTGACAAGGCCAAACTTATTATTCCCTCTCATTTGGCTTTTGGCTTTATGGGCGATGACAACAAGATTCCCAAACGTGCCACGCTGATCTATGATGTGGAGTTGGTGGAGATAAAATAGTTGTTGACTTCCGGATTATAATAGCTTATATTTACCCAAAAAACCTATGATCATTGATGGACACGCACATGCTGCGGGAGTCTTCTTTGAGAAGGATTCCCTGGTAGCTGAGCTCGACCGCCTTGGGGTGGATAAGATTGTACTGGCGCCTATGGGTGTAAGACAAGATCCTGCTTATTCCAAAGAAAATATGGACACTGTTTTTGCAAATACGAATATCAACAATGTAGAGCAAAAGATCAATGAATTTGTAAGCGGCCTTTCAAATATTATTTACGATGCTCCTAACAAGTATTTGTTTTCATTGAAACAAAAATGTCCTGAACGGATCATCCAGTATTATTGGGCGAACCCCAACGATCCGCATGTCATGGAGTATCTTGAAAAATACCTACACCTGTGGAACTTCAGCGGTGTAAAGCTACATCAGGTGGTCGCTGATTTTAAGACCGATCAGGAGAGCATGCATCAGATTGCAGAGTTCTGCGAGGCGCACGATTTGCCGCTTTTCATTCATTTGTTCAAGCAAAAAAATGTCTTCCGTTTTATGGACATATGCACCGAACACCAGCATACACGCTTTATTGTGGGGCATATGATCGGTTATGATATTTTGCAGGAACATGCTCTGGGCCTTGACAATTTCTGGTTTGATATTTCTCCGTCGTGGCTGGTTCCGAAAAAAATTCTCAACAAAGCGCTTGCCTATTATGGCGCAGACCGCCTTATGCTCGGCTCTGATACTCCCCTGGGCAGTAACAAAAATTTGGAGAAAAACCTTAAAAGGGTTAGGGCTTTGGCAATTTCCGATTCAGATAAAGACAAAATTCTCGGATTAAACCTGCAAGCGCTGCTTAATCTTTGATTGTCCTGAATAGGCTGTTCATAGAATGATAAGTAAGCCAGATAGATCAAATCCGGTCAGGGATGTAATATTTTCAATAGTTTCACGAGTTTGATATATTTTAACCCAAATTTCAAGACTTTAAAAAGTAGAATAAAACATCTAACTTTTATAATGATTGTGTTTTGATTTGTGTGTTCATTTCTTTTGCTTGTCCAAAAGAAATGAACCAAAGAAAAAGACAGCCCAGACAATGCTTCAGCCCGCTCTCAGAAAATATTGAAAATCTAATCAAAGTAG
>JAGNBV010000157.1 GCA_018004645.1 Bacteroidales bacterium
AATAGTCAACGTGTTGCGCGCCATAGATTTTTTTACAAATTGTTTCAATCTTTTTTTCGACAGACCAGTCTAATTCATATAGAGGGCTGTATCTGGCGGTGCACATATCGGCCACTTTCGACACCATATCGGCCAATTCAAGCGCTCCTGCCCCGCCATCGCTCCATACGTTTACCGCACAGGCAGGAATGCCCAGTTGATGGCAGCGTTCTTTCACTATTTCAATTTCTTCGTCGGTATCGCTGGCAAATCTGTTGATAGCCACCACCGGGCAAAGGTTGAAAAGTTTCATGTTTTCGATGTGTTTGTCAAGATTGGGCAGGCCATTTCTTACCAGCCCGGGATTGGGTTCTTTCAAGGTCTTCAGATCGCCGCCGCCATGGTACTTGAGCGCCCTCACCGTGGCCACCAGCACCACCGCTTCCGGGTCCAGCCCGGAATAACGGCATTTAATATCAAGAAACTTTTCGGCGCCCAGATCAAAACCAAAACCGGCTTCAGTAACCACATAATCCGACAGGGACAAGCCCATGCGTGTAGCGATCACCGAGTTGGTACCCTGGGCAATATTGGCAAAAGGCCCTCCGTGAATGATGGCGGGGGTATTTTCGATAGTCTGCACCAGGTTAGGCAAAATGGCATCCTTAAGCAGGGCTGCCATAGCGCCATTGGCTTTCAGGTCGCGGGCATACACGGGTTTTTTGTCGTAGGTATATCCAACAAAAATGTTTCCCATTTTTTCTTTGCAATGCAGCAAATTATCCGAAAGGCAGAGTATAGCCATAATTTCGGATGCAGCGGTAATATCAACGCCTGTTTCGCGGGGTACGCCCGACATGGTGCCACCCAGTCCGACAATAATTTTTCGCAACGAACGGTCGTTCATATCCATCACGCGTTTCCACAAAACAGTCCTCGGGTCAATAAATAGGTTATTCTTTTTGTTCTGAATATTATTGTCGATGATAGCAGCAAGCAGGTTGTGTGCTTTTTCGATAGCCCCGAAATCACCTGTAAAGTGCAGGTTGATATCTTCCATGGGCAGCACCTGTGAATAGCCGCCCCCTGCAGCGCCGCCTTTCACACCAAAAACAGGACCCATTGACGGCTCCCTGAGCACCACCGTGGTTTTTTTTCCAATACGGTTCAGCCCCTGTGCCAGACCTATGGAAACAGTGGTTTTCCCTTCGCCGGCCGGAGTAGGCGAAATGGCAGAAACCAGGATGAGTTTACTGCTCTTAACTTTTTCAGGGTTGATATATTTCAGCGGCAGTTTGGCCTTGTACTTCCCGTAATACTGCAGATCATCCTCGGCAATGCCAAGCTGAGCGGCAATCTCACGAATGTGTACCATTTTGGCTTCATGTGCAATTTCGATGTCTGTTTTCATAGTTTCCGTAATTTAATGTTAGTATAACTATTCAAAAATAATCAAAATTTTTCATATAGTCATATTGAAGAATGCTATCTGATTCACCTTCTTTTTAAAATATTATGTACGTTTGCAGAAAATAATATCCCGTAATGAAAGTCAGCGGATTTACTTTTATTAAAAACGCCCTGATATACGACTATCCGGTGGTGGAAGCCATACGCTCGGTTTTGCCATTATGTGATGATTTTGTCGTGGCTGTGGGTAAATCCGACGATGATACCTACCGGCTGATTAACGATATAGACAGACATAAAATAAAAATCATTGAAACGGTATGGGATGAGACCTTGCGTGAAGGCGGAAAGGTACTTGCCAGGGAAACAGACAAAGCTTTTGCCGGGGTGTCCGCCGATGCTGACTGGGCTTTTTACATACAGGGCGACGAAGCCCTTCACGAAAAATACTATGACATCATCCGCGAAAGCATGACAAAATACAAGGACCATAAAGAAGTTGACGGCCTGTTATTCAAATACCGCCATTTTTACGGTTCGTATGATTATGTCGGAGCTTCGCCCAAATGGTACAAACACGAGATACGGGTGATTAAAAATGATAAATCCATTTATTCGTTCCGCGACGCACAGGGATTCCGCAAATGCGACAACCAGCTCTTGCGCGTAAAACCCGTTGACGCTTACATTTATCATTACGGATGGGTAAAAGAACCGGAGGCTATGCAACGCAAACAGGAGCATTTCAATAAATACTGGCACGATGACAATTGGGTGGAACGCCACATCGAGAAAACAGAAAAATTTGATTACTCAAAAAATCCAGATTTTCTTGTTCCCTTCACCGGAACACATCCCCAGGTGATGCAAGCCAGGATAAAAGCCAAAAACTGGAAATTTGATTACGACGCAAGTTATGATAAGCGCTCGTTGAAAACCAGGGTAAAGAGTATGCTCGAAAAGTATCTGGGGCTTGATTTCAGCTATAAAAACTACAAAATCATCTGACCTGCATCAGAAGATTTTAAAAACTCGAATAGTAACTACATTGAAAGGAGCATTTTATGAAAAAAACACTTTATTTTGTAGCATTGGCGATAATAATGACAATACCTGTTTCGGTATTTTCGCAGAATGAAGATGCTGAAGGATGCCAAAATCATCCGTTATTTAACCAGATGAATAATTTCTTTATCAATGCATGTGAGCTTCGTGAATTTGAGGCCTTTAAATTTCCGTTGGAAAACAGCACCGAGGATGACACGAAAACGGAAACAGTGGAAGGCAAGTATTATCACTATGAGTATTTATTAAAAGAGGGAGCGGACCAGCCATCTGCGTTGCAAGTTTACAGAAACTATGAAAATGCACTGAAGAATATTAATGCTACCATAGTTTCAAAGGTTTATGAGCCCGGCAATTCAAATAATTTTTTATGTGCAAAAATTGCAAAAGGTGTTTTAGAAACCTGGGTGAAAATTGACGCAGGAGATGGCGCCCGGACAGATTACTACATTACGATAGTTGAAAAAGAAATTATGAAGCAGGTTATTCAGGCCAACGAAATGCTAAATGCCCTAAATTCCGATGGATATATTGCCCTGAACATACTTTTTGACACCGGAAAATCAACCGTCAAAGCAGAATCAGAGCCCATCATTGAACAGATTTTTTTATTGCTCCAGTCCAGTCCCTCCTTACAGGTTTCAATAGAAGGCCATACCGACAATACAGGCAATAGCGAATCAAACCAAAAACTATCTGAGGAGCGCGCAAAAGCTGTAATGGATGCCCTTATTGCCAAAGGCATAAAAAAAGAACGATTATCTTTCGTTGGCTGGGGTCAGCAAAAAAATATTGCCGACAACCGCACAGAGGAAGGAAGAGCAAAGAACAGACGGGTTGAAATTGTGAAGAAATAGAAATTTTCATGATGCAGTTGCGGAAGCAGGAAGCTTATCAACAATGTTGTGCATGGCCATCGGCCATAATTTTATGCCTGAAACCGCAAGCAACAACCCATGTCAGATAATCATGCCGGCGGCCACGGTTTCGTTAGTGGTTTCATCGATCAGAATCAGGCTGCCTGTAGTATGGTTGGCCGTGTATTTATCAATATAAAGACCATGTAAGGTTTTTATGGACACCCTGACGATATCATTCAATCCGGCCTCTCCCACCCCATCAATTTTGTTGCCCGTGTTGATATCAATTTTATAGGAAATACTCTTTATCGAGCACCTGACCTCGCGGGCAACCTGCATCAGCAGGTAATGATTTCCGGGTAAAAATTTTGCCGTGCTGCACCAGAAAATCATGGCATCAAACTCCAGTGTAATCACGGGCAGGTCGTCGCCGGTTACTATCAGGTCGCCGCGGTTGATATCTAAATCATCAGTAAGTTGTATGCTAACCGACATCGGCGATGAAGCCTTTTCCAGGGAGTTTTCTCCCAGGTTAATAGACTTGATATATGAACTTGTTTTCGATGGCAGCACTATCGCCTTTTGGCCCGTTTTAAACTCGCCGCCGGCCACAATACCCGCATAAGCCAGGTAATCCTGGTAATCACTGCTGACGGGCCTCAACACATACTGAACAGGAAACCGCCCACAGGTGATTTGAGCCGGTGTAGTGCATGAGAAATTTTCGAGTTGGTTCAACAAGGTTTTTCCTTTGTACCAGGGCATCTTCAGCGAAGTGTTGACAATATTATCGCCATGAAGGGCGCATATTGGGATATAATCAATAGTCTGAAAATCGAGTTTATAGGCAAAATTCCCGAGATTTGACCTGATAAGCTCAAAAATATCTTCGCGATAATCCACAAGGTCCATTTTATTCACCGCCACCATCATGTGCTTTATGCCAAGCAGTGATGCGATAAAAGTGTGCCGTCGGGTTTGTTCCGCTATGCCTTTGCGGGCATCGATCAGCATCAGGATAAGATCGGCTGTGGAGGCGCCGGTAATCATATTGCGTGTGTGCTGAATATGTCCGGGAGTGTCGATAAAAATGAATTGTCGCCGGGCTGTGGAAAAATAATGATGAGCAACATCCAGAGTGATTCCTTGTTCCTGTTCAGCATGCAGGGCATCGGAAAGCAAAGCCAGGTTCACATTATCATCACCCCTCTTTTCACTGGCCTGACAAAGCGCCATCAGCTGGTCATCAAATATTGACCTGGAATCAAATAACAACCGCCCCAGCAGTGTACTTTTTCCGTCATCCACATTGCCTGCAACCACTACACGAAGTGTTTCCTTGTTCTGAAAATCGTCTGCCATTGTTGTCAATATTGTTAGGTAATTAAAAGTATCCCTCTTTTTTACGGTCTTCCGGGGTTGTATCGGTGCGTTTGTCGTCGCTGCGGTGCCCTCTTTCGGTGTCGTGGGTAGTTTGCAGTTCCTTAATGATGTCGCCGATATTTTTTGCCGTCGACAGGGTGGCTCCGCTGCAGGTAATATCTCCGATGGTGCGAAAACGCACATGCAAGGTCTG
>JAGNBV010000158.1 GCA_018004645.1 Bacteroidales bacterium
GTCTAATACCGGGAATAAGGGGCCTTGGTCCAAAATCCTTGCATTGAATGGCAAATGGGTCAGCTTCCGTCTGGTGGCAATAGAAGATGAAGCATACAGTACCGGCATCTTTAAACTCTATGGCTTAACTATCTGGGCAGAAAATGCAGGCAGCTTGGGTGGTTCTTTTGCTGATGGAAACATTTATGCCCAGAAAAATGTGTATGCAGGCTCCAATGTGCTTATGGGAGACGTTGCGGAATATTTCAATGTGAAAGGCATGAGTTTGCCGGGCTACCTCATTTCATTAAACCCCAATGAAAAGGATGCTTACGTGGTAAGCTCCAAAAAAAATGATGCTAATGTCATTGGCATCCATTCCACAGCGCCAACCCTTACCATAAACAGCCCTAATAGCGGTATTCCTGTAGCGCTTAGCGGCAGAGTACCAGTATGTGTGAGCAACGAAAATGGCAAAATCAGTCCGGGCGATTACCTCACTGCTTCATCCAGGCCGGGCTACGCCTGCAAAGCCACCGAGGCTTGTTATGTTATTGGACAGGCTCTTGAGAATTTTGATGACAGGGAAGGCAAGATTATATGCTTATTGAAACAAAACTGGTATATGCCCTATGCCTCATCAAACACCGGCAGCGGTAATTTTTTCATCAGCAAAGGGAAAGACAAAATCACCATCATCGACAAAAAGGTCAGTGAAGATTCAAAAGTTTTTCTTACTATGCTGGGAGACCCACAACAACGTTTTTGGATCAGCGAAAAAGCCAATGGTAGCTTTACCCTCAGTTTCAGCGGGGAGGTATTTCAAGATGTAAATTTTGATTACTTTATTGATAATGCTAATAAAGAGCCGGCTGAAGAATCAAATAAAATTTTAAGTAACGATGAATATGTTTCTGTTAATAAACCGCTTGATTTTGAAAGCGGCGGGTGGCAATTTGACAAAAAGAAAAATATTTATTGGCGACCTGAACCCGAAAAAACTTATACAAGTAAGAAAGAAGTGGAAATGATTTCAGACGAGGAACCCGCACCCCCAAAACCAGACGACGAAAATTCAGGATATATATTTTATAAAAACGAACTAATAAAAACTCTTGACCGGAAAATCGGCAAATAAGCATTATTACAATTTTGCCTAATACGTGCGCGTCCCGTTGTTCGTAGTTAGCAATACGAACGCCTTGTCCGCGCACCCCTTGTTCATAGTTTGCATTACGATCCCTCGTTGAATCTTTATTTTATTTTGGTACCTCAAAAAAAGATTTCACCTATTTTACTAAGGGGCGAATAGTTACCATAATTTTAATTATTTTTGTCCATAAAAAAAATAATTATTATACCTATGAAAAAAATCATTACCCTCGCCTTGGTGCTCCTGATAATAGGATTGACAAGCAATGCCTCTTTTGCACAGAAGCAAAAATACGGCTACATCAATTCCGATGAGCTTTTGCAAATTATGCCCGGTGCAGATACTGCGGTGGCCAGGTTTCAGGAATATGCAAAATCCCTCGACACCTTACTGATAACGATGCAACAGGAGCTCAACACCAAATACGAAGTCTTTTCGGCCAACGAAGCAAAAATGTCCGATCTGGTAAAACAAACCAAAACCAAAGAACTTCAGGAACTCCAGGACAGGATAAAATCCTTCCAGACCTCAGCTCAGGAAGACCTGCAGAAAAAACAAAACGAGTTGCTCCAGCCCATTATTGACAAAGCCAAAAGCGCCATCGAAAAAGTTGCCAAAGCCAACGGTTATACAATGATTCTCGATTCCAGGCAAGGCATACTGTTATATGCAGCAGCCACTGAAGACATTTTACCTCTCGTAAAAAAAGAACTTGGGATAAAATAGATCCCCAGTATTAACATAGCAAGCTTTTACACAAAAAACCCACTGTATAATAAGTAATCAAACTATTTTTAATAGAATGTAATTACTTATTTGCTTTATTTCCAAAAACATTTATTAACGGCAGCAAAAAGTCAACTTTTTGCTGCCGTTGTTTTTTGCCAATCCATTTTTTCAAAAAAATTTTTATCTTATTAATTTTTAATTATATTTGTTATTCTTTATTCATTAACAACATTTAAAGTAAAAAACTTTTTAGATACATTCTATGATTACAAAAACGAAATCTTGCAGAATTAATGCCCCATTTCTTTTATTGATGATTTTTACCTTATGTTGCCTGGTGTTATGTCGGCATACCTTTGCACAACAAGGCGTTTCCATTAATACTTCGGGCACCACCGCCGATCCATCCGCCATGCTCGATGTGAAAAGTACCTCCAAAGGACTTCTGATTCCGCGTGTGGCACTCACTTCCATCAACGATGTGTCCACAATTGCCAACCCGGCTGTCTCGCTATTGGTTTATAACACTAACCCTGCCATGACGGGCGGTAATGTTGGTTTTTGGTATTTTAACGGCAGCATCTGGATTCAGGCCATCGGGCCGCAAGGCATACAGGGACCTGTTGGTGCCACAGGAGCACAAGGCCCACAAGGGATTCAGGGACAGTTAGGCGCTACCGGAGCTAAAGGCGTTACAGGAGCAACAGGAGCCCAGGGACCACAAGGGATTCAGGGACAGTTAGGCGCTACCGGAGCTAAAGGCGCTACAGGTGCAACAGGAGCCCAGGGACCACAAGGGGTTCAGGGACAGGTAGGTGCTACCGGGCTACAAGGAGCTCAAGGCATACAGGGACCTGCTGGTGCAACAGGTGCTAAAGGCGCCACAGGGGCCACAGGCCCAGTGGGTTGTACAACGGCAAACAGACTAATCAAATCAAACGGAACATCAGCAACATGTAGTCTAATTTACGATAACGGGACAAATATTGGAATTGGAACAACGGCGCCAACATCATTGTTGCATGTTTCCGGCACATCAACGGCCATATATGCCGAAAACTCCAGTTCAACAGGAAAAGCTATCTATGCCAGAGCAACATCCACAACAGGAATTAATTGGGGTATAAGAAGCGAAACATCAAGCATAGATGGCTATGGAATCGTTGGTTATCACAGCAGTACTTCTTCGCCAACAACATGGCCAAAAGCCGCAGGTGTTTACGGCGAAACGGCTGCTCCCGGCTCTATTGGAGTATGGGGTGTTGCCAATAATGGTACTACAGTGCAAAGTTACGCACTATGGGGACAAACCAATGTTGGCGGAACTAATAGCATAGGAGTTGTTGCCGTAGGTAACGGACTCTCAGCAACTCCCCCTGCCGAAGGTAGCGGAGGATATTTCAAAGGAAATAAATACAGTGTCTATGCCGAAAGCCCCGGCGGATCAGCCACTTATGCAGTATATGCGAATAATACCGGCACTGACGGAAACGGCATTATTGGTAGAGCTGTTACAGGCACCAACGCATTCGGTGTCTGGGGATACTGCCCAACGGCAAATGGCGTGGCAGGTTACTTTTCCGGCGATCTTCAATACACCGGAATCCTGACAGATGTTTCGGACAGAAAGTTTAAGAAAAATATTGAGCCGCTGGACAATATCCTGCCAAAAATCTTGATGCTTCAACCCAAAACTTATGAAATGAAAACTGAGGAATTTGAGTTTATGAACCTCGGCAGCGGAAAACAATTTGGACTGATTGCTCAGGACCTTATAAAGGTTTTCCCTGAACTGGTCAAAGAAGGTGTACATCCTGATGCATCAGGCGATAAAAATATCCAATACCTCAGTGTCAATTACATTGACCTCATTCCAATACTTATTCAGGGCATGAAAGAACAGCAAGAACAAATTGAAACACTTGAAACCCAACTAAAAATTATCAAAAAAAATAATGAGGATTTGAAGAAGGACACAAAAAAAATGGACAGGAAAAAAAAGTCTAAAGATAGTAATGTTCCCCATAATTGATATCTTCTGAATATTTCAACAGCTATCCTCCTCCGTTCATTTTTTTGAAGTTTCTCTATAGCCGATGGACAGTACACGTGATATGTTGCATAAAATTGTGCTTTCTGACTATTTCCAATTCATTGACATCTTCTGACCTTTAACTTATTTCATATAACATATTTTCCCATTTGATTATCCTCCGGAGAAAGCAGGAACCCAAAAAACCAAACATCATCATCTGTTTTTCTTTTTGCTTATTCATGATATTTTCTATTTTTGTAATTCTTTATTACAAAATCATTTTATCATGAAAAGAACTCTTTTTTTATTCTTCTGCTTACTGTTTACCATTAATGTTTATTCACAACAAGGTGTTTCCATTAATACAACTGGCTCCTCGGCCGATCCTTCAGCTATGCTTGATGTGAGCAGTTTATCCAAGGGACTGTTAATTCCTCGTGTTTCACTTACCTCCATCAACGATATTTCCACAATTCCCAACCCGGCCACCTCACTTTTGGTTTACAATACCAACGCAGGGATGGCAGGCGGGGCCGTAGGTTTTTGGTATTTTAACGGCAGCAACTGGGTACAGGCTATAGGACCACAAGGGCCACAGGGTATCCAGGGCCCCATAGGAGCCACAGGAGCACAAGGACCAACAGGAGCTGACGGAGCCCAGGGATTACAAGGCATTCAGGGGCCTGTTGGTGCGACAGGCGCTAAAGGCGCAACAGGAGCTACCGGCGCAATTGGAGCACAAGGTATCCAGGGACCCATAGGGCCCACAGGAGCACAAGGACCAACAGGAGCTAACGGAGCCCAGGGATTACAAGGCATTCAGGGGCCCATTGGTGCGACAGGCGCTAAAGGCGCAACAGGAACTACCGGTGCAATTGGAGCACAAGGTATCCAGGGCCCCATAGGAGCCACAGGAGCACAAGGACCAACAGGAGCTAACGGAGCCCAGGGAATACAAGGTATTCAAGGACCTGTTGGTGCGACAGGCGC
>JAGNBV010000159.1 GCA_018004645.1 Bacteroidales bacterium
ATAGGTACGGGCAAGGCCCTGCTCGATGAAATAAATGTGACGGCAAATAACTTCCTGCTGAAATAAAAAATGGCCTTTTGGCAATTCTTCCCGCTTGAAAGCACTGATAATAGCCCGTTCTGACTCAGCAGAAAGGCTGGCGATATTTTTAAAATATTCGGGGATTTTCATTTTGGGGAGATGTACTTTTTATGTTTATAAAATTGGTGGTAAAAGTATAAATTTATTATTACTTCGTTTCTATGTATTACCCCGTCATCGCCCTGTTTTCGCATGATTGTATGATGTCGTAACAGCGACATGTACATCGAAATTAATAAAAAATAAAAAGACAGGCCTTGTTTTGTTTAAACTCTGCCCTTACTGCATCCGCCTAAGCAAGAATTCGGGTGGCAATAAGGCACAAATAAGCTAAAATCATTTATCAACAGGCGCATTCTGTTTAAATAAAATGGTGTAGGCAAATCCGATTACGCAAAAGAAAGATTACAAGATTTTGATTGTTTTATCACCGATTAGGCAAAAATTTTTTCTTTGGTTTGATTTTTTTACAACCAGAATAAATAAATAGTTAAAATAAATTCTATTTTTATTTATTTTTGATGAAAATTATATAACCAAAAAATTTTTAACAATTATGAATATTTATTTATTTTCGGCATTTTCAAAACCAGTTTTAACCAAACAATTATTTGTGAAAGTTTTTTTATCATTAGTGATAATAATAAGCATTTATTACGATGTACAATGCCAAACTCCTGATAATTTTAATAAGTTTATGAAAGATAATGGGTTTGTAACTTATTGGCCTAAAATGATGTGTGAAAATGTTTATCGGGTTGATACCAAAGATAAAAAATCCGGACTAATTGATTATCCCACTCTGGAAATAAAGGTGCCGGCACAGTATAATTTTATAAAGCCAATAGGGACATGTACTTATTATGCTGGGACATTAAATTCAACAGGCGATACCCTGACAAGAAAATATTTCACTATAGATAATCAAACGTTGTTGCCGGATGATTCAAAAATCTTATCATATAAAAATAAAAAGTTTACCATAAAAACCAAAACAGGTAAATATGCCGTTTACTCAAACACCGGCAAACAAATTATTGCCCCCTGTGACCGTCTTTATGATTGGGATAGCCGCCCAGACGAGCTTCAGGTATTTATGGGTGCTTATGCGTTGACGTTTACAGACAATAATGGCGCGCTGACAGATACAAACGGCACTATAGTGTACCGCGGAATAGATTCCATAGAATGTGACTACCAGCATCAAGTATTTATTGACCAACTTGCTATTGTTTACAAAAACGGAAAGGCGGGCATCATAAACCAAAAAGGCCAGGTAGTATTGAATTTTGAGTATGATCAAATTAATCGTTGTATTCAAATAGAATCCTTTCGGTTTAATGGCCAACCCAACGGTTCATTATTGGCGTGGTTGTTTGCCATAAAAAAGGGCAATAAGGTGGGCACTGCAGATAAAACAGGAAAAATTATCATTCCGGTCAAGTATGATGACTTCGCGTTATTAACTCCCTATGATGAGAAATACCAGGCATTTGATTGGAATGGTAATGCATGGTTCAGAGATGGCGAAAAAGCTGGCCTTTTCAATATTAATGGGCAGGCAATTACACCCTTAAAATACACCGATTATAAATTCTTCCGGGAGAAGATAGCGCCGGTGGCGGTTAAAATAAATGATCAAGTGCGATGGGGTTATATAAACACAGAGGGAAAAGAGATAACTGAAATAAAGTATATCGAAGCAGACCCATGTAAAAATAAACTTGCCGTTGTGCAAAATGAATCAAAAATGTTTGGCTACATTGACATGACAGGAAAAGAGGTTGTGCCGCCACAATATGTGGAAGCCCGCGAGCTGGCAGAGGGCATGGGTATAGTTAAAAGCACCTCTTCTCTTTATGGTGTGGTGAACCAGCAAGGAGAACTTGTAGCCCCGGCAATTTACCGTGATATCAAGGATTACGATAAGGGTTTGGCTGCTGTTCAGGACGATAAAAGTGGGTTGTGGGGCTATATTGATAAAAGCGGAAAGGTGGTGGCTGATTTAATTTATAAGCAAATCAGTGAATACAGCGATGGGGTGGCCACCGTTCAGGATGGTAAAAGCGGGTTGTGGGGTTATATTGATAAAAGCGGAAAGGTGGTGGCTGATTTAATTTATAAGCAAATCATTGAATACGACGATGGGTTGGCCGCTGTTCAGGATGGTAAAAGCGGGCTATGGGGTTATATTGATAAAAGCGGAAAGGTGGTAGTTGATTTAATTTATAAGCAAATCAGAGAATATTCCATAGAGGAGGAGTTGGCAGCTGTTCAGCATAGTAAAAGCGAAAAGTGGGGTTTTATTGATAAAAGCGGAAAAATAGTTATTAAATTAAAATATGATAAAGTATCAGATTTCTATTATGGAATTGCAGAAGTCTGCGAAAAAGGCAAATGTATTTATATAAATAGATGGGGTGATGAAGATGAAGATTAAGAATAATGTACAGAATTGCTATTTTGTGGCCAAATATTTCAAGATAATATTTTATAATGAGCAATAATACGTATTTTCATAGTCATCTAATACTGATTGTGCTACATATTAAGATACCGGATGCATGAACGGTAAAAAACAACGCGGGCTGAAACGATATTATAAAAATCTGACTGTTCGTAACGATTTTGATAAAATGAACTGGCTCGATTTTCGCCAGCCCGGTGTTTGGTTTGATAACTGGCATTTGCATTTTGACCGAAAAGGATATGGAAATGTAAGCTTTAAACGCCGGAAACCCCACCTGGACAAACTATTCAGGCATTTTGACCTGCTGGCAGAAATGACCCTAAATGTAAAAACTGACTTTCAATTATTTGCCGTTATTCATGACTTTGACAGCGCAAATGACGGAATATTCCTGAATACGCCAAACCCTAACAGCAGCGTTTTTCCATTTTCGATACCAGGCCTGTCTCTTTCAAATAATTTACAGAATATTCATTTGGCTGATTATTTGGTAAAACTAAGCGATTATACTATCCTGTATGGAAATGCAGAAGAAAATTATTGTGTTTTGTTTAAAGAGAATATCGGTGTTGGCATAATCTCAGATTAAACGACAGAAGGATGCAAACCTGTCTGAATGGCTCAGCCAGACTTTAGTCAGATTTAAACTTTTTAATGATAGTCTTTGCGCAGACCCTGGCTACTCCAGGCACTGTCTTACTTCTGGTTCAGCAGCTTCTTTATCTTATTCAGCCATATCACCTCCTCCCCGGGGTATGAGTGTGTTGATGTTGATGTTGGTGTTCAACACGACATTTATTACCAGCATATTTATTAATTATTCTATTCTCAATGGAATAAAACTCATGGAAAACTCTATTTGTAATAGAATAATTTGTATCTTTGTGAAAGCAAAAAGTTTACTATGAAAGAAATACTTCAGACAGTCATCAGGGAACAACGGCAGCGGGCCACCATTAAAAATGAAGTTGAACGCCAGGTGCCGGCGGCTTATATGCGATGCCGAGAGATACTCGTGATATCGGGTGTGAGACGCTGCGGGAAGTCGGTGCTGCTACATCAGATAAAGAAAAAACAGAAAGAGCGGGATTATGTGCTTAACTTTGATGATGAGCGCCTGATTGATTTTAAGATGGAACATTTTCAGGAATTGCATGAGGTTTTTGTAGAATTATTCGGTGTTCAGAAAACATTTTATTTCGATGAGATACAAAACATCCGGGGCTGGGAAATGTTTGTGCGCCGGTTGTACGACAGCGGCTGCAAAGTTTTTATTACCGGGTCAAATGCATCCATGCTGAGCAGGGAGCTGGGTACGCATCTTACCGGGAGGTACGTTCAGTATGAGTTGTTCCCGTTTTCTTTCGGGGAGTTTCTGCAATTCAAAAGATACCCAACCCTGAGAACTACCGGATTGACCACAGTCGAAAAAGGAAAGATCATGGCCTTGTTTGCCGAATACCAGAAGAAAGGCGGATTTCCGGTTTTTTTGTCGGACGATTTTGATGAATACCTCAAATACCTCTACGAGTCGGTCTTGTACCGCGATGTGCTTGTGCGTAACAAACTGGTAAACGAAAAAGAAATGCTCCAGATGGTAAACTATCTTGCAAGCAGCATAGCGCGCCCATTCACGCATACCTCGCTGGCAAAAGTAATCGGGGTTAAAAATGTAACCACCGTAAAAAATTATCTGGGTTATGTGGAAGATACATATTTGCTTTTTCAGATATTGAAATTCGATTACTCACTTAAGGCACAACATATCAACCCGAAGAAGGTATATTTTATTGATAATGCGTTAGCTATGAAGTTGGGGTTTCAGTCTTCTCCCGATCAGGGCCGATGGCTAGAAAACCTTGTATTTATTGAGCTGAAGCGTCGCCGTAAAGATGTTTTTTACCATTGGGGCGCCACAGAGTGCGATTTTGTTATCCGGGAAGGTTATAAAATTACAGAAGCCATACAGGTTTGTTATTCCTTGTCGGATGAAATTACTAAACAGCGCGAGACAGCCGGGCTTATGGACGCCCTGAATGCGTATAATTTATCTGAAGGACTGATTTTGACAGCCGATCAGGAAAGCAGATTAAAAAAGGACGGGAAAAACATCCGCGTTATGCCGGTATGGAAGTGGCTGCTTCAGGCAAATAAAAATTTGTAGTTATTTCAGGTTCAGCAAACCTTTTAGTGCTAGTCAGGGTGCGCATATGCGTCAACTTAAGAAAGAGTCCGTCATAAGAAGCTGATTAAAATTTGTTCTTTTTCGTTTATCATAGGTGCAGTATTTTAGAAGATATTTTTCTGCAATGCAATGGTTTCTGCGGGTAGC
>JAGNBV010000048.1 GCA_018004645.1 Bacteroidales bacterium
CTGCATTGGCAACAGGATATTCGTTAACTACCATAACGATTTCGTTTGAATAAGCTGGGTTGTTCAACGTACAGCTCAAGTTTGATGTGAGCTTACATTTAACTGTATCCCCCATGGATAAGGTATCACACGAGTAGGTGGAACTATTTCCACCTATGCTTTCTCCATTCAATAGCCACTGGTAAGATGGAGAAGTGCCGGGATTAATAGCCGTAACTGTAAAAGTGACTGTTGTTCCCGAACATACAACATTTGATGGAGCGGCTGTAATTGCCACGCTCATTGGGGTTGTTGTTCGTTGTATGCGGTTTCCGGCGGCATCGGTGGCAAACTCATAAACGTTTTGAGCCATAAGAACATTGCTTAAACCGATAATAAAAAGAAATAGAACTATTTTTTTCATTTTAAAATGTTTTCATTTTACCATTTAAATCCAATTTAATCATACGTAGTTTTGGAATATGCTGGGTGTATCTTTCATTTATTTTTCTAGAGGCTCCTATCATTACGAATCCATTTTCTTCCGCAAGAAAACTAACGCCTTCAAAAACATAGGGATCAATATGGATTTCTTTATCAAAAAGAATGTTACCATCTAAATCAGTTTTAACAAAATGATAATAAATTGAATCGGAGATACTGACTAAATAGAGAAAGGCGTAGGAATTATCAATCCCTTTAACAATATTTGAAGCTATCAGCCTATATTTTATGAAAGAAACATATCTTAACGGGGTTTTATCAATTAATTTCTCTTTACCATGCTGAATTATACTATCATAAAATATCAATGACAAATATGAACTATCAACTCTTGCATATTTGTTTGATGTTAAGGGGTTGAAGTTTTTTATTACAGTAACCCCAAAAAAGTCATTACTGGCATAACCAACAAATTGCTTATTTTTATTATAAAAATTAATTTCCAACTCATTTTGCACCGGAATGGCTATATTATTAATTATGTTGCCGTTATAATCAATTTTTAATATCTCGTACGATCTAACTTTGGTGGAAATTAAATCTACATTCAATATTGAATCATAATTTTTATGAGGTGGGGTGTCCTTTAAAATCTGTATATAAAAGCAATTATCATCACTTTGATTTTGGATAAATCTGATATCCGCTTGATAAATTAATTCTTTTTCAATTTTTTTACTAAGAATAACATGCCCATCCTCATTAAATTTTTTTATGTAGAGGTGGTCCTTACCAAATTCAGTAATTGAATCATTAATTAAATAAAAACACACTAAATTACCCTGTTTATCTTTGGTAATATCATACCTTACATTGGTTTGTAAAAAGCTCCCGAACCTGCTTGTTGTATCCCAAATAATATTATTGCCATTCGAATCCAGTTTAATGAGTTTTAGAAACTCTTTTCCATCTTTGTAATGCTTCAATCCTGTTAAGTAAATGAAATTGTTTTTTGATTTCAGAACTTTGGGATATCGGTCATAAGAGTTATTATCTCTTAACCTTATTTCGCTTAATAATGTTCCGCTCTTATCTACTTTTAAAATATTAAAATCATAATGATTCACATCGGGTCGGCGATCTCTTTTAATATAATCTAATGAATCTGTTGTGATAGTGAATATTAAATAGCATGAATCACTTGTTAAAATCAATGAATTTGGAACAACGCCACAATTTTTATTAATAAATTTAACACTATCAACTTGCCCTGAAACAGTACAAAGCGACACAAAAAAACCCAACAAAATTGAAAATATAGTTTTCATAAATTAGATTAATAACGATACCACCAATTATAACCAAAGGATGTACCATAATTATTAAAACAATATCTGGCCGAATTAATATTAGTAAGGTCAAAACGGTACCTTATTCCGTTCACAAGTCGGCAACCATCATTTGTTAGTTGAGCCGTTCTGCTATTAAAATAATCATGCAAGGTTCCCCCATAAGAATTAAAACTTAAATAGTCAATACCTCCACTAAACCTTACTGTCCATGATTGCGTGAAACTTAAAATGTCCTGGTCCTGACTTTCAATTGGTGCGCCATCCGGAGTAATTAACACTCCTGATAGATTCAATGTAAGCGCAACAGGTTCACTATACGTAATATTATTAAGATCTACTTCTTCTGATAATTTAAAATTAGCATTTATGAATGAACTATACTCGTAGCTACCTCTATTCATTATTACTTCTCCCTGGAATGAGAAAGAGGTTTTCTCACTTGATACACTTCCAAAATACTCGTCCATTTTAAATTTACCGTCTCCAAAAAATCGCTCATAAGCGCAAACACCCAGAAATGCTTCGGAAAATTGTTGGGCAGAATAACCAGAAATGTCAATTTTACCAATATCCCCCGGATTCCCAAAAAGCCCAGGCATGCCAAAAACAGAACTAAGTATTTTGCCAATAGCAGCGAGTTCCATTTCAAAGGTTGCTATTGTGGTTTGAAATGCAATTGCATTTGACCCAAAAAGATATCCATTCCCCATTGACGAACTGCCACTTCTAATTACAGACGGCTGAAAGTTATCGCGTAAACGCATCATCATGGTATTTGCCATCATACTTGCATGGCGTGCAGCCTGTATTGGAGTCCAGCTCCACCCGCTCGGATCACTATACTTCAGTGGGTTATTTATACAATAACTATATCGGTTGTAACACTGGGTATTGTTGGGGTTTTGAACTATGATGTCGGGGCTTAAAAATCTTCCCACCACAGGGTCATAACAGCGGCCGTTCATATTAATTAATCCAAACTCATCCAGCATTTCGTGCATTGTGTAGCCCCGGTATAGGAGTTGCGGTTGTGGTACACTGTCGTAAGTCCAGTCGGTTGGGTTGCGGCGGCGGCCCCACGCATCATAGCTGTATTCTTCAACAAGGTTATTGTTCTTGTCTATTAATCCGGTTATTGTTCCCTGTACATCGCGCCGAAGGTAAACTGCTTTTTTATTATGTATCTTAAATCTGTCGAACATCATTCTTAATTTTTAATTCTTAATTCTCATTCTAACTTTTTATCTTTTCACTCGGATTGCAAATCCGAGCCAGCTGAGATAATTATTTTAAATTAAGATAATTGATACAGTTTTCACCAAGATCGCAATCAGACGTTATAATTATTGCATAAAAACTAAAATTTGTTTTATAAAATGTAATTAAAGCCTTTGGAACTTGCCCGAAATCAAAAAGGACAAGTTGTTCCCCGTTCTCATTTGCCAGCGACATTTTATTTAAGCTACCAAAGAATGCTTTGCAGTTTATGGTATCCTTTAGGTTTTTCCATTCAGTATTTACATCTAAGTACACCTTTAATGTATTTTCAAAAGGGAGTTTGTATTTTATTGAAATTTCAGGCCAACCCTGTATATCTTTATTAAAAATGACAATTTTTCTTTTTTTAAACTGACTAAAATCTCCATTGTAATCAAAAACTATATCTTTCAATTCAATTTTATCCAAACCGGTGAATTCCAAAATATGCAAATCAATTCCATTCGCCAAATTGTAACTATAATATATGTCGCTTTCTCTAATCCGACCTGCTATTGATATTTTTGGATCTTTGGACCATGTTGTATCTAATTTAACGCTATCATTTAAAAGCCAGGAATAACGGTTAGAATCTCCAAAAACTATCTTATGTTTGTAATATATACTCTCAAAAAAAGGGTAAATTATGATAACAAACAGCAGCAAGGCAATAATGCCAGATATTATAATTTTATATATTTTATTTTTCTTTAATATCATTTTATAATAAATTAAAACAATTAATATTCTAAACAATTAATACACTGGTACAAATCTGAATGGTGGGTATACAATCTTTGCAACCATAAAACCATAACCAATAAATTCCTGTGTACGTGATTTATTAAAATAAAGTGTAACTCCCCCATAAGCACTTACACCATATGGTATTGAAATATCAAGTATATAGTTCTCTTGATCAACGCCAAGAGATAAATAATTTTTTCCAACAATAAGAAGATCATTACCTATTGTAAAATCCCCCATAGAATTTTTTAAAGTGATACTTTCATACTGTTGATTAACGTCCAAATTTATTGTAACAGATTCATCCCCTTGTACGACCCCTTTTGTATAAGTTTCAATTGATATCAAATTACCAGGAATTGTATATGAAGTTAATTTCATCGAAATTGTTGGTTGCGCTCCAGTGTTATTACTTAAACCAGATGTGTTGCAATAATTACTTTGATTCACTACAAGCATACAGTTTCCTTGTGAAGAAGAAGGGGGTAACGCTATAGCTTCATTCATAACTTTATTTACAATATCAACACCGTAAGACGGAATAGTTTGCGAAGTATTTTTGCTCAAACTTGCTGGTGGATCCCCTGGATTCCCAAAAATGCCCGATAAGCCTAAAATGTGCAACGTACTTGCAATTGATTGAATATCCGAAAAAAATGTACCATCGGCAGTGCCACTCAGGCCATTTTTACCTTGTAAACCTAATGCTAACATTCGAGCCTGCTTGGGGTTTGACATACGAGAGTTAAATTCCTGCCACAGTTGCCTATTCCTGGCTTGCATTTCCTGCCATGCTGCACGCTGCGCATTATCATGCATTTGAGCAAGTGTGCCATAACTCCACCCGCTCGGGTCACTATACTTTAAAGGATTATTTATACAATAGCTGTATCGGTTGTAACATTGTGTATTGTTTGCATTTTGAACTATTATATCAGGGCTTAAAAACCTTCCCACCACGGGGTCATAACAGCGGCCATTCATATTAATTAAGCCAAATTCATCTAACATTTCGTGCATCGTATAGCCACGGTACAGAAGTTGAGGCTGTGGCACGCTGTCGTACGTCCAGTTTGTTGGGTTGCGCCTACGCCCCCAAGCATCATAACTGTATTCTTCAACAAGGTTGTTGTTTTTGTCAATCAATCCGGTTATAGTACCCTGTACATCGCGCCGCAGAAAATACAAATCCTCATTAATTAATACGGCTGTAACACCATTGCCGCCCGCTATGTAACAATATTCTTTTACGGTGCTGTCGGCAAGCGTTTCTTTTTCGTACATACCGCAATATATCCGGGTTTTTACCAACTGCCCGTTTTCGTATAACTGCATTTTACGGCGCTCCATGTCCTGCCCGTAAGTATAAATAAGACTGTCGTTATGCTGTTGTATGGTTTTTACTTTCTTAAAAGGAGTGTAGGTAATGTTCTGCAAGGCCTGTGCTATGGCCGAGGTACAGTTATTATCGGTAATCTTACTTATCGAATGTATCTTCACCGGGTCGTAAGTATAGGCGCCTGCATCGTATTTAGAACTTATGTTGCCGTTGGCCTGGTAATTAATGGTACGCACATTGGCTCCTTGTGTTATGCTGTTCAGCCGGTCGAGGTTGTCGTAGGTGAAGCTTTCAGTAAGTTGGTACCTGTTGTCGGCTCGGGAGGTAAGATTTCCGGTATTGGCATTCCATACATAGCTTTCGTTTTGTACCGGGCTGCTTATCTGCGTGAGGAAGTTATACGGGTTATAGTTGTAATCAGTAGTAATGCCATTACCCTGTTTAATTTGTGTAGCTTGCCCAAGCGCATTTTCACTATTGAGTTCCCATATTGGATAGCTGTCGTCATAACGTTTCACCATATCAAGCTGCCCATTGGCATCATAATGCCGCGTTACCTTGAAAAGGTTTGGATATTCAATATTCGTGTTGTTATTCAGATTATCGTAAGTGTAATTGTAAGTATATGGCGTTCCGCCTATAGTATCAGTTATGCAAGTCGGCAGCCCATAGTCATTATAAATATATGCCACAGTGTCCCCGGGAGATTTTATATTTTTCACCAGCCCGGATCCAGGATCACCATTTGGTACATAGGTATAAATATAATTTCCTTCCGGGCCGGTTTTTTGCATAAGCCTCCCGGCACTGTCATAGGTCATGGTATAGGTATTCCCGTTGGTGTCGGTTTGCGAATACAGTTCGCCAAAGCCATTGTAAACATAAGAAGTGGTTCCTGCATCGGGGTCAATCATCTTTCTTTGCCTGCCGTATTCATCATACCTGTTTTCTATGGTGCTGCCGGGGGCATTAATTGTTTTGGGTTGCCCGTTGCTGCAATAAGTGTATGTGATAGTTCCGCCGTTGTCAGTGGCAGAAATTACCTGTCCCATATTATTAACGGTTTTGCTGCTGTTTCTTCCACCGGGGTCGGTAACGGTAACCGTTTTACCTGAGTAGGAATATGTGCTTGTAAGCCCATTGTTACTAACCGTGTGAGGGCGGTTATTGTTGTCATAGGTGTAGGTTATCCATTTTGGCGTTTCACCGGAATAATAAGGCTGGCTTTCTTTTGTTACCTGTCCTTTGGCATTGTATTCTTTGCGCGTATATACTTTTGCACCACCAAATCCGTCGGTTTCAACACCTAATACCCGTCCCATTGCATCATAATAAGTTTTAACATCAGGTGCATTTGACAACTGGCTGTTGGTATAAAATATAGCGTTTGGTATTCCGCTACTCAAAGCCCATCCACGGCTATATGTATTGGTTTCGCCATTAGGCAGGTGCTCGGTGGTAAGGTTTCCAAAACCATCGTAGGTATAGGTGGTAGTGAGGTTATTAATACCGGTAGCGTTCTTTTTAACCCCAAACTTTGTATTGTACTGGTAACTGATTGTTTGGTTGAGCATATTGGTTTCTCCGGTAATAAAACGCCCTTTGTTATCGTATGTATAGGTGGTGTAGCGATTAGGCAGGCCTGATGTTGAAATGGTCTTTTGAGTAACATTGCCGAAGTTGTTCCCGGTATAATCATAGGTAGTGGTAATGCTGCCTGATAAGTTTGAAAAATCGGTAACCTTCCATAATAAGCCATTAGTGTTGTACTGATAAGTAGTATTTTTCGCAAACGCCGGTTCGCTGCCAAACGTGCTTGTAACAATGGTTCCAGATGGCTTACACATGCTCATCGTGGAATGGTCGTTATTTACGGAATATGTGTTATTCGTATAGGTGTTGGATGTCACTACAGAACCGTCATTGCCATATGATTCAGTAACAGAAATTGGATTTCCTTTATTTGTGCTTATGTTGCTGGAGCTACCGTAATTGTATACTTTAGTTACATTGGTTCCTGTAAGATAATCGGTGGTTGTTACAGAATCGTTGTAGCAAAATATACCTTTATAAAAGCCATATCCGGTAGCCCCGCTTAAATTTACGGTTTTATAAGAATTCTTCATATCGGAAACAAGGCTGCCATTTAAAAACATTTTAGCTTCCACGAGGTTCATTTGCAAATAAACGCTGTCGTAAAGGTAATAACTTTCCGATTTGGTTTTGGTAACAGTGTCTTCAGAAATTACTTTGCTAAAACCCAACAACCCCTTACCATATTTATGAACCAATCCACCTTCATACCGGTAATTTGTAACAATAGCTCCGCCAATACCATTCGGTTCAGACATACTGCTTACGAGGTGGCTTCTCCCAATCAAGTTCCATATATTATGGCTGGTGTCATTGTATTTTGTATAAATACAGGTATCGGAGATGGGTTTATAAGTAAACGTGGTGTTTTGTAAAAACACATTAATTATGGATTTAACCAGTAGTGGCTTTTTATGAGTGTTTAAAAACACATTGTATGTAGTACAACTCGAGGGAGCACCGCCATAAAATACGTAAGCATTATAATAAAGATCATCATTGCCATCGCCATTAATATCACCTGCAGGGTAAAACGTACCTATACCGCCATTACTATTTCCCGGCAAATAAATCGAATCATAGTCAATTTTTTTGAATTCTGCTCCATAAGAATAATAAATGTCAAAATGATATTTATTACACACGCCGACCAAATTGACCAGTCTACGCCGTTTTAAATTGACCACCTCACGCCGATGTGCTTGACCACCCCCCTCTGACTTCCTTAAAACGATCATTTTCTTGCTGGTTGTTGTTATACAAATTTAATTAATTTTGATTAGTTTCAATATTTTCTATCATTTTTTCGTTTTTTCTTTTTCTCAATGACTCACCTACAAGATCCATTCGGTGTGCATCATGGACAATACGATCAAGGATCGCATCAGCTATTGTTTGCTCTCCTATTACTTCGTACCACTGTGACACGGGTAATTGAGATGTAATAATGGTAGAGCGGTTCCCGTGGCGGTCCTCAACAATTTCCATTAACACCGAGCGACTGTATGCATCAAGCGGTTGTAGTCCAAAGTCATCAAGAATCAGAAGGTCCTGACGTTCTATTTTTGCAAGTTCCCTGATGTACGAACCGTCAGCCTTGGCCATTTTAAGCTTTGAGAACAGTTTTGCTGCATTAGCATATAGCACCTTGTACCCGAATGTGCAGGCCTGGTTCCCGATAGCTGATGCGATGTAACTTTTGCCGATTCCGGTACTGCCGGTTATTAACAGATTTTCTTTGCGTTGAATGAAAGTACACTCAGCCATACGCATCAACTGGTTCTTGTCCAGGTTGCGTTCAATATCGAAGTGCATCTGTTCCATATTGGCCTTGTAACGGAAGCGGGCATTGCGCATTTGCCTTTCGATACGGCGGTTGTTACGGTCGTCCCACTCAGAGTCAACAAGCATGGACACCGTTTCATCGCCGGTCATTTTTGCCATAGTACCGTTTTCTATGCTCGCACGGAACGCGCGCACCATGCCGAAGAACTTCATTTGTCTCATTTTTTGTAAAGTTTGTTCATTCATTTTTATACGTTTTAAATTAATAAAAACCCAGTGGAACACTGATATAGGTGTTCCACCCGGGACGATTTTATCGGTAATAATTTTTGCCACGGATATTATTATGCTTTGGCATTGAAGGATCGACAACCGATTCATCAATCTCATCAAGATTATCAAGCTTTCTTTCAAGGATAGCACGAATGGTTTGATAACTGTAATCGCCATATTGATGTGCCCGGCGACATGCATTGTTGAGCCTTTCTTTACCAACACGTGCAGCAAAACTCAGAACACCCTGGCATGACCGGTAGGTCTGTTCCGGATGCTGCCGGGTACTGAGTAATTGGATAATATATTCTTTTGTTTCCGGACCAACATCTGAAGCGCGTTCAATAAATTTGTCCGGATTCCAGTCGCTCATGAACCGATGTTGAGAGGCCAGGTGGTCATTTACGATGGTGTGTCCAAATGGATGTCTGTTCCTTTGGTGCACTGCAATACGTTCGTACCTGTGAAAGATCTCAACCTGTGACTGGCTGTAAAGCAATGTCACCTTTTTGCCAATGAAGCGGTAAGGAACCGTGTAATAGTGCTTATCCTCCGCAAGGCAGACGAAGTTGTTTTTCATTACAGATGCGATATAGCGGCACTTCAACTCATACCTTTTCTCAGGCAAAGCATTAAGCGTTGATCGCTCTGTATCTTCAAACAACTGGCGACGGCTGAACGGCCTGTTATTCAGCAAGCGGTTATTGTGCTCTTCCAAGGCACTTCTGATGGCTTGGTTTAACAGTTCAAGGCTGGTGTAAACCATTTCCTTTACCGTGCCGTATATGGTGCGATAAATGATTTTTACGGCACCTTCAACAAGGGCCTTGTGCGTGGGCTTGTATGGAGCTGCCGGAAGCGCAGCCATTGAATAATAACTCACAAAATCCCGGAACGCAGCATTAAGCGTTGGCTCGTAACGATTTCCCTTGACTACTGCCGATTTCAGGTTATCTGTAACAATGGCATTGGGTACGCCATTAAAGTAATACAAGGCATTCTCACATGAAGTGATAAAGTCCTCTTTCTTCTGACTATAACTGGCCTCCACATAGGTCAACTGGCTTGCACCAAGGATTGCAACGAAGACTTCTACGGGAATGACTTCACCAGTTTCCGGATCAATTATCTGAAGCTTCTTTCCGGCATAATCTACATACATCTTTTCACCAGCCTTATGTTCAATATGCATCACAGGATTACGCACCTTGAGCCATTCAAGATAATGACGCTTAAATTGTGAAAGACGGTAGCCATCAGGATGTTCTGAATAATACTGCTGCCACAGCTTTTCCTTAGTGTTCTCGCGGGATTTAAGTGCTTTATGCATACCCGGAAAAAACTCGATCAAGGTCACATAACGGGGATCATCTTCGATATGATTGCGAGGAACCATATCCATAAACAACTGTTCTAACTCTGTGTCACCCAGTTGTTCGATATCCTCAGTTGTCTTGCCCGAGGCCAGAAACAACCTGATGTACTTCTTGACGCTATTGCGGGGAAGCCCTGTCCGTTCCCCGATGGACGTTTTACTTACACCTTCGGTGTATAGCTTGATAATCTTTCTTACCTTGCTCATAACGATTAGTTTATTAGACATTAATAATTATTTTGATTAAGCTCAACTTAATCATTAATGTCTATCGATCAGCAAGGAAATTTCGTACTTTAGGGGTGGTCAATTTGGAGCGGCGTAGGGTGGTCAACTTCCCCCGGCGCGAGTGGTCAATTTGGACCGGCGTGAGGTGGTCAATTTAGTCCGGCGCGTACTGGATATTTTGATGACCTTATCCACTATGATCAACTCCGATACGGTTTTTGAGGAAATTTTTAAGCATATAAAATTCAATTTTTTTGAAATACTCCTTTTGTCATCCATTGATAACAGGCAAGAGTTTGGAATACTAATAAAAAAAGACCGGATAATACCTTATTTAGATGAACTTTTAGAGTTTGACAGCAAACGAAAAATGTTTTTCTATGAGACCCACGTTTATTTTTCAATAACGAAATTGTATTATGATTTTTTGAATGACAAAGAAAAACAGAAGTATTCATCCAGCTGCATGTATCTTAATGAAAAAGAAAATGCAGTGCTTGCCTTTATGAAAAAAGAAGATTTTCAGGAAATAGTGATCAAAAAAGATAGGGATTCAACCATGCTTTCAGGGAGATTGAAAATTCAGTATAAGCCTGATGAATATCATAAATGGAAAAAGAAAATAAAGCTAAAATATCCTTATTGCGAGATGAATGAAAAACAGCATTACGGTAAAATAACCTCTGTTGAGTTTATAGTAAAAGAAATAATAAAAAAGTAGGATGTTCTTACTTACATATTATATTAAACGGCGTACCTACCATAAAGCTATTTGGCGGTATGTTGCATTACCAAACCAATGTCGAACAAAAATGATATTCACGAAAATGAAATCAAACTTACACTAGAAGAAATAAGAAAATACAAAGAATTTGAAAGTTTAACCGACGAAGAGTTGGATATACTTGCAGATAATATTTATCAATGTTCATCCATAATTTTTGAATATTATGAAAACCAGTAATATCGAGAAGTTCAGGAGCTTCATGAAACCCAAAAACGATACGACAGCTTTCAACAATAATAACAATGTATTATTGTACACGAGGGTGTCTTCAAAAGATCAGTTTGATAATTTCAGTCTGGCAAATCAAGCGAATGCTATTAAAAGATTTTCCATTCAAAAGAATTATAACATACTCGAAGAGTTTGGTTATACTTATGAGAGCGCCTCTGATGATATGTCGCGGAAAGAGTTTCAGCGGCTGTTGGAAAAAGTAAAAACCATGCAGGTAAAACCATTTGCCATATTGGTTTATAAGATAAACAGATTCTCCCGAACGGGTGGCGATGCAATAGCATTGCTTACAACCTTGATTAATAATTACAGGGTTCACTTGATTGAAGCTTCAACAGGAATTTCTACGGAAACCGAAAGAGGGAAGATAGAGATTTACGATAAGTTGCTGGCAGCCCGAAAAGATAACCTCGACCGATTGGATATAACTAAACCGGGGATGATAGAATTTCTGAAACAGGGCAATTGGCTGGGGCATTCACCGAGGGGTTATAGTCATTATGGCACAAGGGTCAAGGATGTGAACTTAATAAAAGGCAAGCAGGAGATTGTAATCAATGAGGAGGGGTTGTTGCTGGAAAAAGCATGGAACCTTAAATTGCAAGGATATACTGATTCTTCGATCAGGCAAAAACTTGATTTCTGGGGGCTGAAAATAAACAAGCAATCATTATCTGCCTTGTGGCGGAATCCTTTTTATTGTGGCATTAGTGTAAACAGTATGCTCCCGGAACCAGTGAAGGGCAATTGGCCGCAGATGGTGACAGAAGAAGAGTTCCTGAAAGTTCAGAAAATGCTGAATTCAAACCACAACGGCTATGTCATTGATAAAGGAAATGAACATAGGCCGCTGATGGGAACCATATTGTGTCCGCATTGCGGTAAAAAACTTTCGGGTTATGAAGTCAAGAAAAAAAAGGTACATTATTATTGTTGCCCAAGATGTAAAGGCGTCTGTATGAATGCCAGCCAAACAGTAAGAGCCAAAGGGAAGGGTGCAAACGAACTGTTTGTTGATTTATTAAATGGTTTTTCGATACCTGAAAAATATGGGCCGCTATTCAGAGATCAGCTAAACAAGCTGTTTGATGCAAAATACAATGAAAGAAGGGAAGAGGAAGCTTTGCTCAAGGCAAAACTGAAAGAGCAATACAAAACGAAGGACGATATGGAAGAAAGATTTGCATATGGGAAATTGTCAAAAGAACTCTATGATAAATTTTCCGGTAAGCTATCGGATGAAATTTTGGCAATTCAGGAAGAAATTGGAATATCCTCAAAAAAAATATCTAACCAAAAAAATAAAATAAAAAATGTTGTTTTGTTATTTCAAAACATCAGTAAAATATGGGTGTCCGTGCCAGTCGATGCAAAAAAGCGATTACAAAAATTGATCTTTCCAAGCGGTTTGGTCTTGGACACGGGAAAAAGGAAATATCTAACCAAGGATTACAACAGTTTTTTTAATCTAATTCGCTGTATTTCAAGTGATTTTGCGGTAAAAGAAAACGGACTTTCCAGTAAAAAAACCGAAAAGTCCGCGTCAGTAGCGGGAAGAGGACTCGAACCTCTGACCTTCGGGTTATGAGCCCGACGAGCTACCACTGCTCCATCCCGCAATATGTGAGTGCAAAGGTACATAAACTTTGGATTAAAGCAACTGTTTTTCAAAAATATTTTATTAATACCTGATTTTGTGGGGCTTTTGGCTCCTGTTACGAAACCTTTCTGTAGCGTATCACGGCAAAAATAATTACTGTTATTCCATAACCGAGTAGTATCAGGAAGTCCCTGTAAATATCTGCAAAACCGGAGCCTTTAAGCAGTATCATCCTGATGATCCGCATAAAGTAGGCCACGGGATTAAGGTAATTAATGGTTTGTGCCCAGTGTGGCATGCTATCGGTGGGGGTGAAGATGCCGCTCATCATGATAAAAATGAGTATAAAAAAGAACATGACAAACATGGCCTGTTGCTGGGTGGCAGCAGTGTTTGATATCATCAGCCCGAAACCAAGCATGGCCAGCAGGTATATGCCCGCCACAACAAAGAGGAGAGGCAGGCTGCCAACCATGGGAATGTCATATAACAGTTTCCCGATAAGCAAACCAATGGCAAGCATCACCAAGGCAATGATCCAGAATGGAAGCAGCTTACCGGTAATAAAGTGAATTTTCCGTATCGGGGTAACATTGATCTGCTCAATATTTCCCATTTCTTTTTCTCTGACAATGTTCAGTGTGGCCAGCATCATTCCGATGAGAGTAACCAGCAGCACAAGTATGGCCGGCACCATAAAAATTTTGTAATTCATATCAGGATTGTACCAGAAAGCCGGAATGATGTTAATTGCTGCGGAAGCTGCCTGGGTTTTCGGGATTCCGTACCATTGCATGATAATCTCGCGGTTGGCTCCTGCGAGGATCTGGGCGGCATAAGCATTGCTTATGCCGGCCACCGTGCCGTTGATGGCATTGATCAGCAGCTGGACTTTTGCCTTGTTTTCGCGCACCAGGCCCCGCTCAAACCCTGCGGGAATATGAAGGACAATGTCGGCACGGTCGTTTTCCAACTGTCGCCGGGCATCTTCCATGTTGAATGTATGGCACTGTAAAGTAAAGAATTTTGAATTGCTGAATTTTCCTGTGATTAGACGCGACGAACTGCTCAGGTCATTGTCCACGATGCAGATTTTTATATGCTTCATTTCCATGTTGGCAGCATTGACCAGAATGAGCAGTTGTAACAATGGAACGACAAAAATAACCGGAAGCATCATCCGGTTGCGCCGTATCTGTATGAATTCTTTCTGTAATATGAACAGTATGGTTCTCATG
Organism: Bacteroidales bacterium; assembly: GCA_018004645.1. Lineage (GTDB taxonomy): Bacteria > Bacteroidota > Bacteroidia > Bacteroidales > CAIWKO01 > CAIWKO01. Next base: position 14,229 of record JAGNBV010000048.1, read on the forward strand.
GTTATGTCGCTATTTTCCGCCGAGCCGGACCTTGAATTTTTTTGTGCTGACCATCAGCAAAAACAATGTCATTCCTGCCAGGATGGCTGTTTCTTTCCAGACACTAATGAATCCCAGCCCTTTTAGCATGATGTTTTTCAATATGATAATGAAATAGGTCGTTGGATTTATATAACATATCCATTGAATCCATCCCGGCATATTGTCGATCGGAAAAATAAAACCTGAAAGCAATATGGAGGGAAGCATCAGTCCCAGCATGGAAGCCACCATAGCCATCTGCTGGCTGCTTGTGGAGGAAGAAATAAGTATGCCAATAGACAATGCCAGGGATATAAACAAAAAACTCTCAGCCAGTAGTAATGTTATACTTCCCCTGACCGGCAGGCCGAAAACAAAATTACTCAACAACAAGATGGTGATTACATTGACAAAAGAAAGAAAAATGTATGGTGTAACCTTACCTAAAACTATCTGTAACGGCTTGAGCGGAGAAACAAGAAGTACTTCCATGGTTCCGAGTTCTTTTTCGCGCACGATACTTACTGAAGTTAGCAGGGCACATATCAGTACAAGTATCATGGCCATAGTGCCGGGAACAAACATATACACCCCCTTGAGCTCGGGATTGTAAAGCATTCTCGGCTCCGTAACTATTTGCATGGGGATAAGGGTGGAGGTATTTTCTTTTACAACAAAATCGTTGATGATGCCTGCAGTATAATTTACGACCAGATTGGCCGAATTGGCATCCGAAGCGTCGGCAATAAGATGTACCGAGGCGGTTTTTTCTTTTTGTAATTTTTGTGCAAAACCCTGTTCGAAGACAACAACTTCTTTTACCGTCCCTTTGCGGAAACATTCTCCGATTTCCTGCTCGTTGGTGAGGTGTTGCGCAATGATAAAGTAGCCCGAGGAGCTTAATTTATCAACTATTTTGCGGGTAATTTCGTCTTTGGAATGGTCGAGAATAGCAATGCGGGCATCTTTGACTTCCGTGGTGACAATATATCCAAAAAGCAGCATTTGTGCTACGGGAATGCCGAACAATATGATCAGAGTCCGACGGTCGCGGAAAATATGGTGGAATTCTTTTCTAACAAAGCCGAAGAAGTGTTTCATGTTAGGAGGGATAGGTAGATGTTAGGAGGGAGGAGGGTAGAAAGGTAGCTGGTAGAAAGGTAAATGGTAGCTGGGTAGAGGGTTGAAAGGTAGAGGGTGGGTGGAAGGTTGACATGTTGTTCATTGGGGTATGGTTTTATCTTGGTTTGTTTGTCGATCTGCGCAAAGCGTATAACATTTTTTGAATGGAATGAATTTTATTGATTGTTGACAGGCTTTTCTCTTCAGACAGATATCCGATATTTTGCGAGGCAATAATTAAAGTTTCCAATTCAAAACTTGAACCAAGTGAAATATCAAGGAAATGATTGAAATCCTTAGTTGTATTTCTGCCGCAGCCCTCGGCAATATTAGCTGCTATTGAAACAGCACTTCTGTTTATCTGTGAAATTAATCCGAATTGTTCTTTTACAGGAAATGCATCAGTGGCTTTATAAATTTCGACTATAGTTTCCATCGACAATTTCCAAACTTCTAAATTTTTAAAAAAATGCATAGTTTAAAGTTCTAAATTAATAATCAGTAATTTTTATTTTTCCAAAGAACATTTATCATCATCACTTAATCCATCCTACTCTTTACCATATACAACTAAATCTTCTCCTTTTTCAAAATCCTCTCATTTATCACTTCTTACTCTTGCAAGCTTTATAAATACCTCATTCATTGTTTCAGCATTAAATTGTTCTTTCAATTTTCCAGGTGTGTCCAATGCCGTGATCCTTCCATCAACCATAATCGAAACCCGGTCGCAATACTCGGCTTCATCCATATAATGAGTCGTTAAAAAAATCGTCACTCCTTCACTGGCTGCTTCATAGATCAGTGTCCAGAACTGCCGCCGTGTGATAGGGTCGACGCCACTGGTGGGCTCATCCAGAAATACAATCTCCGGATCATGCACCAGTGCTACCGAAAAAGCAAGTTTCTGACGCCAGCCCAGCGGAAGGTCGGCAATAAGTTTGTCGGCGGCATCTGAAAGTCCTAGTTTTTCGATCAGTTGCCGGCTTTTTATTTTTATTTCCTTCCGGTCCATTCCGTAGATACCTGCAAAAAACCTGATATTTTCGCTTACCGTTAGGTCTTCGTATAGAGAAAACTTCTGGCTCATGTAGCCGATGCAATTTTTAATTTTGTTTGGCTCGCGATACACGTCATATCCGGCAACGCTGGCACTTCCCGATGTGGGTTCCGACAATCCGCACAGTATTTTCATCGCCGTAGTCTTGCCTGCGCCGTTGGCACCAAGAAACCCAAAGATCTCGCCCTTATACACATCAAAATTGAGATGGTCATTTGCGGTGAAACTTCCGAATTTTTTCACAAGATCTCTTACTTTTATTATGGGTTCTGTGCCGTTCATTTTTTTTCTTTCATCAGGTTAATAAAGCAATCTTCTATGTCGGGTTTGACCTGAAAAACCTCAGCTTCCGGATGACTTTCATGTATGGTTTTTGAAAGTGTGTCAATCACAATGTTGACATTCTCCGGGATAAAATGTAAATATTGCCCGAAAGGATAAACACTTTCACATTCCGGAGATTTTTCGAGGTCGCGGATGAGTTGGTGCGTATTTTCAGATCGTATGGCAAACACGGGCTTCTGAAAATCTGTAATTATTTCTTCGGGGGTTCCGATTTTTAAAATACTTCCTTCCTGTATCAGCGCCACGCGGTCGCAGAGTGAGGCCTCATCCATGTATGGCGTTGAAACAATGATGGTGATACCTGCTTTTTTTAAGTTGTGAAGCATTTCCCAAAACTCCATTCGTGAAACGGCATCCACGCCCGTCGTAGGCTCGTCAAGAAAAAGGATTTCGGGTTTGTGGATCATGGCGCATGAGAGAGCCAGTTTTTGTTTCATCCCCCCGGACAAAGCTCCGGCACGGCGGTCTTTAAATGGTTCGATCTGGCAGTAAATGTCTTTAATAAGATGATAATTTTTCTGTATTGTAGTACCGAAGATCGTGGTGAAGAAAGTCAGATTTTCTTCTACCGTCAAATCCTGATAAAGGGAGAATTTCCCGGGCATATATCCTGCAATATTCCGTATCTTTTTAAAATCTTTTACAACATCAAATCCGCATACGGTGGCTGTTCCCGAGTCGGGCAGCAGCAGCGATACCAATATTCTGAACAAGCTTGTTTTACCTGCCCCGTCGGGGCCAATAAATCCAAACAACTCGCCGCTATCCACCCGGAAAGAAACCTTGTCAAGGGCTTTTATTTCGTTTGAAGCAGCATTCAATCCTTTTTTGCGGGACCTGGCATTTTTTATTTTATCAATGGGAGTGTTTCCCGAAGTACCGGCCTTTTTATAACTTTTGCTGATATTTTCTACGATGACGTTGTTCATTCGTGAGGGGAGGGAATTAAGTTAAATAAGTTAAATGGGTTAAATGGGTTGATTGAGTTGATTGGGTAAAATTGATTCGGGTTTTTTATAGTAAAATTGTTTTATTGTTTTTTCATTTTCTAATATTATGCGGCGGCGGAATGACTCCTGACTCTTATTTTCCGTTAAAGTTTACCTCTCCCGGCATACCTATCTTCAATGCTCCATCGTTTTTTACTTTTATTTTTACTGCATAAACCAGGTTTACCCGTTCTTCTTTTGTCTGAATTATTTTTGGCGTAAACTCTGCTGTTGATGATATCCATGTAACGGTACCTTCATATTTTGCCGTATTGTCTTCACCTTTATCGATAAGCACTTCGACCTTTTGCCCGAGTTTTACATTGGCTAATTGCGACTCACTGATATAAGCCCGGAGAAAAACACTGCTGAGGTCGGCAATTTTGAACAGGGATTTTCCCGGAATTACAAGTTCATTTTGCTCAATATATTTGTTCAGTATCGTTCCTGAAACAGGGCAGGAGAGGTAACATTTTTTAATGGTCTGGCTTATCTGGTCAATTTGTTTTACGATGGCGAGTATCTCGTCAGCCACGCTGCCGTTTTGTGTCTGGATCGATTGTATCTGTTTGTCAACCATGCTGATGCTCCCGTTAATATCGTCCAATTGTTTCTTGGTAGCTGCGCCATCTTTATAAAGTTTTTCTATTCGGGCCTTGTCGATCAGCAGATTATTTTTTTGTTGCTGCTGCACTTCTATCTGCGAAGCAATGTTTCCTGATTTTGATGCAATCGCATTTTTCTGTGCGGTCAGCTGCTCTTTCTTTAGCTGGTAGTCGGTAGTATCAATTATGCCAACGATGGTACCTGCTTTAATTTCCTGCCCTTCTTCAAGATCAAGCTGAATAATCTTTCCGCTTACCTCAGAAGAAATGATTGTTTCGTCGGCTTCGAAGTTACCGTAGGCATCCGATTTGTCGTTTCTGCCCGAACAGGCGGTTAATAATGCAATGCTGATGATACACAGGTATTTTTTCATATAATGGTGTTTTTTATTTTTTTTTGATTTTTTTAATTCTGACTTCTGAAATCCTACTTCTGAATTCTATAGTTTTCCCATCAAATTCAGATAATTTATTTCTGCTATTTTCATTTGAATCTTATGTAATTCCAGGTTGAGCCGTGCTGTCATTTCCGCATTAAGCTCCGTAACATATTCTGTCGCGGTGATTACACCGTTTTCCAGTTGTGTCGACGCTGTTTTGGTAATGTTCTGCCTGAGCCGGATGATCTCGTCATCTTTGCTGATCAGTTGTTTGTATTTTGTGATGTCGGCAGCATCTTTTTGTGAGGCAATTTTCAGTTTTTTGTCAAAAGTCTCTTTTTGGGTATTCAGAATATTTTTCTGGATGTCGATGATGCGTTTTTCCCTGCCCGACTGGAAAAATCCGGAAATATTCCAGGTCATTTTTGCTCCGACGATATAGAAAAAGTCAAAATCGTTTGACAACATATTAAATCCCGGACGGCCATATCCACCCTGTCCGAAAGCAAAGAAGCGGGGCATCACCTTCGTGTTTATAAGGCTTTTTGAGATGTCAAGCTTGTTCATTTGCAGATCAAGCAGTTGCATTTCGAGGCGTTTGTTGTCAAAAACAGGTACGATGGCAATGTCGTCAGGGATTTTTAGTTCGGTAGTTTCATAAAGGGGGCGGTTGATAAATTCAGCCAACATATTCAGTGCGGCACTTTTTGCATTTGCCAGTTCGATAAGTTGCTGCTCGGTTTTTATAATTTCAGCCTTCAGAACATCGGCATTGCTTTGAAGTAGTACCTCATTTTTTATTCCGGCTTCGATCTTTTTTAATTTTGATTGCAGCTCATCCTGAATGTTTCCGACCACCTTTTCATTTTGTTGTGCCAGTAATATGTTGAAATAAATGAGATTTACCTGTTCTTTTATTTTCGCGATTTCGACATCCACACTCATTTGTTCTACCTGAAGGCCGGAGGTTTCCAGTTTTTTTTGTGCCGAGGTTATCCCCCCATCCCAGACCATCTGGTTCACATCAAGGGTAACTTTGTACTGGTCTTTGCTCATCGAAGGAAAATCAAACATAGGGCTGATCTGAGGAATTTCTGTAACCGCCGACTGATAGGTAGCTTGTCCGTTCAGCGCGATTTGCGGAAAATAATTCGTACTGAGGTTTTTGATTTTTATTCCTGCAGCTTCAGATAAAAGTTCCTTTTGTCTGATCAGCGGGTAATTGTCCAGGGCCAGCTGTTGACAATAGAGCAGACTGATAGTGTCGGTTTGCTGGGCAAAAAGAGACATCCAGGGAAACACAACGAATAACAGCAGTATTTTTTTCATGGGATAAGTTCCTTATTTTGAAACAGCATTAATAATGAAATCAGCAACTAAATTTTTTCTTTGTTGTAAAAAATGGTCGTAAGCCTTTTTGTTTCCGTTAAACAATAAGCCCTCAAGTATTGGTCGTCCGATAAAAGGCAAGATGCACATTCCGATAATGTTTGTCATCAGGTGGGGCAGGGCGATGTCCCGAATTTTGCCCTCTTTTGCTTCTTTTTGTAATTGAACTGCAACCACGGCGGGATTGATGCCCGAACTGCGCAGGATTTTTACAATCATATCGGGTTTCCTTTGTATCTCGTGCATGATAAACAAAGGCAGATGCGGGTTTTCCATCAGCATGTCGGTGTAGTGCGAAATAACAAGTCTGATTTTTTTCTCAAAACATTCGTCCGACATCATAATTTGCGAAATGTTGGGCAAAAATTTCATGAAAGCTTCGGCAAAAATGGCATCAAAGAGTTTGTCTTTGCTGCGGTAATAATAATGAAGCAAAGCCTTGTTAATGCCCGCCTCATCGGCAATTTGCTGCATGCGGGCGCCATCGAAACCTCTTTCGATAAACACCCGTTTTGCGGCCTCAAAAATGATTTCCTGGGTGGTTTGAGGATGTTCTTTATTAACCATGTGTTTTAAATAAATGGTTTAACCATTTGGCAAAAATAATACATAAGAAACCTGAAAGCAAGTAAATGCAGAAAATTATTGTTAACAAAAGGAAGTTGGAGGAGGCGTGGCTTTTAGCAGCACGTGTTTTTCTACAGTTATTTCTTTATGAATTTCTTCAGCCAGAAACCTTCGTCGCTTTGGATTTTCAGAACATATAGCCCGTTAGAGAGTTGCTGAACGTCAATTTCTGTTTTGCAGGCAGAAAAGTCGTGTTGCATCAGCAGCTGTCCCTGTATATCATATACAAAAGCCGTGTTGTTGCCTTTGGGCTGGCCTGATATCTGTGTGATGGTCAATGTGGAAGATGCAGGGTTTGGATATACCGAAAAATCTTTTTTGGCGATGTTAATTTCGGATATTGCTGCAGGGAGGCTCACAGAAATCTCATCAATATAAAGATTCCAGCCGCTCAACGTGCTATACACATTAAATCCCAGGTAATAATTTCCGCTGCCATAGTCGTTTACATCAAAGAGCACGTTGGCGGGCACAAAGGTAGTGTCGGTGATGTTGTCCAGATTGATGATGGTTTCGGTAAATGCCGCTGCTGAGGAGGGTGCTTCGCACAGATGCACTTTCAGTTTTTCGGGATAATTGATATCCTGGGCTTTATAATAAAAGTTGAGGGCATATTGTTGCCCGGAATCCAACAGGATGCACTTTGAAAACAGCCAGTCGTTGGCCGGTTCGTTCGGATTAAAAGAATAAATGGCGCAGCTCGAATTGTTCATGCCGCCATTATCATACAGCGACCAGCTGAAATAGTCCTGGTTTTCATCTTCCACCAGTAACTGTCCGTTAACGGCCTCGTTTTCAAAATCCACGTTATAGGGCAGCGATGCAGGAATGTAATTTTCAATTTCATTGATGGTGGTATCGTTATGTTCGTTCATATCGTTTGTCAACACAGTGTATGTCATAAGATTTTGTGTGCCGAGAGCCGAGATGTCGCACAGATTTATAAAGGTGTATTCTACTTCTTCCAGTGAATTAATTGGGCCGTAAATGGGTTCGGTATAGGTAGTGCCCCCCAGAGAAAAGGCTACTTCGGCAGTATCGATGGTTTGGGTGCCAAAGTTTTTAACGATCACGGTAACCAGCTCCTCGCTGCTAAGTTCACAGGATGAAACAGGCGATAAAATTCCGGTAACTCCCAGGTCGGCATAATCGCAATATCCGATAAAAGGCACTTCTTCAAAGAGGCCGGTAAAATCATCGTCGTATGCCACGGAATTGCCATTAAAGAAAATTTCGTAATATGCCGGTGGGGCCATGCCATCACCGTATTCGTCAAAGATGGTAAATCCGTAACAAAGATTGGTGTCTACACACATGTCGGTGGTATAAAAAGCGTTGGTATCGGTCATGCTTTCAGCAGAGCCGTAAAGGTCGTAAGTATAGTTATTATAAATTTCCCAGTACGTTTCGGAGGGATAATTATCAGTCCATACATCTACGGTTATCAGGCCGTTTCCGGTGATGACACGGTAGTACGCCGTATCGTTGCTGGTGTTCTGGTCGGTGGTGTAGGCGGTGTTGAATTCCATCTTATAAACAAGAGGTTGCGAAAAATCAAAGGTGCCGGAGAAGGTAACATCCAGCGTGGCAAAACTGTTCATGGTAGTGGTAATGTTTTTGTTGTAATCCACCCCGTTGAGGTTCATGTGGAGGTTGAGGTTGCCGGCACTGTTTAAACCATAATTTCTGAGGCGAACGGTGATGTTTTCGTTATTGCTCAGCGAACAGCCCGATGATAAAATGGGCGAGAGAACATCTTCTACGCCTACATCATGTGCAGCCACTACCGAGGCGAGGTCATAGCCAAAAATACGTTGACGCTGAATGATACCTCCGAGCGTAACCGTTCCACTCACCAGGTCGGGATGAATAAACAATCCTCCGGCGATAGGTTCCAGAAGGTCTGAAGCCACATCGCCCGAACAGTCGTGGATGATGCCAGTTTGTTTGCCGGTGGAAATTTTTATCATAACGATATCGCAACCGTAGCCACCCTGATCGAACACCCACAGGTAAGGCCCGCCTGCAGTGGTGTTGTCAAAGGCTGACCCATACATGCCGTAAAGTTCATGGTCAAGGGCGGAGATGGTGTTGATCACCGCACCCGACTGGTTGACCAGGTATATGTCGCTGTCCCAGTCTCCAACCCAGAAAGCATTGTTGACATTATCGTAGGCGATATGCCTGACATTGATGTAAGACGGACATACAATGGAGTCGGCAATCTGGTAGGTATTGAAATTCATTTTGTAAATGATATTGGAGGCGTCGGAGCCGTAGAAATATGTCCCGTCATAGGCCAGGTCGCGGATGCCTGTTACCGGCAGTTTGAATTTTCCGGCGGCGGTGCCGTTGAGGTTGAACACAAAGATAGAATCCAGATTCCACTGTGACACATAAAAATGGCTGCCATCGGTTTCGATACCGCTGCCAATGGTTACATTGTGCGCAAACTGCACGTCCCAGATACCGTTGCTTTTAGGGGAAAATTTGTTCTGCACGGTTTTCTTTTCAGCTTGCAGGGTGCCGGCACCGGATTTCATGAACTTTGAATTTGTTCTTGATATGTCAGTATCGTTACCATGTGCTTTTTTTAAAGGCGACATTTTTTCGACACTCTTGAGTATCTGGGGTTTTATTTTGTTTTGTGCATTGGACGTGAGCAAAGCACCTAATAAGATAGTCACAAGAAAGAATCTTTTCATGTTAAGTCGTATAATAATATTAATAATTCAAAATTGATACGCTGTGGCCGATTAGTTTTCTCTGTTGATGACAATTATCCGGCTTAT
>JAGNBV010000160.1 GCA_018004645.1 Bacteroidales bacterium
CTATCCATTGATATTTGTCTTTTTCGGGCATTTTTGAGTAATCTTTGCCATTTAATAATGAAAATGGCGGCGTTAATTGTGCCATCAGCGAAACTTCCGAGCCGGACCGGGGATAAATGGGGGCATCAATAGAATTGCGCGATAGGGTTACGGTGTAGTTGAGGTTGTTGGAAGTGCCATCGGTAAAGTCAAAAGTCGAATAATAGTTTTTCAATTTGTAGTTGCGGTAACTTATCTCGTGATAGAGGGTAAAGTAGTCGTCGGGCCATTTGAGGCGCGAGCCCAAACCTACCGAAGCACCGGCAATACCTATGGCCTGCCTGTTCGAATCGCTTTTGGAAAGCCCGTTGGTTTGCGAAGAATAATATACCGAAACGCTTAATGCCAAAGGCTTGTGACCACCCAGCCAGGGTTCGGTAAAGGAGGCATTATAGGCCTGGTAATATTTTCCATTGGTTTGCGCCCGGACACTTAATTTTTGTCCGTCGCCGGAAGGCAGAGGCGACCATGCCGACTTTTTGAAAAAGTTTTTGGTGGAAAAATTGTTGAAAGATACCCCCAGGGTGCCAATCAACCGGCCCATGCCCCATCCGCCGGAGAGTTCCAGTTGGTCGGAAGAGGTTTCTTCCACCGAATACTCAATGTCCACTGTGCCGTCGGCAGGGTTGGGGATGATGTCGGGGATAATTTTTTCCGCATTGAAATACTTTAACTGGGCCAGCTCGCGCGTGGTGCGGATGATGTCGTAACGGTTGAACAATTGTCCGGGTTTTGAACGTATTTCCCTGATGACCACATGGTCTTTTGTTTTGGTGTTGCCACGGATGGAAACCTTGTTGATGTATGCCTGCTTGCCTTCAATAATGCGAATTTCCATATCGATAGAGTCGTTTTCAACGGCAGTTTCGATGGGGTTGGCGCTGAAAAACAGGTAGCCGTTGTCCATGTATAGCGAAGAAACGTCATAGCCTTCGGGGTTATAACTCAAGTTGGTTTCCAGTTGTTTCTGGTTGTAGATGTCTCCTTTTTTGACTTTCAGGATGGCGTTCAGTTCGCGTTCCGAATAAATGGTGTTGCCTATCCAGGTAATTTTCCGAAAAAAGTACTGCCTGCCTTCTTTGATGTCGATGTTGATATCCACGGTATTTTCGCCCGAGCGGATAATGGTGTCGGCAATAATTTTTGAATCGCGGTAGCCCAATTCATTGTATTTGTCAATGATGGCCAGTTTTTCCTTGTTGTATTCGTCTTTCAGGAATTTGGCTGATTTGAATATCCTGAGGTTGACTCTTTCATTGATATAATTGAGAAAATTGTCTTCAATACTGATGCTGTCGCGGACAAATAGTTTTTTTACCGATTGGAACAGCAGGGTGTCGCAGCCCATAAAAGGGTTGAACACTGTTTTTTCTTTGGTTTTTTTCAGCAGCCGTTTCAGACGGAAGTCCGATACGTGATCGTTGCCCGTGATGTTGATTTTGCGGACCTTGACTTTTTTGTTTCTGGTAATGTCAATATTTAATTTGGTGGAATATTTTCCGGAGGCGGTGTCGATGATTTCTTTGATTTTTATTTCGGCATTATAATAGCCTTTGTCGTGATAATAAGTTTTTATCGTATTTTGCGAGCGCTGAATGACGTTTGGCGTGATGATATCGCCCTTGGTAAGGTTGATTTTTTCGCGCAGATCATCTACCTCGGATTTTTTTACATTGGAGGAGAAAAGCGGCTGTGCGGCCAGGCGGGGATGTTCCTTGAGTTCTATTTCGAGCCAGATTTTGTTTTCTTCCACCCGCGTAGCATACAACCTGACTTTATCAAACAATCCCTGATTCCACAGGTTGGTGATGGCGGTGGATGTTTTTTCGCCGGGAATCATAATTTTTTGTCCTTCATACAAGCCGGTGAGCAATTTGCAGATATTGGTATCGGTGTATTGAACGCCCGAAAAAGCAATTTTCTGTATTTCATATTCTTTTGGCGTGGCATAGTCGATATTGCCTTTATCGTCTAAAGAAATCTGTGCTTGTAGTGGTATGCTGAAAAAAAGAAGTATTAATAGTTTGAAGGTGTTTTTTAGCATCTTGTTATTTTATTTGCTCGCTAGTCATACCAAATCTTCGTTCTCTCTTCTGAAAATCTATGATAGCATTATATAAATCGTTCTTTCTGAAATCGGGCCATAACACTGGGGAGAAGTACAGTTCGGTATAGGCCAGTTGCCAAAGCAAAAAGTTGCTGATACGGTATTCGCCGCTGGTTCTTATCAGCAGGGACGGGTCGGGGATATCTTTTGTGGAGAGTGTGGAGGAAATGGTATGCTGATCGATATCGTTGACATCCAGTTGGTTGTTTTTAACTTGTTGTGCAATCTGCTTAACGGCCTCGGTAATTTCCCAGCGGGCACTGTAACTCAGGGCGAGTATCAGTGTCATGCGGCTGTTGGCTGACGTAATGTTGATGGTGTTCATCAGTTCGTTGTAGCAATCTTTTTGCAGGCTTGTTAAATCGCCGATGGCAATTAAACGGATATTATTCTCAATTAGTGTTTTGGTTTCATTATTTATTGTTTTCACCAAAAGGTTCATCAGGGCATCCACTTCGGTTTTTGGCCTGTTCCAGTTTTCGGTAGAAAAAGTGTAGAGGGTAAGGTACTTTATTCCCAGTTCGGCGGCGGCTTCCACGGTCTCCCTGACAGCGGTTACAGCATTTTCGTGGCCGAAAATACGCATGGCACCTCTTTTTTGAGCCCAGCGCCCGTTTCCGTCCATGATAACCGCAACATGTTCGGGCAATTTTTTAGGATTAATTTTTTCTTTCATGCAGATTCCTCGGAAGAGAATAAATTATTCCTTGTATTTAATTTTGATTTTGGGGTGTTGCTTGTAGGCATCGCAGCGGGCTTTTTTGGTCCTGATATGCACCGTAACGGTAAGGCCGGTAAATACATACCAGTCTTTTGTTTTGGAATTACCGCGTTTCAGCCCGGTATAATCGTGCCCTTCCACCGTGTTGGAAAGGGATGGGTCGGCCAGCGCTGCAGCCACGGCGCCGTTTTCAGCGGCCAAAATCACCGGGTCGGCATAAACTGTGCTTACATCATCGATATAATCGGTAAATGTTTTTCTTATGCCATATTCCAGTCCCAGGCTAATCCATTTGTAAGGAGAATACTTCACGCCCAGGCCGAAGGGCATGGCAAAAGTGGTGAGCGAATAGGGTTTTTTAACTCCCTCGATGGTGGTTCCCTGACCTTCGGTGCCGAGCGAATGCAGGGAGTACCAGCTGCCCTCATATTGAGCTTTCGGATTGAAATTAAATACCGAGGCACCGACAAAAATATAGGGGGAGATGAAGTTTTTTTTATGACCGGGAATGTATTGGAGAAAGTTAAATTCTATCTGTGTTGAAAAATCAAAGATGTAAGATTTAAAGCTGAGGTTGCGGTCAATATTTGCTTTGGAAACGGCGTCGCTGGCTTCCACGCCACCGAGCAGGGCATTGATTTTCAAGGCCCATCGGGGAGTGATGTTGTAGCGATAGATGGCGCCGCCGGCAAATTTGGTCTGCAAAAAATGTTTCGAAGGGTTGAGGTCACCGAGATAATACGAACCGCCTACAAACAGTCCGACTTCGGAACGGTAGAAATCCTGGCCTCTGAGTCCGCATACAAGGAAAAGCGATAAAAAAACAAGCAGGAGACTTTTTTTCATAAAACATTAAAATCTTAGTTTCGGGGTGTATCCCTCTGTTATTGAGTAGCATACAGTAAAGAACAATCCTATCATGTGGTCATTATCCCTGGGGTCACCCCTTTGTTGTCCCGGCCTGGTGCTGGGGTACAGGGGCATGCCTACCTGATCATCAATTGCCGGATTGGCCATATCAACTGCTAATTGTCCTTTATTCTGCAATAACGCATTTTCATCAAAATATGTTGTGCTGCAATCGTCAATATAGTCGGTAAAAGTAATCCACTGGCTGTATTCAAGACCTATTTCCCATTCTTTGGCTATTTTAATTCTGAATCCAACACCTACGGGTATGGCTAACTGCACAGAGGAATATTTTTTTCTGGTGGGCACCAGGGTCTGGCCTTCGGTGCACAAGGGTTTTAGCTTATACCATTCGCCATTATATTTTCCTTTTGAATTAAAATAAAAGCCACCAACACCTGCTTGTATATAAGGGGTATACACCATTTCCCTGAATCCGCTACGGGCCCGGGATCTGGTGCGGTGCAAACCCGAAAATCTGGTTTTCTGCCGGAAGTCATAAAGAAACACAATAGACGATGACAGTCCGTAGGTTGCTGTGCGGAAATTCAGGTTGCGGTTGCGGCGGAAGGTTTCTTTTGTCCATTTGTCGTTTCCGCTCAGCCAGATATAGTCAAAAGAGGAGCGGGACGCAAAAAATCTGGAAAAACGGTAAATATAACCTATCTGCACTGCCGGACGGACAGCCTGAATGTCGAAATCCCTCAGGCTGAATGTTTCCGAACCTATCTTGTTTAATCCGCCAATGTCACCGTAAAATTCGGAGGCTCCCAGGGCAAGATAAACCTTGTGGCGGTCTTTTCGCCAGTCATATTTGCCGAATACTCTTCTTTGCTGGGCCATGGCAGTACCCACAAACAAAATGATTAACAACAGGATGGTAATTGTTTTTTTCATTATTTTACAATAAGTTATTGTACACTGAATTTACAAAAGTATAAAAATTTCAAACAACACCAAAATTATCAAGTTTTTAAAGAAACGATTAATTTCTTTTGTCCCAGCCCCACATTAGTTTATCTCTGAT
>JAGNBV010000161.1 GCA_018004645.1 Bacteroidales bacterium
TTCAATGTTCCTGATTGCGAGAATGCCATCATGTTTGCTGTGATGAGTACAGCCGCTGTAATAAGTAACTTTCGAAGCATATTTCTTAGTTTATGTTATTTTTTTTGTCAAATAAACCCCTCCAAAAAGGTCGGTAAAGATATAAATAATCACTTTAATATTGCAAATAATTTTTTTCAGGGATTAATATTTTGGTCTCCAAAAAGTTTTTAGTAATAGGTATTTTTTCGTTTTTTTTATCTTGTTTTTTTTCGCACTAACATTAAAAAATCAATATGGAAGTACACTTTACTAAAGTGTATCAAATTTATTATTTATTAATAAAAGTTATTTTGTGAATAAGTTAACGGCTGGAAAAAAAAAGTTATCGGTACAAAATTACAGTTTTCGTAAACCTTTTTTATAAGAAGGTGGGCAAAATAACTCTTTTTATTACAAATTTTGAATGGTTTGTATCACCTTTTCCTTTTTTCTTCGCGATACAGGCACTTTGGAGCCATCAGACAAGACTATATAGCCTCCGTCGTTTTTTAAAAATCCTTTTATGTATTTAATGTTGACCAGGTGGGATTTATGGGGCCTGAGAAAATCCGTATCACCAAGCAATTGCTCTGTTTCCTTTAATGTTTTTGAGATTAAGAGGGTTTTTCCGTCGGTAAAGAAAAACCTGGTATAATAATCGTCGGATTCACAACGGATTATGTCATCGTTTTCTACAATATGAATTTTTTCGGCGGTCGACAGCACCACTTTTTTGGAAGTACTTTTATTCTTCAGGTTATCGAGCAACACCTTAATGTTGTCGGTCATCCCCAGGGCTTCCGTTTTTTTTTCAATTTTCCTTATGGCATTAAGCAGGTCGGAAGGGATGATGGGTTTGAGCAGATAATCCAATGCGCTGTATTTGATGGCTTTTATGGCATACTGGTCATAGGCGGTGGTAAAGATCACCTCAAAGTTGACCTCTTTAACATCTTCCAGCACCTGGAATCCGCTTCCGTCAGGCATTTGAATATCCAGAAACACCACATCCGGCCGGTATTCATGTATAGCCCTGACCCCGGATTTATACCCATCAGCCACAGCAACCACGGTAATGTTTTCGCAATATCTTTTAAGCAATCCCATCAGCGCATCGCTGGAAGTTTTTTCATCGTCGATAATTATGGCTCGTATCATTTTTTACAAGGCTTAAAAATATTAATACATCTTTTCTTTATCATTAACAAAAATACAAACTTTCTACACTTCTTTATAAATAATAATTAACTCAACCCGGGTTCCGCAGGCCTGATTTTTTTCGTCTTTGAGGTCAATGATTTTCACATTGACATGGTCTTTGTTTGATTTGTTTAATATCTCAAGCCTTTTCTGGGTTATCATCATGCCTTTGGATTTATGCTGAAGTCCCGAACGCTGTCGTATCTCCGCAGCTTTTTCCCTGCCTACGCCGTTATCTTCAATGACACATTTGAGGTATTCTTTATCTTTCATTATTAACTGAATTGTAAGGTTTCCCACCCCTTCTTTGTTCAGCAAACCGTGTAAAATGGCGTTTTCGATGTAGGGTTGAAGGATCATCGGGGGTATTTCCAGAAATTCCTCATCAATTGCAGGGTCTATCTCTATTTTGTAATTAAATTTATTGTCAAAGCGAAGCCTTTCCACATCGAGGTAAATTTCCATAGCCCTGATTTCATCGCTCAGGTTAACAAAAGGTTTTTGGGAATGTGAAAGTATGAACCGCATCAAATTGGCAAATTTTGCCAAATAATTTATAGCCTTGTCGGTATCATTGGCTATTACAACACTTTGAATTGAATTGAGGGAATTGAAAATAAAATGCGGGTTCATTTGCAGGCGGAGTGCCGTTTGTTCCAGGCTGAACATTTGTTTTTCTATTTCGAGGATGCGTTTTTCGTCTTCGTGACGTATGCGGATATTGCGCAGGCGCAGAAAAATTATATACCAGGCTATCAGCGAGATCAGCAAAATATAACCGATACGGAACCACCAGGTGCGCCACCAGGGAGGGTCAATAATGATGGTAAAGGACAACCCTTGATCATTCCATACGCCGTCGCTGTTTGAACCCTTTATCCTGAATACATAGCTGCCCGGAGGCACCCGTGTATAACTTGCAAAACGGCGCGAAGCGTCGCAATAGATCGTATCGTTGTCGAATTTCTCAAGAAAATAGGCATATTTGTTTTTTGCAGGATTAGAATAATCCATTGCCGCAAATTCAATGGAAAAGAAATTGTCCTCATACGAAAGATATATAGTGTCTCCGTCAGCAATTTCGAGGTGCTGTGGTTTGTCGAAAATTTTAAAGTCGGTGATTACTATCGGCGGGATATAATTGTTAGTAAGAATATTTTCCGGGAAAAACGAGTTAAAGCCGTTCATTCCGCCAAAAAACATCTCGCCGGTTTTTTTGTTGTAAAAGGCTGCATTTCTATTAAACTCATTACTCTGAATGCCATCCTTCACATCATAATTTACAAAAGTTTCTTCCGCTTTATTGAATCTGGAAAGTCCGTAATTTGTTGAAAGCCACAGGTTGTCGTGTTTATCTTCAAAAATATTGTACACCACATTATTAGGCAGGCCGTTTTCTTCCAGGTAATTTTTAATTTCTCCGGTAGCCCTGTTGAAACGGGTTAATCCTCCGCCAAAGGTTGCAATCCAAAAGATGCCCTCCTCATCCTCATAAATGGAAAATAAACGGTTGGTACTTAAAGAATGTTTGTTGTTGGGGGTTTTCCTCAAAACAGAAAAACTGCCGGTGAGCGGATTGAACCGGTTTAAACCATCCAGAGTGCACACCCACAGTATTCCCTGTTTATCCTCGTGGATACTGTACACTGTATTGTTTGAAATAGAATTTTTGTTTTCCGGATCAAAAAGATAGCGCTTAAAACTATGCGTGAGGGGATTAAGCTGGTTGAGGCCGTTATCCGTGGCGACCCATAACACGCCACGGCTGTCTTTCATGATATAATTGATACGGTTGTTGCTCAGGCTATAGGGATTTTGGGGATCGTGAGCATACTGTTTGTAATATCCGGTCTGGGCATTGTATGAACATACACCGGCATCATAGGTGCCGAACCAGAAAATATTGTTATTATCAAGATAAATATGCCGCACCAGGTTGCTCGGGAGGGAGTTGGCATTGGAAGCTTTGCTGGTAATAAAACTGAACTTGTTGGACTCCCTGTCGTAGATGTTTATCCCCTCATCAGTGGCTATCCACACCCTACCCTTCTGGTCCTGAAAAATTGACCATACATTATTATTATTAAGGCTGTTTTCGGTCTCGGTCAGATGTTGTATATGGTTAAACCGGTTTGAATACTTGTCAATTTTACTCACCCCCTTCCAGGCAGTGGCCACCCAAATAATCCCTGATTTGTCCTGAAAGATTTTATTGATATAGTTGTTACTTAGGCTTCTGCTATTGTAAATATCATTTGTATAAGAGAAAAAATCATCGGTAGTTTTATTATATTGGTTCAGTCCTCCACCATAAGTGCCCACCCAGATGGTTCCTTCGTTATCCTGCAAAACGGTCCTGACGCGGTTATCGCTGAGGGAATTTTTTTTCAATCCGACATGGAAATATTTTTTAATGATTTTTTGTTGCGCAGGGCTGTATATGTCGATTCCCCCATCGGAACAAATCCACAAATTACCTTCATTGTCCATCATCAGGTCCCTGATAACATCGTGCAGCAGGGCATTGTTTTTACGTGAGCCACTATACCAGTGAGAAAACACATCCTGTTGAATATTATAATAATTCAGCCCTTCGTTGGTACCTATCCAGACATTGTTTTTTTTATCAATGAGCAGACAATTTATATTGTTATTGCTCAAGCTGTTTGCATTATTTGGATCGAGCAAATAATGGTAAAATGTCCCCTTTTTTTTGTCAAACTTGTTAAGGCCGTTGCTGGTACCTACCCACAAAATATCATCGCGCCCTTCGATGATATAATTCACGGTGTCGCTGCTGATGCTTAAAGGATTTCTGGAGCTGTGTTTATATTGTTTAAACGTACGTGTTTTATAATCGTAGCTATTAAGGCCTTTTTCGGTGCCTATCCATAACAGTCCCTGTTTATCGTTCAGAAGCGAATATACGGTTTGATTGCTAAGTTCGCCTGGTTTGTCGGTAAGCGAGGGCCTGAATGTCAGGAACTGGTACCCATCATACCTGTTGAGTCCGTCCCAGGTGCCTATCCAGATATATCCCCGCGAATCCTGCGTTATGCAGTATGCCGAATTCTGCGAGAGTCCTTTGGCAACAATATAATTTTCAGAAGATATTCTGTCAAAGTTGATATCAAGACCGGTTTGTGCAACCAGAATATTTACAGAAAAAAAACAACAGAAAAAAAAACATGGAAATGCCTTTAGTAAAAACAGGCAGCGGTTTCTTTTTCCGAAAAAATACATATCAGCGGATTATTTTTCTTTTCTGGTGGATTTGGTTTTTTTCTGTCTGGGTGTAAACAAGCGTTTAAAAAAGCCTTCTTTTTTGTGCTCGCGGTTCATCTGCGATTTTTTGGCGGTCTGCTTCATCATTTTTTTTGTAGCCCGGTCCTGTATGGCATAATGCCGCTGTATGGCCTCTTCATAAGCTGCCTCAGCCTCCTTGTCGCGCTGTTCTTTTTCTTTTTCAAACTGCTTACGTCTCTGGGCTTCCTGGCGTTTGGCCTGCTGAAAACTACTGCAACCGCTCCCGGATAATGCGATAGT
>JAGNBV010000162.1:0-2328 GCA_018004645.1 Bacteroidales bacterium
ACCTGTTGCTGTCTGCCCTGTAGCAACGCCAAGGTTGCTGGATACGGTTACCCGGTCATTAAAAAGTTGTGTCGAAAGCGCCACCGCCACTTCTTCCTGCGAAATATTGTCGCCAGGCCTGTAGTTGATACCGATATTAACATTTTTGCTGATTTGCGACAGCCAGTTGCTCAATTGGTTTGAAAGCACTTCGCTGGCACTTTTCCCTAACAGGCTAACTCCTGCCGTTGTAGCCGAGCCAATGCCGGTATTGGGGTTGACAAAACTATTAATAACCAGCAGGGATATAAAGTTATTGTTGAGGTTTTCGTTTATAGCAGCCAGGTAAGGCACTTTTTCGTAATCCTGCATAGAGGGTATGTCCACCTCAAAAGAAAATTCCGGATTTGAAAGTACATTGGACATATCAATAATGCAATCCACGTTAACATACCGGGTATTGGTATCCAATCCCAATCCCGCCAGGTTGGCCCTCAGCGTATATCTGGCGCGGATATTCAGCTCGGCATCGTAAGGGTCGCCGTTCCATTTGACCGTGCTGCCCGGATCAATCAAAAAACGTTTGTTGATGATATTCTGAAAAGTAAACAGGTAATCGCCCGAGGTGAGCACATAATCGCCAAACATATTCATTTGGTTATCAGCAATAGAAATACGTATGTTGCCATTTCCCCTTCCCATGATGCGGTCGCCCACGCGGGGATCGAACAAAAGCTGCACCTCGGCATCATCGGTAACATAAAAAGACATATCCATATTGATACCCTTGATGGCCTTGCCCGTTTCTACCGTTATACTATCTTCCTGATGCCCCGCGGTAACAAAAGTGATGTACTCGCTAGCCTGCAGGGCCGAGGTGTTGCCAATAGGGATAATCAGTTGGGTTCCTTTTTCGGTGGTGGCGGCAATATCAAAATTAATGATGTTCTGATTGCCAAAAATATGAGCGTTTCCCGTGGCATACCCTTTGCCATAAAACAGCTCGTTCAGGGCGGCATTGGTGTTCATCACCAGCGCTTTTCGGGGCTCCACACTGATATCGAAGCCGATATTTTTAAAATTTTCATGGGTGATCCGTCCCGAAACCAACACCGTGTCGATTTCGCGGTGGGCAAGATCAGGCTGGTCTATAGCAATAAGGTTATTAAACGTAAAAGCATCTTTTGTGATTTTTACGCTATCGTAAGCAAAGGCATACACGGTATTGAGGTAATTAATTTTCAGAGCGCCCCGCATCACTTTGAGCAGGCCTGATAATTCAGGATTTCGTTTTCCTCTCAGATACAATTTGCCAGTGGCGGTACCGCTGACAATAGAACCAAAACTGGCCACATACCTCGAGAGAGCTTTCAGCCGTAAGTTTTCAACACTAATATCAATATCAAAATTCTGTGGCTTATCCCCCGGATAATAATAACCCTCAGCGATTACCGGCGTGCTCTTGCCGATGTTCCCGATATAATAAATTTCGGCTTTTATCTGAACCCCTTTTTTCACGTCATCCCATTTACTTTGTATCGAAGCATCGCCCAGTTTGTCGTAATTCACCCCGAAATCCTTGATCTTCAGGTCGGCAAAATAAGTGGGAGCGTTGTATAGATCCGAAATAAATACATTGCCGGTTATAACACCGTCAAGGTCGAATTTTTTGGCATTGGTAAGGTAATCAACATTAGAGATATCAAAGGAATTAAAATCAACAGCCAGCACATCCGCAGGGTTTTTGGAGATTTTTCCGTTGATGGTCAGGTTTTGTTCTTTGTACCATAACTTTAAGTTGTTGCAAACAATGCTGCTGGTATCAAACACTATGTTCCCCTGATGACTTATAGTCCATACCGAATCATTAATTACCAGTTCAGATGGTTTGAAACCCATTACCGATTGGCTGTTGTTTTGAAAATAGTTGTAAAAATTCAGCTTGCCCGCATTTCTTTTAGTTGCTTTTTTATTATCCCACTGCAAAAGGCTGATTATGCTGTCGTTAAGCCCTCTGGAATCCAGGTTTACATTGGAAAGATAAGCGCTGTCCGACATATGCAGCGTGTCTGAATTCATATGTAGTTTTAAATTGTCATCAGCGGCGGCAAAATCCAGATTCAAGTTTTCCAAAGAGAAACTTTTATAGGATAAGCGTGAAGATACTGCCTCAATTTTTGCATGGTTAGTCAAGGAGTTGAAATTGCCTTTCACTAAAGTATTGCCGGAAGCTTCCAGCCCACCTACCAGATAATCCAACACGGGCGTGGCGTTATACAGCCTGATATCAAAATTAAATTCCTGACGGGCCAGGTTTTTATTGCTGGTATCAAGGGAAAAATAAAATTT
>JAGNBV010000162.1:2428-4736 GCA_018004645.1 Bacteroidales bacterium
AAAACTCCGTTTACGTTTATGTTTCCCAGGCGTTGCAACATCAATGGAAGCTTCAGGTTGACCACTTCCCCGTTGGCTGAGGGGATAACGATGGCATTCAGGTCCGACACCGATGATGTCAGGTTTCTGACTTTCATGTTAATAAAAGTTTCGTTGATTTGGGGCAGGCCGTTCATGGCAATATCGCCGTCAAAATAAGTATCAGCGCCATATTGCATCATGAAATTCTTCACCTTGAGATTGCTCACGGTGCCTTTTACCTGTGATGAAAAATGTATAAGGTCATTCATGCCGTGCAGTTGACGCACGAAATAGGCAATATCAATGAAATTAAGATCCGTCGGGCGAATGGCTGAGATAATGGTAACCTTGTGCACAAAATCGTTAAACGATTTAAAGTCCTCATAGGCAAAGGTAAGGTCGAGGTCGAGGCTGGAGTTGCCGGTTTTTGCCAGGAGATTTTTCACCACAATGTTGCGTTTTGAAACAATAGATTGTGCCGAAAAGTTATGAATGACAAATCCGCTTTTTTCATGCACCGAAAGGTTTTTAATATCGGCGCATACAGAGTCGGCCAGCACCGCAACATGATTCATATCAATATCAAGATGCGTAAGAGATATATCGTCGAAATCCATAACGCCGTTGTTGTTATGGTCTTTGTTGTCGTTAATATAAGAAAAACCTGAACCGGAAAGTTGCAGTTTATCAACCACCACTTTTACAGGATATTTTTCCCTGGCAGGTTTTTCTTTGTCGGACTTGAAAAAATCAAGCACAAACTGCAGGTTAAGTTTTTTTTCATCCTTATACTTGCGTAAATTGAAGACAGTGTTTTCAAGGACAACTTTTTTAAGCTCGAAATAATTGGATGACAAGTCAATATGTCGTGGTTGCACATTAATCTTTTCGGCGCTGAGCAGGGGATTCTGGTGCAGGTCTTCAACATATACCTTCTTCAGCACCACATCGGCAAAAAAACGTATTTCCACTTTATCAACACTAACCTCGGTGTTAAGTTTTTCGGAAAGGTAGGCCGAAACTTTTTTGGCAAGATAAGTTTGTACCAGGTTGCTTTGCATTAGTGTAAATAGGCCTGCAGGCAGCACAAATAGTACCGCATAAACAACCAATAATATTTTAAACGTTTTTTTTATACCTTTGAAAACATTTTTCCGATAATGAACACTTACATACTGGGCATTGAATCATCCTGCGACGACACTTCTGCGGCCGTGGTCAATAAAAACGAACTTTTATCCAATATTATTGCCAGTCAGGCAATACATAAAAACTTTGGCGGTGTAGTCCCCGAATATGCTTCGAGGGCACACCAGATAAATATTATCCCCGTTATTGACCAGGCACTCCACGAAGCAAATATACAAAAAAAACAACTTTCTGCAATTGCTTTTACACGGGGGCCCGGTTTGTTGGGTTCGCTGATTGTGGGAACATCAGTGGCCAAATCCTTAGGGCTGGCGCTGAATATCCCCATTATTGATGTCGATCATATTCAGGCGCATATGCTTGCACATTTTATTAATGAAAAGGATAGTCCCAGGCAGGCGCCAGCCTTCCCATACCTGTGCCTGCTCATTTCGGGAGGCCATACCCAGATAATAAAAGTAAAAGATTTTTATACTTTTGAAACGATTGCCAACACCATCGATGACGCTGCCGGAGAAGCTTTTGACAAAAGTGCAAAGATACTGGGTCTTCCCTACCCGGGCGGACAAATGATTGACAAAAACGCTGCCACAGGAAATCCTTTGAAATACAAATTTTCCGAGCCCCGTGTAAAAAATGACGAATTCAGCTTCAGCGGATTAAAAACTTCCTTTTTGTATTTTGTCCGCGACCGCCTGAATGAAAACCCTGATTTTATCAGCGAAAACCTTGCTGACCTGTGCGCCTCCATACAACAGACGATAATAAACATTCTGGCCAAAAAACTGATGGAAACTTCGCAACGTACCGGAATCCGCACGATTGCTATTTCGGGCGGCGTTTCGGCCAATTCGGCCCTACGAAAACAACTCTTGTCCCACGCCGAAACACAAGGGTGGGAACTCTTCCTGCCCAAACCGGTTTTTTGCACCGACAATGCAGCCATGGTGGCCGTGGCAGGTTATTTCAAATACCTGAACAACGATTTTTCAGGACAGGACACCATCCCTTACACCCGCTACAACGCACATTAAGGAGTTTATAGAAAAATATTTCTCGAAATTTCGTCGTACAAGCAAAAAAACTGTTTTTTTTTACACAATAAGCTCAGGAAACTATATTTTTGCAAACCAAAAAA
>JAGNBV010000049.1 GCA_018004645.1 Bacteroidales bacterium
TTTGTTGCCATTGTTCTACCATGGACAGCATAGCGGAACTGTGTTCTTGTCGGATCATAATTTTTTACCAGCAAAAGTCGGCACTATCATGCCTGAAAAAAAGATGCTCGTGGCAGTAGGGATACGGCCCCGCCGATTGCGGGGTTTCCCGACGCGCGCCGTCGGGACTACTTTGATTAGATTTTCAATATTTTCTGAAAGCGGGCTGAAGCATTGTCTGGGTTGTCTTTTTCTTTGGTTCATTTCTGGCGCCTGCCCCGACTTTTGTCGGGGGACAAGCAAAAGAAATGAACACCCAAATCCAAAAAAAATCACTTTAAAAGTCAGATGCTTTATTCTACTTTTTCGAAGTCTTCAGATTTGGGATAAATAACTACCCACAATCGACCGTCTGTGAGTTGCTAAACCCACCGGAGAGCCTCTCACAGCCCCGAAGAGCCTATCGACGCACCAATATACGCAATCGAATCAGGCTTTTCCTTTCGGTTTAATTATTACAGGCCTTTGGGATAGCATAAAAAGTATTTACGGACCGTTTTTGTCAGAAGATTAATGTTTAACTGGTCGGAGCTTTCGGTTATATCCAGCACCCGGTTGTCTTTGTATAACACATGGATCTTGTCAAAATAAGGGTTGTAGGCATTATTGGCCACTTCTTCCGAAAACACAAAATAGTCAGCCTCTCCGGCGCTGATATCAAAGGCCTGCTGCACCTTTTGCTTCAGGCTATCGATATACCCTTCATCAAAAGGCGTGTCGCTGATTTCTATCCTGAGCAGTTTGCGCTCCACCAGCTTTTTGCTGAGCAGCGACAGCACCCTGTCATCGCTGCGTGTCCACATTTTCACCGACATAAAGACATCATAGTCGTCCAGTTGGGCAAAACTATCGAGCAGGCCGGGGTTTTCATTAAAATCGGCTATCGTAAAACGGTTTTTTAAAAATTCCTGTAAAGCCGGCGGAGCAAAAATGGTTTTGCCTTGCTCGCAAAGGAATTTGGCACGTTTCAAAATATGTATCAACAGGTGTTCAGCCGACAGCACCGTCTTGTGCAGGTACACCTGCCAGTACATCAGGCAGCGGGCCACAATAAAGTTTTCGATGGAATACACTCCTTTGACATCAACCACTAATTCGTCGTTATAAACATTCATCATTTTGATGATGCGGTCCGTGCTGATGACACCTTCCGACACGCCGGTAAAAAAACTGTCGCGCATCAGATAGTCGAGGCGGTCCACATCCAGCTGGCCCGAAACCAGCTGGTGCAGAAATCTTTTTGGGTACTGGTCCGAAAAAATCCGTATCGCCATATCCAGCCGCCCGCCAAACGTTTCGTTCAGCCTGCGGAAAAAAAGCAGCGACAGCGTTTCGTGACTCACCTCTTCTACCAAAGTGTGTTCCAGGGCATGTGAAAAAGGCCCGTGGCCAATATCGTGCAGCAGTATGGCCAGGTAAAGTCCCTGGATTTCCTCATCGGTAATCTCGGTTCCTTTTACCTTTAGCATCTCCACAGCCAGTGTCATCAGGTGAAGCGCTCCCACCGCATGTTGAAAACGGGTATGGATAGCTCCGGGGTAAACCAGGTAAGTAAGTCCAAGTTGCTTGATATGACGCAGCCGCTGAAAATAGGGATTTTCAATAATATCAAACACCAGTTCGCTGGGGATAGTAATAAAACCATGAACCGGATCGTTTATAATCTTTCTTTTGTTGTGAACCAATTTTTTTTATCTTTTTAATTCGTATTTTTGTAACTAATAATCCGTGTCAATATTACAATTTTTTTTCTTACACCACAAAACACTGTTAGATTATGACCAAAGTTAAAATTTTATGGGTAGATGACGAAATAGATTTATTAAAACCGCATATTTTGTTTTTGCAGGAAAAAGGCTATGCTGTGCACACTTCCAACAACGGTGATGAGGCCCTGGATCAGATTCGCGACGGCGACTTCGACATTATTTTTCTGGATGAAAACATGCCCGGCCTCACCGGACTGGAAACACTGGCGCAAATCCGCAACGATTATCCCAACCTGCCCGTGGTGATGATTACCCGCAACGAGCAGGAGCACACCATGGAAGATGCCATCGGCTCGAACATTTCCGATTACCTGATAAAACCTGTAAATCCAAACCAGATACTGCTGTGCCTGAAAAAAAATCTCGAAAACAAACGTATCATCAGCGAGAAAACCACCCAGGCCTACCAGCAGCAATTCCGCCACATCGGCATGGAAATTTCTAACCGCCTGTCGCACACCGAATGGATGGAAGTATATAAAAAAATGGTGTTTTGGGAATTAGAACTCGAAAAGTCTAACGACGAATCGATGAACGAGGTGCTTGCGCTTCAAAAATCCGAGGCCAACGCCATGTTTTCAAAATTTTATGAAAACAATTATATCGCCTGGCTGAGCGGCAAAGCCGCCGATACGCCCGTGATGTCGCACAACCTCATAAAGGAAAAGGTGTTTCCCGCGTTAAACCTGCCCGAAAACCTTTTTGTCATTGTGATTGACAACCTCCGCTATGACCAATGGAAGGTCATCCAACCTGTGCTCGAAGAGTTTTTCAGGGTGCAGAACGACGAAATGTATTACAGCATCCTGCCTTCAGCAACGCAATATGCCCGAAATGCTCTTTTTGCCGGCCTGTTGCCTACCGAAATTGAACGCAAATACCCAAAATACTGGACCTACGAAGAAGACGAAGGCACGAAAAATCAGTATGAAAACGAGTTGCTGGGCGAGTTGCTACGCCGCTATGGCAAAGATATTCGTTACAATTATTCAAAAATATTAAATATCAATGCCGGCAAAAAATATGTAGAAAACCTGCCCAACCTGATGCAGAACAAACTCAACGTATTGGTTTACAACTTTGTGGATATGCTCTCACATGCCCGCACCGATATGGAGATCATACGCGAACTTGCCAGCGACGAAGCCGCTTACCGTTCCATCACCCTGTCGTGGCTGAAACACTCGCCCCTGCTCGACGTAATAAAATACATTTCGGAACAAAATGTCAACCTGTTGATCACCACGGATCACGGCAGCGTAAAAGTGGGCAATCCCGTGAAAATTGTTGGAGATAAAAATACCAACACCAACCTCAGGTACAAATATGGCAAAACATTAAACTACGAGAAAAAACAGGTATTCGAAGTAAAAAATCCGCAGGACATCTTTCTTCCCCGGATCAATGTCAGTACCGCCTATGTTTTTTGCCGGGAAAATGATTTTTTTGCCTACCCGAACAACTACCACTACTTTGTAAATTATTACAGCAACACATTCCAGCACGGGGGCATATCCATGGAAGAGATTCTGATACCCGTCATTTTCCTTAACCACAAATAAATGAATCAGCAGATTATTTGTAACCACCTGGACGAACTTCCCGGAATAGCAAAAAAAATCCTGGCCGCCTTTCCCTCGAGCCGGATTTTCACCTTTACTGGAGATTTGGGAGCCGGCAAGACCACCCTGATAAAAGAAATGTGCAAACTGCTGAATGTTACCGGGTTAACCAACAGTCCCTCCTTTTCCCTGGTGAACGAATACCCCTCCTCCACCGGCGACATGATATACCATTTTGATTTCTACCGGATAAAAAACATCAGCGAGATCTTCGACATAGGCTATGAAGAATATTTTTACAGCGGCCACTATTGTTTTATCGAATGGCCCGAAATTGCCCGTCAGTTGTTACCTGAGGATCATGTGGAAGTAACTATTGAAACGGCCAAAGACCAGAGCAGCAGGATCATTACTTTTTCAGGTCAAATCTGATTTTGAGGTAGCATAAAAAGACTCTTCATTTCGCATCGCTTCACGCGGAATGGCAACTCACGTGGGAGTACGACTGCTCGCGGCCATGCGTTGAAGCAGGTCGTGCCCCCACTAAAACTTTCCTTGTTGGCCGCTCTTCCCTATCCGGCTGACCTCGGCCACATTTGTCCGACCCTTACGGAGCCGTCATTTTTTGGGAGATCTATATTCCACCAACATGAGGCTGTCTCAAAACTACCTTTGCTGAAAATCATCATTACCCCATCCCTGAAGGGAGTGCTGATTTTCAGCGACTTCCACCCTTTAGGGAGGGGAAAAAGAAGGCGGTGAAAATCATAAAATCAACCTTTTGAGACAGCCTCTTTAATGAGGGTGCGAAGAAAAACCAAAGATTAACTGATTTTTAATTTCATCGAAATTTTTGGTTAACGCTGTAATGTCGGGGTGACTGAGCCTGGCAAAATGCTTAGAAAGTCACCCCGACAGTTTTTCCTCGCTGCCCACAACGCCCACACACATTCACAAATTTAGCTTTGTTCATTTTTGAATAGGTCGGGCTGATTTTATCTGAATTGCAAAAAAAGAGTTATTTACAATAAAATATTCTTTACCAGCATCTTAAAAAAATGATAGTTCCCTTTTTTAAAAAAAATACAACCTTAACGGTTATTTTTCGTATCTTTATACAATCATAAATTTTTCCTATGACTTCCAAAAAAGATTTTGTTCAGTTTTCCCGCTCCGAACAAATGATGCCACAGCCCGAGATGCTCGAAATAAAAAAACACAGGAAACAACTGAGCATCGGGATTCCGAAAGAGATTGCCTACCAGGAAAACCGTATAGGCCTGATTCCCGAAGATGTCAGCGTGATTGTCAACAACGGCCACCGCGTTATTGTGGAATCCAACGCCGGCAAATCGGCACATTTTCCCGACAACGACTATATGGAAGCCGGAGCCGAGTTAGTATATTCTTCCAGGGAAGTATTTCAAAGCGACATAATCATCAAAGTAGCCCCGCCCGTAAGCGATGAAATAGAGCAAATAAAAGCCCGTGCCACACTATTTTCGGCACTGAACCTCCCCGGACAGAGTGAAGAATATTTTAAGCAGCTGATAGCAAAAAAAATTACCGCCATTTCTTACGAACACATCAAAGACAAAACCAACTCCTATCCGGTTATCCGCTCGATGAGCGAAATAGTGGGCAATACTTCGGTGTTTATCGCCGGCGAATACCTGTGCAGTCAGGAATACGGCAAAGGTAAAAGTCTGGGTGGGTTTCCCGGGATAGCACCGGCCGAAGTGGTTATTATCGGGGCGGGTACCGTGGGAGAATTTGCCGCCCGGGCCGCATTGGGTATGGGAGCCCTGGTTAAAATATTCGACGATTCAATATACAAATTAAGAAGCATACAGAATAAGCTGGGCGAGCGCCTGTACACCTCGGTAATACAGCAAAAAGTGCTGGCCAAAGCCCTGCGGACCGCCGATGTGGTAATAGGGGCGCTCAACCCTGTAAATGGCCGCACTCCCTGCATCATCACCGAAGATATGGTAAGAGAAATGCCGTTCGGATCGGTAATCATCGATGTCAGCATCGATAATGGCGGGTGTTCCGAAACTTCCCATGCCACAAACCATACCCAGCCTGTATTCAAAAAATTCGGCATCACACACTTTTGCGTACCTAATATCCCTTCAAAAGTTCCCCATACAGCCTCCACAGCATTAAGTAATTTTTTCGCACCGGTAATATTGCAAATTGCCGAAGAAGGTGGTATTGAAAATTTCTTGCGCAACGAAAAAAGTGTCCGCATGGGCACCTATATGTTCAGTGGCATACTTACCAGCAAGTATATCAGCGACTTATTTCATATTCCTTTCCAGGAAATAGACCTGCTCATGCTACCATTTCACTGATTTACTGATATATACCATATTTCGGTAATTCATCTTGTTAATAACATCGTTTAAAACAGCAATTTTTTTATTTGTCTATAAAAAGGATTTTATTAATTTTGCCGGTCAATATGGCAAAGCAAAGAACTGTAGCATCACCTGTAAGTCTTACCGGTAAAGGACTCCACACTGGAAATAATGTTATCATTACCTTTCATCCGGCTCCCGAAAATCATGGAATAGTATTTAAACGCATTGACCTGGAAAACCAGCCCATGGTACATGCCGTATTAGGCAATGTCAAAGACACTTCCAGAGGCACCAGCATCGAAGAAAACGGAGTGGGCGTTCATACTATTGAACATACCATGGCGGCACTTTCAGGATTATCCATCGACAATGTACTTATTGAAATCAACAGCTGCGAAACCCCGATTTTGGATGGCAGCGCGATAAAATATGTGGAACTGCTGAAAACCGCCGGCACCATAGAACAGGATGCCCTGAAAAAAGTAATCAGCCTCAACACGAACGTTCTTTACAAAGACGAAAAAAACAAGGTTGAAATCCTGGCCATCCCTTCCGACACGTTTAAAATCACCACGTTGATTGATTACGACTCGGATATTCCCGGAAAGCAGTTTGCCATGCTTGATGATATCGTTGACTTTGAAAAGGAAATTGCACCCTGCCGCACTTTTGTCTTTTTACACGAACTGGAATTTCTGCTGAAGAACAACCTCATCAAAGGTGGCGACCTCGACAATGCCATCATTTTTGTCAACAAAATAATCTCTCAGGAAGAACTCGACAGGCTGGCCACGCTTTTCAACAAACCAAAAGTAAGCGTACTTAAAGAAGGCATACTCAACAACGTAGAACTGCATTTTCAGAATGAGCCGGCACGCCACAAGCTTCTCGACCTGATTGGCGACCTTTCTTTGCTTGGCGGCACACTCAACGCCCACATCATCGCAAAACGCCCCGGCCATTTTTCAAATATAGAATTTGCCAGAAAAATAGCTGAAACGGTGGGAGTTAACTCCAAATCACCCCACAAAGCTTCGGTTAGTTTACCCAGCCTGACCAAAACGCCTTTGTACGACAACATACAGATTCAGAATATCTTGCCACACCGGCCACCCTTTTTGCTCCTCGATAAAATTCTGGAAATGGACGACAAAATGGTAATAGGCATTAAAAATGTAACCATCAACGAAGGCTTTTTTACCGGCCATTTTCCAGGAAAACCTGTTATGCCCGGAGTATTGCAGATAGAAGCCATGGCACAATGCGGCGGCATCTTTGCCCTCAACACCGTTCCAGACCCTGAAAATTATCTGACCTATTTCCTGAAAATCGACAATGCCCGCTTCAAAAAAATGGTGGTACCCGGCGATACCCTGGTCTTTAAACTTGAACTCCTCGACCCCATGCGAAGAGGTATCTGTCACATGCAAGGCAGCGCCTACGTCAACAACCAACTGGTGATGGAAGCTGAACTCCTCGCGCAAATAGTAAAAATAACCAAATCATGAATCAACCCTTAGCATTCGTCCATCCGCAAGCCAAAATTGCCAAAAATGTAGTTATAGAACCTTTTGTTACCATTGACAAAAATGTTGAAATCGGCGAAGGCACATGGATAGGCCCCAATGCTACCATTATGGAGGGTGCACGCATAGGCAGAAACTGCAAAATTTTTCCGGGCGCCGTCATTTCGGCCATACCGCAAGACATGAAATATGCCGGTGAAGACACCATCGTAAAAATAGGCGATAACGTTACCATCCGCGAGTTTGCCACCATCAACAAAGGCACCAAGGCCAACTTTGAAACCGTTATCGGCGACAACACCCTTATCATGGCTTACGTTCATGTGGCACACGACTGCATTGTGGGCAACAACGTGATTATTGCCAATTCGGCAGGCCTGGCCGGCCATATCAAAATCGACGACTGGGCTATCATTGGCGGCATGGTGGCCATACATCAGTTTGTCAGCATTGGCGCTCACTCACTCATATCCGGGGGATCCCTGGTAGGAAAAGACGTGCCCCCCTATTGCAAAGCCGCCCGCGAACCCCTTGCCTATTCAGGAATAAACTCCATCGGCTTGCGCCGCAGAGGATTTTCCTCCGAAAAAATAAAAGAAATACAGGACATCTACCGCATCATTTTTGTCAATAAATTCAATGTATCCCAGGCCATAAACTTCATAGAAGCCGAAATCCCCGCCACACCCGAAAGAGATGAAATCATTTTGTTTATCCAAAACTCAAAACGCGGCATCATGAAAGGCTACAAACGCAATGGATGCAACAACACCAAAAAAGAGAGCATCTAACGGATAATCAATCTTTTGCATCAGCTTTTGCCTGGATTTACAGGAAATACAAAAAAAATATTTCATTATTCGGAAATATTTACGATCTTTGCACCCCAATTTCAATTAATAAAAAACATTAACAATTAACAGTTAAAACTATGCCAGCAAGAATCAGATTACAACGTCGTGGTAAAAAAGGTCAAGCCTATTACCATATTGTAATTGCGGATGGTCGTGCACCACGTGATGGAAAATTCATTGAGAGCATTGGCACCTACAACCCTCTTACAATACCAGCCCAAATCGAACTCGATATCGACAAAGCTGTTACCTGGCTCCGCAACGGAGCAACCCCTTCGGACACCGCCAAAGCCATTTTGTCTTACAAAGGCGTCCTGTACAAAAACCACCTGCTGAAAGGTGTCGCCAAAGGCGCCATGACAGCAGAACAGGCCGAAGCCAAATTCAATATCTGGATGCAGGAAAAACAAGCCAAAATCCAGGCTAAGGTCAACAACCAACTCCTCAGCAAAAAAGATGCTGCCAAAAAACGTCACGAAGCCGAAGCAAAAGTAAACCTCGCCATCTCGGAAGCTGTGGCAAAGAAACGCGCCAAACTGCAGGAACAGGAAATGGCCGCAGCAGCCCCCGCTGAAGAAGCTAACAACGAAGCGGAAGCCCCCGCCGAAAATACCGAAACAGGAGAAAAACCAGAATAAAACCTCTTGCCCGGTAATGGAAAAAGAGCAATTTTCCTATGTGGGTAAAATAATCAAAACTCCCGGTTATAAAGGCGAAATTCTGGCCCAAATCGAAGCGGGTTTTATTGATAAATTTAAAAAAACGGAATTTGTTTTTGTTGAAATACAACACGAACAGGTTCCGTTTCTTATTTTATCGCGCGAAAACAAATACCACCACGTTTTTTTATTTTCACTCGACGACATCGACACCGTCGAAAAAGCACAAAAACTTACTGGTTGCCGCCTTTTCATTGCCGAACAGGCTAAGAAAAAAAAAATATCCGGCGATTTTGAGCTGAAAGAGTTGATAGGTTTTGAGGTGCAGGACAAAAAATCGGGGAAAATAGGAAAAATTGCCTGCTTCCTCGAACTCCCCCAACAACAGATAATGCAGATTTTCAAAGACAAAAAAGAAATTCTGATACCCTTTAATGAAGCTATTGTTCTGGCCATCGATGTGGCGCACAAAACGGTTACTATCCGGGCTCCGGAGGGACTGATAGATCATTACCTGAAATGAGGCAGCCTTTCCGGTTCAAACAATTCAGCGTTTCAGACGACTTGTGCGGCATGAAACTCACCGGCGACGCTGTTTTGCTTGGCGCCATAGCCTCCCCCGGCACATCAGGAAAAATTTTAGATATAGGCACCGGCTGCGGCATCCTGTCTCTGATGATGGCACAAAAAAGCAACGCCCTGATTGATGCTGTGGAAGCCGATGCGAATGCCGCCATGCAGGCCTCACGCAATTTCGCGCAAAGCCCCTGGAACAACCGAATGAAGATTCATCAGATGGCCATCCAGGAATATGCAGAAAAATGCCAAAAAAAATACGATTGCATCATCAGCAATCCACCCTACTTTCAGAATAAACTGAAAAGCACAGCGCTAAACAAAAGCGATGCCCGCCACAACAGCAACCTGGATTTTGCCCGACTGAGCCACTGTGTAAGCCGCCTACTCTCGGAAACAGGTACCTTTTGGGCCATCATGCCGGTTTCGGAAAAAAACAACTTCCTGAAAGCCTTTTTGACCAGAGGATTGTACTGCCATTCTACAATTTTCATCTATGACAAACCAGGCAGGGAACCCAAAAGACTAATTTCGTGTTTTTCTTTCACTGTGCCTGAATCCGTTCCGGAACAAACCCTGATACTCAAAAACCCTGACAACAGCCCGTCAAAGGCTTTTATAGCGCTGACCAAAGATTTTTACCCGGGGTTTTGAATTTGGAATGAAAATTGGTAAATTTGCAAGGATCAAAACCATGAAAATGAAAAAAATAATGTCTTTCCTGCTGGTTATTACTGCCATAGTTTTAGCGTGCCAGCCACTTTATGCCCAAAAAGTATATTCATGCGACAGCAAATACGATGCTGATGTAAAAGTTTACGTGGCCGACAGCAAATACGACGCCGACCTGGTGGTGTATAAATGCTCAAGCCAGTACGATGCCGGAGATAACGACGGCGTTTGGTTTTTTGTGGATAGCAAATACGATGCGAAAAAGAAAATATACTTTGTGGACAGCAAGTATGATGCTGACCTGATTATTTATTTCACCGACAGCAAGTACGACGCCGGCTGGAGAAATAATTCGAAGAAACACCTGATGTATTAAACACTCCCATTGTACTTTTTGGAGAGTACATTTATTTCTTACTTTGCCAATTCATATGTAAAGAACTCATGAGCAGGTATTATTTTGATGGTGTTCTTATCATAAACTAAGGTATCCTTTTGACTTTTTGTGATGATATAACCTTCTTTGAACTTAAAAAAACGCATCGCATCCAGGAGACCATTAACTTCTCTGTCTTTATTTTCGTTATGAACCTGCTCGCAAACCTGAATAAGCAAAAGGCATTTGCCCTTTCCGAAGACAACAAAATCACACTCGCTGTTTTCCCTGAAATAATATAGTGAATTAAATTTTTGCCTTAAAAACAGGTAAACAGCATTTTCAAGTAGTCTGCCTTTATCGTTCGTAAAACTCAGAGAATTAGCAATTGCAAGTCCATTATCGATGGCATAAACTTTTCTTGGATTAACAGCAATACTTTTTGCCGACCAACTGAATCTGGGTAAAAAAAACAAAATATAAGTATCTTCCAGCCACGAAAGATAATCGGACACTGTATTTGCAGAGCCAACAGAAAAGCTTTTTCGCAAACTGTTATAGGTAGTTTCTTTCCCAATGTTGGATATCAGAAAGAGTGTAATATCCATCAGTGTTTTGGAGTTTTTAATTCCGTAACGTACGGCAATATCTCGCAAAATAATATCTTTCAGCAGTGATTGTAATATTTCCTGGTTCTCTTCTCTTAAAAATTCAGGGAAACCGCCTTTTTGGATGTATTTTTCAAAAGAGTTTTCATTGTTTTTGAGGTTTTTATACTCCAAAAATTCAAGATATGAAAAAGGAAACAATTCGTGGCGAAGATGCCTTCCCGTAAGGCGCGTGCCCAACTCCTTGCTTAACAGTGAAGCATTGGAACCCGTAATATAGATTTTTTCGCCTCTGTCATGCAATTGCCTGACAAAAATTTCCCACGAAGCAACATCCTGAATTTCATCAAAAAAATATGCAGCTTTATTTCTTCCTATAATTTCATCTAATTTTTGAAAATCTCCTATCTCAAAATTATTTACACGCGGGTCTTCAAAATTAAAATAGGCAATATCTGTCTTATATTGCTGCATCAATTGTTTCATCAAGGTGCTTTTACCGCATCTACGGATGCCAGAAATCACTTCAATATGTTTGCTTTCAGGCAATAGTTTGCTCAGATAGGCACGCTTTACGCCAGATTTTTTTATTTTAACATCGGACTGCTGGAGATTATAAGCGCTCTCTATTTCAGATTTAAAAACCATACAATTCGGATTATTAGTTTATAATACAAAAATATAATAGTTTACATTGCAAAGATACAAAAGTTTACATTGCAAAGATACAAAAGTTTAGGTTGTAATACTTAGGGCACATTCAATCCGTTGCAGCGGATAGTACAATTCCGATATTGTCTTATGGAACTATTTTTATGGAGCACCTCACGCACATAAGCGTTACCAATGATTATTAAATAATAGTAGAACATGAGAAAATCGTTTTGATTATTTTCTTTGTATTTCCTTTTATCAGTCACTAAGATCAGTCTTCGCCTAAGGTTATTTCGGCTGGCAATTCACGCCCTTTTCAACTTCCCTAATCATTTTTTCAAGTCTTTTTTTGACCTGTTTTAAATGACGGATCTTAATTTCGATATCGTTGACTTTTGCTTCAAACATTTTCACCTGCTCCCGGGGAGTCAATAATCCGCTATACCAGCTATCCAGCATTTTCTTTATTTCAGATAGTGTAAAGCCAACCTCTTTTGCTTCCTTAATGATTTCAACCCGTTCAACCTGAATTTCATCATAATTTTTGTAGTTGTTGGTTGTTACCTTTTCGTCCGAAACACCTTGAATCAAACCCAGGTTTTCATAATACCTCAACGTGTGTATCGACACGCCCGTTTTCTTCGACAATTCATTGATTAACATACACTTTTCAGTTTATTGAAATTTATTTCAAGTATAGACCATACTCTATACTTGTTGGTCACAAAAGTAACATTTACTTTTGCATGGGCAAATAAATTTTCACAAAAACACAGAAACATGAAAGTTATAATAACAGGAACAACAGGAATGATAGGCGAAGGAGTTTTAATCGAAAGTCTGACACATCCTTCAATTACCGAAGTGCTGAGTGTAAGCCGGAAACCAACGGGAAAATCGCATCCAAAACTAAAAGAATACATCGTGCCGGATTTTTTAACGCTAAAAGAAGATGATGAAAAATTACAAGGTTATGATGCCTGTTTTTTCTGTGCAGGTGTAAGTTCCGTAGGAAAAAAAGAAGCAGAATATACAAAAATTACCTATGATACCACGCTTCATTTTGCAAAAGCATTAAATCCCAACCCTGCCATGTCTTTCATATACGTAAGTGGCGGAGGAACCGACAGCACCGAAAAAGGCCGCATGATGTGGGCAAGAGTAAAAGGAAAAACCGAAAACGATCTGATGAAATTGCCGTTTAAACAGTCGTTCGGCTACCGTATTGGCTTTGTAAAACCTGCGGTTGGACAGGTGCACGTTTTAAAATACTATCCGTACATATCGTGGCTGTTTCCTGTAATCAGAATCTTATTTCCATTTATGTACAGCACGATGAAACAGGTTACACAATCTATGGTTTACGTAACTCAAAACGGTTACAAACAAAACGTGATTTATGTGAAGGATATAAAAGACCTTGCTAAAAGAACAATTAAATGAATCAGTAAAAATTCAAACACATATTTTTATGCAAAGCAAAATAATAGTAATCACTGGCGCATCAGACGGTATCGGCAAAGAAACTGCCAAAACCCTTGCAAAACAAGGGCACACATTAATTATTCACGGTCGTAACAAGCAAAAATTACAGGCTGTTTATGACGAAATAAAGGCAGAATCGGGCAACAGCAATATTGATATGTTCACTGCCGATTTTCTTTCGCTTGCCGAAGTAAAACGTTTTGCTGATGCAATAAAAGAAAAGTACGATCATATAGACGTGCTGATCAATAATGCTGGTGCACAATACACAGCAAAACGGGAGACAACGCCTGAAGGTCATGAAAAAACCATGACCATCAATCTCTTGGCGCCCTTTCTCCTGACACACCTTTTGCTGGATATGCTTAAAAAAAGCAAGTCGGCACGTGTAGTTACCGTATCGTCGGCTGCACATAAGATGGGAGGCAAGCCGTACCTTGACGACATAGAGTTAAAGAACAATTATACTATGCCAAAAGCTTACGGTTTATCCAAGTTATACGTGATTTGGATTATGCGGCATTTTGTTGCTGAAATGATAAGTGCCGGCATCAAAAACATCACGTTCAACACCGTACATCCGGGCTCAGCAATTACAAGCCTGGGAAGGGAATCCATGAAGTCATTAAAGTGGAAAATAATAGGTATTCTTTGGTTACCAATGATGAATTCTGTAGCAAAAGGAGCAAGCAGCAGCATCAAAACGGCCACCGCCCCAGAAATGGAAGGAGTAACAGGCAGGTATTTCGGGCCTAAAGGTGAAGAAAAACCAAGCGAAAAATATTACTCCATTGAAAATGAAAAGACAGTCTGGAACTACTGTATGGAAGCAGCTAAACCATACATAAACTAAAATTTCATTGTAGCATACTTTCCGATTGAGCCATTCCTGTAGAACTCATCTTTTTCGATTTCCGTCAGTTGTTTGACGGAATTTAATTGATTTCCTTCAGTTTATCAATTAAATTAATTTTTAGATTGGGTACTAATGTCAAATCTCAAGATTTTTAACAAACTCAAGTAAATCCAGTCCGTCAAAACTCCCAGAACTCATCATCAGCAGGTTTTTGCCTTTCCAGTCGAGGCTTTCAAGATATTCAACAAGTTTTTCTTTATTTGTAAAGACCGTAATATCATCGCGGCCAAATGAACCTTTTACCTTATTTTCGGGCAATGGCGGCATCTTTTTTATTTCGAGGGCATGGGCGCTGTAAAAAACGATGGCTTTATCGGCTTTTTGCATGCATCCCTTATATTGTTCCAGAAAATCGCTGTTCAGACTGCTGTATGTATGCAGCTCCATACAGGCAACAAGCTCCCGTTGCGGAAACTGTTCCTTCACCGCATCAATGGTCGCTCTCAGCTTGGAAGGCGAATGTGCAAAATCTTTGTAAAAAGCGGAATCCTCATTTTTACCAAGCAGTTCAAGCCGCTTTGCCGCCCCCTTAAATCCGGCGATCGCCCTCATAAAATCCGTGGTAGAAATACCCAGGCACTCGCATACCAGCCTGGCACCGTTAAGGTTCATCAGGTTGTGTTTCCCAAAAACCCGGATATCTGTAGCTTTATCGCCGATAGCAACAGAGGTTGTTCCGTTATTTATGGAATGCTGCGGAATACCGTATGGCAGTAATTTTATGTCCTTTCGGGCTTCGGGGCAAATGCATTTGAGTTCTTCATCGTTTTCGCAATACACTATGCTTCCGTCGGGTTCTATCAGCTCAATAAATTTCCGGAACTGATCCACATAAATTTCGAAAGTCGGAAACACATTGATATGGTCCCAGGCCACACCGCTGAGCAACGCGATATTGGGCCGGTACAGGTGAAACTTGGGCCGTTTGTCCAAGGTGGAAGTCAGGTATTCGTCGCCTTCCAGAATAATGACCGGCGCATCGGAAATGCGGAACATCGTTTCAAAACCCTCGAGCTGAGCGCCCACCATGTAATCGAAATCTTTTCCCAGTTCGTGCAGCACATGCATGATCATAGCGGTGATGGTGGTTTTGCCGTGGCTGCCGCCAATTACCACGCGTGTTTTATTTTTCGATTGCTCGTAAATGTATTCGGGGAAAGAATAGATTTTCAATCCCAGCTCTTTCGCTTTTATCAGTTCGGGATTGTCTTCACGCGCGTGCATGCCCAGTATCACGGCATCAAGGCCGCTATTAATTTTATCAGGGAACCACCCGGGCGATGCAGGCAAAATCCCTTTCGCTGCCAGCCGGCTTTTTGCAGGTTCGAAAATCTCATCGTCAGAGCCGGTAACCCTATGGCCGTTCTGAACCATGGCCAGCGCCATATTATGCATGACACTGCCGCCTATTGCAATAAAATGTATGTTCATGAAAACAAAATTATCTAAAAAGAAGGGCTGTCACAAAACACAAAAGTGAAGTTTTCAACAGCTCCCGGCGGAAAAACTACAGCAACTTTTTGAGTTTCATCAACTGAATGATGGATTCAGATATGTCTTCAGCACCCAGGTATTTACAATTATAAAAGACGTCAAAATCGTCTTCGTAGTTGTCGCTTTTCGATTTGCTTTTCAGCAGGACGTTTCTTTTGAAATCTATCTGGTTCGACAATTTTTTAGCCGCTTCTATGGTGGTGCAGGCACCGCTTTCGATGAGCTTTTTTACTCGCCACTCTATGGGTGCAAACAAGCGCACATGCACGCCCGCCGACAGGTGGCGTGTGACAGCCATACCGCCCCTGCCAATGATAACCACGTTGCCTCGCGTGGCGAAATCGAGAATAATCTTATCCAGAGTTTTCAGGATTTTCAGGTCGGAATAATAGTACTTCTCTGAAAAAGCATTTAATATTTCATCGATAGCGCCCCTTTTTTCATCGTTGAAGATTTTATAAATCCTTGACGGGTCCACATGCAATTCCTGGGAGGCAGCCAACAATATCTCCTTGCTTAATTTTGTCCAGGGTGGCAGATTTTTTGTTTTTTCATTGGCGTTGTTAAGCCGATCAACCAGCATCACTGCCACATCCTGAGCCGGACAGCCATACTCCCTGGATAAGGTTATAAAAGGCAGGTT
Organism: Bacteroidales bacterium; assembly: GCA_018004645.1. GTDB lineage: Bacteria > Bacteroidota > Bacteroidia > Bacteroidales > CAIWKO01 > CAIWKO01. Next base: position 16,200 of record JAGNBV010000049.1, read on the forward strand.
CGCAACCGGCGGCTTAATGCCTTCTGCACCGGCATTGAAACGATTTACCATATATTGTAAAAGTATATTGCCCATAATGCGCCTCCTTTTTTTAATAATGTACTGATATATGCTATAAAGATACTAATATCCTGATGAATTTCCTAATTTTCGCATTATAATTTTCATGAAGTGTCTGCAAAAAAAATAGAAACAAAACCTTGTCATTAACCTGGCCTATTCATACATGAACGAAGTGAAATTGATGAATGTGTGTGGACGTTGCAAGCAGCAGGCCATGTTATACCCCGGCAAAGAAAAATTATGAAACGACAAATCATTGCCGGATTACCGGATTTTCTTTTGCCTGCCCAAAAGGTGAAAAATTCGTATGAATTTTTCAGGTCAAATATCTTAACAAAATAAAAACATCGCCGGAAAGTTTTTTCTCAAAAAATTTTTTCCTGAATAAAACAATATTTACTTTTGACCAAAATTAAAACTTCTTAAATATAATAAAAACTATGGAACTACCATTCACAGAATCGTACAAAATCAAGATGGTCGAAACTATACGCCGCAGCACCAAAGAAGAACGCCTGGGGTGGATCAGAGAGGCTAATTACAATCTTTTCAACCTGCGAAGCGAGCAGGTATTTATTGATATGCTTACAGATTCGGGCACCGGAGCCATGAGCGATAAACAATGGTCGGCCATGATGGTTGGTGACGAAAGTTACGCCGGAGCTTCTTCGTATTATAACCTCAAGGATGCCATTAAAAACATTATGGGATTTGACTATTTTTTACCCACGCATCAGGGACGCGCAGCAGAAAATGTTTTGTTTTCGGTATTGGTCAAGGAAGGAGACCTGGTGCCGGGCAATTCGCATTTCGACACCACAAAAGGACATATAGAATTCCGCAGGGCAACCGCCGTGGACTGCACTATTGATGAAGCTTTTGACACCACCCTGATACATCCTTTTAAAGGCAATGTAGATCTGAACAAACTCGAAACTGTGTTGAAAAACAACCCTATCGAAAAAATACCGTTTATCATCGTTACCGTTACCTGCAACAGCTCAGGCGGGCAGCCGGTTTCTATGGCCAATTTGCGCGATGTGCACAGCCTGGCACAAAAATATGGCATTCCCGTAGTTTTTGACTCGGCTCGCTTTGCCGAAAATGCATATTTTATCAAGATCCGTGAAAAAGGCTATGAAAACAAAACGATCAAGGAAATCGTCAGGGAAATGTACTCCTATGCTGACGTAGCCACCATGAGCAGTAAAAAGGACGCTATTGTCAACATGGGCGGTTTTATCGCCATGAAGAGCAAGGAATTGTTTCAAAAAGCCAGTTTTTATAACATCATGTTTGAAGGTTTTCTTACTTACGGTGGGATGTCGGGCCGCGACATGAACGCGTTGGCTCAAGGGCTGGACGAAGGGACAGAATTTGATTACCTCGATACCCGTATCAAACAGATAGCTTACTTAGGACAGAAATTAAAGGATTACGGAGTACCCTTGCAGGAACCTTTTGGCGGCCATGCCATTTTTGTGGATGCAAAAAAATTCCTTTCCCATGTCCCTAAAGAAGAATTTCAGGCACAAACGCTGGCTGTTGAACTGTATATTGAAGGTGGCGTACGTGGTGTGGAAATTGGCGCCATCATGACGGACCCTGATCCCGTCACCCACCAACCCCGCTACCCGAAACTGGAATTAGTAAGGCTGGCTGTACCCCGCAGGGTTTATACCAACAACCACATGGATTACGTGGCAGCTGCACTGGGTAATGTTTACGAAAGACGTATGGGAATCAAACACGGTTACCGCATCACTTACGAATTACCCATCATGCGCCATTTTACCGTAGGACTGGAAAAAATTGAAGCGTAAGATCGCGCTTTAGTTTTTGATAATCTTAACTACACGGGAAACACTTTCTTCGCCGGAGAGCACGGAAAAATAGCAACCTGCCGGCAATGTTGACATATCAACCGTAATAGCATTGGCGCCCGCCGGCAGCTCCGAAAATTCATAGCTTCGCAGTGTACGGCCTGCCATATCACGGATGGATAAAAACATATTGCCTCCGGCCTCCTGATCCCATGTCAGCCTAAGCATCTCCTGCACCGGATTGGGAGAAACACTAATGTTTTGCACCATTGGCAACGGCTGTGGCAGGCCAGAGATCATTTCCCCTGCAAAGCCTGTGCGTTCGTTAGCGCCTTTATAAGTGCCCCAAAGAACTTTTTCGGGTGTATAAGGCACATTCAATTCATACACATTGACATACACTTTATCAGGGAACAGGCTATCGTAAGAGTTGGTATAGGATAAAGCCACCAGGTCCATCATGTTATCCCCATTGACATCCCCGATATTGGCACCGTTCATAAATGTCCACCCGCGCGGACGTATGGGAAATCCGGACACCTGGCCTCCACTGGAAATGTTATAAGCATGAATGAAACCATAGCCGGTAGAATCCAGTAAATTGGAGCCGAACACGAGTTCAAAGTTGCCATCATTGTTGATATCGGCCACAGAAATAAATCCCTCCAGGCCGCCAGGCTTAACAACAGGAAAATTCGGCAGCAGGTTGCCGGCGGCATTCCATCCATAAAGCATTTCATCGGCATCGCTGCCAATGGGGCGGCTCATGAAAATATTCCATTCACCATTTATTCTCACTGCGGTTGGAGGCGAATAGGCCCAACTGTTGTCTGTAACGGCCTTAGGCCAGCCGGGATATGCGCTGCCATCATTTTTCATAACATAAAACTCCGGGGCATCGCCATGGGTGGCTCCGGCCACCTCGCACTGACCGTCATTGTCCAGGTCAACGATAACGGGCGATTGGTAACTGTACTTTTGCAGGGGATCAGTAACAAGAGGAAATCCGGTTTCCGGCGTGCCGTCAAGCGCAAAGACATAACGGCTTTTGGTGGAATAAGCCACGATTTCTTTTTCGCCATCGCTATCCACATCGGCCACCGAGGGTGTTACGGCAGGTATTCCATCTAAGGTAACCGGCCAGTTGGCGCTAAACGAAGTACCGTCGTTGCTCAGAATATGTACCCTCCCGGCAGGCGACATTCTTTCGCAGACAATAATTTCTTTATTGCCATCATTGTTCAGGTCAGAAAGAACGGGTGAACAAATAATCCAATGATTGCTGAAGTTTACAGGCCACCCGGGTATAATGTTTCCGTCATGGTCAAAGGCGTATATCCGTCCGTTGTCGGGGCTGCCTCCGGTAACCTGAACAATTTCGGGAAGCCCGTCGTTGTTGATATCCGACACCGAAGGCGGATATACAGCCGTGCCGGTAATAGCTTTTTGCCAGATAAGCCCCTGGTATGAATAAACATAAAGCGTACTGTTAGCGGCAAAAACAATATCGGTGATACCGTTTGTATCCATGTCTTCGAGGGCAAGGCCGCGGAAATTTTTAAAATACGGGTTTCCGGCTACAGAAACCGGGAAGCCGGCCATTTGGGGATAAGAATCTTTCGTATGTGCTATTCTCGGGGCGTTGACTCTTTGGCAGCGCACCATAGCATCTTCGTTAACGTATGCCTGCTGCCATGTTTGCGACACAGCTTCCAGTGAAGCCAATAAAAATAAAAACGCAATGTAAAATATCTTCATTTTCGGTTTTTTTGGAAAACAAAGATATAACAAGGCCTGAGAAAATCACTCACCATTCAAAAAAAATGCCTGAAGGTAATACGTTACCAGGCCGCTGTCGCAACGGCATGAGTAACAATCCTAATCAGAGGTCAGGAAAGGAACTACTTTCCACCGAAAATACTTTTCAGTTTTCCCAAAAATCCACCGGCGCCGGAACCGCCCGCCAGCATCCCGATAACGCTTTCCAGGCTAAAACTGTTGTCGTTGGGGTCGTTGGTTTTGCTGATTAATTTCCCTAAAACCACCGGTATCAGCGATTTTACCAGTGTTCCGGCCACATTGCCATCGAGTTTGAACTTTTTCATCAGGTCACCGGCCACGCCGTCCGAAATATTGTTGATCGTGGTGTTGTTGTTGAGATCGCCGCCTTCGTTAAAAAGTTTTGTAATGCTGTCCATGCCTTCGGTACCGGCTATCCCTTTCATTTTGTCCATCAGGGATTTGGTAGCAGCTTTACACACAGCGTCATTTTTTTTATTCGGGATGGCAGGGTTGTTAATAATGGCATCACCTGCATTTTCTTTTACCAATTTTAAAAGTTCTTCTAACATAATTTGGCATTTTTAGGGTTATTATTTCACAAATATAACAACAAAAACATAATAATAATAATTTTTATATTTATTTTTACAACTAGGGGATAATCCCTGACAAATGTGCCGGTAATCGCAAATATTTATAATTTTGCGGCATTATGAATATCACCGAAATAGTACTGATTGCTCTTGGCCTGGCAATGGATTGTTTTGCCGTGTCGATAAGTTGCAGCCTGGGCAAAAACAACATTTCCAGGCTACTGGCCGTAAAAATTGCTTTATTCTTCGGGTTGTTTCAGGGCTTGATGCCCGTGGCAGGATGGCTGCTGGGACTCTCATTCAAAAACATGATGAGTGGTTTTGATCATTGGATTGCTTTTGGATTGCTGAGCATTATCGGGATAAAAATGATAGTGGAAGCTTTCAAAAAAGAAGAAGAACGTGATCTGAACATTCGCAAAACCATGGTGCTGATAAGTTTATCCGTAGCCACCAGCATTGATGCCATGGTGGTAGGTATAAGTTTTGCCTTGCTTAAATTAAACATGTTGCTGACCCTGGGAATTATCGGGATAGTAACCTTTATTGTTTCGCTGGTGGGAATTTATATCGGGAAAAAATTTACTTTTATCAGCGCCGGGAAGGCTGCGATAATCGGAGGCCTTGTACTGATTGGGATAGGAACAAAAATACTGATTGAACACCTTAATCCATAAATTATGTCAAAAATCAGGCTCACTAAAGAATTCAAATTCGAGATGGCACATGCCCTGCAGGGTTATGAAGGCCCATGCCGTAACATCCACGGACACTCCTATTACCTGTATGTTACCGTCATCGGCGAGCCGGTGTGCGACCACAACTCGCCGGTAAACGGCATGGTTATGGATTTTACCGAGTTAAAAAATATTGTGAGAACAGAGATTACCGACCAGCTCGACCACGCGCTGGTATTGTCTGACAAGATACCTCCGCAGCTGCTCGCGGCGCTGAAAGGTTTTAACAACATCATTCTCCTTCCCTATCAACCCACCTGCGAAAACATGCTCCAGGACTTTGCCGGCCGCCTTCAAAAAAAATTACCTGCACATATACGCTTATTCAGCCTGAAACTGTGCGAAACGGTAACTTCATCGGCTGAATGGTATGCCAGCGACAACGATTAGCCCACTCCATTACTGGCAAATAACCCGCCCCCTGCTCAACATCCTTTGATTACATCCGTACAGTGGACTTTTGCACCTGGTTTGTTCCTTAGGCAGTTACCTTTCGTCCTGCACTAACCAGATTATACTCAGGATTAATTTGGAGGAAACACCAGTTTGTACCAATATCACTAATCCCTTTAAATCCTGTTACACGTAGCCAGTTACTAGGAATTTTAAAAAATTATTATTATCTTTGACTAATTGGTTTCATCATAAAAAACAAGATTATGAAGAAATTTATAACCTGCTACGGCAGCCTTATAAAGGTTGAAAATTTGTGGTGCCTCAGCGAACTTGGCATACCGCAGACCTGCCTGCTCGAATCGCTGGACGCTTTTCCGGGCTATTACGGAGACAGCCCTAAAATCAATGTCCCAAGGTTTGTATATTTTGTGTTGGGTAAACCCTATTCGATGGAACAGATAACCAGGGTCTCGCAGCAGATAAAAAAAAGCATAACTTACGAATTTGATGCCGCTTTTTGCGAAATATCCATGCGGGACAACACGTGTTGTGCCATACGCATCACAGGCCTTACGGATTATTCGCTGATTAAATCACTTCAGGAAGCATACAGGGATAAAGGTATGTTGCTGAAGAAAAAAATCAAAAACATTGAAAATGAACCCGGCCTGATAAACATCAGAAAATTTTTCAGGCTTGAACAATGTCCTTCAGGAGTTTATCTCGACAAGGAACTGACCTATAATTCCTATTTTGTGATTCCCGGGGAAATTAGCTGGGAGACCTTAAAACAACACATCGACCTGCTACGCAACAACTGGAATCAGGGCAGTTTTGATGCCGCAAAAGCTTTTATATATCAGGATGACGGCATCATCGATCTGATCAGGATATTCAGCAAGGAAAACAATGAAGTTTTTACCCGCAGCATTCGTAACAAGTACTATGAATTAATGAACTACTGATGAGTATTTCAGCACTGTTTTTCTCAGGCCTGTTACGATAATCCTACAATATTTCCATTTTCATCAATATCAATAAATTCTGCTGAAGGTATTTCGGGCAGGCCCGGCATACGCATTATTTCGCCGGTAATAGGGACAATAAACCCTGCCCCGGCAGCAACTTCTATTTCGCGCACGGTCACCACAAAATCTTTTGGTCTGCCCAACAGTTCGGGATTGTCTGACAATGATTTCTGGGTTTTGGCAATACAAACTGCCAGTTTATCCAGACCCAGATTATAAACTTTCTGAAGGTCCTTTTTGGCCTTTGGCAAATAGTCAACGTGTTGCGCGCCATAGATTTTTTTACAAATTGTTTCAATCTTTTTTTCGACAGACCAGTCTAATTCATATAGAGGGCTGTATCTGGCGGTGCACATATCGGCCACTTTCGACACCAT
>JAGNBV010000050.1 GCA_018004645.1 Bacteroidales bacterium
TTTCTAATGATGGATTCGGAAAGTTCGTAAGTTTCCTCAATGGTAAGATATCTCAGGGATTCGATGGTTTGGGATTTGTCCCAGGGACATTTAGCCCGCAGTTCGTCCATGATATCCAGCAAGCGTTCAAACGCCTTTAATTCATCTCTCATGATGTTTTGTTTTCGGCAAATGTAATCAATTCTATTTTTTATCTTTGTACGGCATGTAACAAAAATTATTTTGAGAAAAGCGGGTGTCATTCTATTAGTTTTATTGTTTCCTATTGTTTTTGCGGCGGCACAACAGCCGGTAAAACCGGTCAGGAACCTGCGCCTGGAAACTTTGGTTCATTATGGTTTTGTGATTCCTCATCACAAAACCATGCAACACCTTACGCAAAGTCATTTTCCTTGTTTTGAGGTCAATCTGTCGGAACAGACGCACGGGAAACAAATATGGGAGCAACTTTTTAAATACCCATTAAAAGGCCTTGGTTTGTACTATTCACCCCTTGGCAATACCAGAGAGCTGGGACATGCCCTGGCTGTTTATCCGTACATCAACTTTTGCCTTACCCATGGCAAAAAAGTCAACCTGTATTTTCGTGTAGCTGCAGGCCTGGGGTATCTGACAAAAAGTTTTGATGCGGAAACCAACTATAAGAATATTGCCATTGGGTCGCATTTCAACGCCTTTATACAACTCCGTTATGAGTTAAGGTGGCATATTACCGACCGGCTGGGCTTTTCGGCAGGCATAAGTATTTCGCATTTTTCCAATGCATGTTATAAGGTGCCCAATTTTGGCATCAATATTCCCACGCTGAACATGGGTTTGTCGTACCGCTTAAACAAGACACCGGCCGCGATTATAAAAAATGAAATACCCGCCGCCGACAAAAAATGGCAATTTTCCATTATGGGCAGTTTTGGATTGAACGAGTTGGCAGGTCCGGGCGGCAGAAAATATCCTTATTACTGTTTAAGCGGTTTTTTTATGAAGCCCGCCAGCCTGAAGCGGCAATTTGGCATCGGCCTGGATGTATATTACAGCGAGGCTCTGGGAACTCTTATACAGCGCAGCGATAGTGTGTCGAACATCAAATATCAGGCCATCAGGCCCGGGCTGAGTTTTGCCTATATCATGAATTTTGCACGGCTTTCGTTTGTTGCCCAATTAGGTGCCTACCTATACACCAAAGAAAAAACCGATGGCTATATCTGGGACCGGGTGGCTTTACGTTATACGGTAAAAGACCATTATTTATTTCAAATGGGACTTAAAACACATCTTAGCAGAGCCGAGGTGCTGGAATTGAGTGTGGGTTATAAATTCTGATTATTGTCCGTAGTCCTGGTCTTTTTGCTGCACGCCGTTTTCGTCCCAGAATTTCCAGATGCCGGTTTTTTTTCCGTCTTTGTATTTTCCTTCGAAATGTTTTTTTCCGTTTTCGTGGTAGGCTGTACGCACACCGTCATCAACGCCGTTGTTGAAAGAACCTTCGCTCCAGGTGTTGCCGTTTTGATACCAGCTGGTCCATTTACCGTGGCGTTTGCCGTTTTTGTATTCTCCTTCCATATATTTCTGATGATTGGAATAATACAAAGTTTCCTTAAACAATACCCGTTGATCACCATCATCCTTATAATAACGAACCATTTTGGGGGAGCCATCGGGATATGATTCTATGGTATTCTCCACAATTTTAGTTGTACAGCCTGCGCAAAAAAAAGCAAGCAGCAATAGCAGCAGTATCTTTATTTTCATAGTTTAGCGATTACTTGGCCTTTTCGGTTTCCGAACCTCCGGCTGTTGGTTTTTTTTCATATTCTTTATTCAGCACGGTCAGAATATCTTCGGTGATATCAAAGGCCGGGTGAACAAACAGCAATCCGCCGCCATAAGATTTTTCAAAGATAAAAGTGAAGTTTTTTGTTTTGTTGTAACGGGCAATGGTGTTTACAATGGTATCGTGAACCTCCATATTGCGCTTTAGTTTTTCCTCCTGAAGCTGCAAAGCCAGGTTTGATTCCAGTTCCTGTATGGCCATTTGTTCTTTGGACAATTCTTCTTCTTTTTTCTTTTGCTGGTCGAGTGTCAACAGGCCTGCGGTAGCTCTTTTGATATAATCATTATACTCTTTTTCAAAGGCCTTGGCCCTAGAAGCATATTGATTCTGGAGGCTTTTTTCAAAATTGGCCAGCTCCACCTGAACATCAAGTACAAAATCATAATCCTGCATTATGGTGTCGGTGTTTACGTATGCAAATGTTACTTTGTCAATAGACGGAGCAACAACATTGGCAGCCGTATTTTCTTTGTTGCGGAAAAACAAAATAAACAAAACGATGACGCCTGCCAGTGCCAGAATACTTATAGCCGTAAAAGCGACCTGTTGTGCGTTGCCTGATTTTTTTTGCACATCTGCCGGTTCTGCAGGCTTGTCTTGAGGTGCTGGAATGAATTCGTCAGTAGAGGCAGGAATTGGCTCCTGGTTTTCATTACGTGTTTCTTCGTTCATTATTGTACTTTTTAAATTTTTCTAATTACCTACTTCAGATAAAAATTTCAGGCGGACAAGCCGTATTTCCTCCTCGGAGAATTCTTCTTCGCCGAGTTCTTTGAGTGCGTCTTCCACCGAATCCGTTTCTGCTTCATAAAAATAGTCATATATTTCTTCCTGGTGATATGGCTCGACATATTCCTCAATATAATAGTTGATATCAAGCTTGGTGCCTGAGGCCACAATACTTTCGAGTTCCATCAGCAGTTCTTCAATTGTAAGGTTTTTGGCGTTGGCAATATCTTCCAAAGGAATTTTCCGGTCAATGTTCTGGATTATGTACACTTTCAGTCCCGACTTGTTTACGACAGATTTGACAATCATGTCCATAGGCCTGATAATTTCATTTTCCTCCACATATTTTGCTATCAGGTCCAGAAAGGGTTTTCCGTATTTTTGTGCTTTGCCCGAACCAACACCCGTTATTTGCATCAATTCATCCATTTTGATGGGGTATTGTATAGCCATATCCTCGAGCGAGGGGTCCTGGAAGATGACAAAAGGCGGCAGGTTTTCTTTGCGGGAGATTTGTTTGCGGAGATCTTTCAACAGGGTAAACAATGTTTTATCCGCTGTGCTGGTTTTTCCTCCGCCGGCGAAAAATTCATCTTCCTCCGGTGTGTCGTAGTCGTGGTCCTGTGTAAGCATGATAGTTTCCGGTTCGTCCAGAAACTTCTCCCCTTCTTCGGTGATTTTCAGAATCCCGTAGTTTTCAATATCTTTGCTCAACAGCCCGTTGACAATGGTTTGGCGTATCACTGCGGTCCAAAATTTTTCATCATGATCGGCACCTTTACCAAATACATTAAGTTTATGGTGTTTGAAAGATTTTACCTGGGCTGAAACTTTGCCGACGAGTACGTTTACCAGATGTGCGCCCTTGCATTGTTCCTTGGTTTCCACAACGGCTTCCAAAACTGTTTCTACGTATGCGGTGCCGTCAAATTTTGTTTTTGGATGCAGGCAGTTATCGCAACACTGGCAGTTTTCTTCCTCAAAGACTTCGCCGAAATAATGCAGCAGCAATTTGCGTCTGCACACCGAAGATTCGGCATAGGCAATGGTTTCCATGAGCAGTTGTTTGGCTATTTCCTGCTCGTTGACCGATTTTTTCGAGGTAAACTTTTCCAGTTTCTGGATGTCTTCATAAGCATAAAAAGCGATGCAGTTACCTTCGCCGTCGTCACGTCCTGAGCGGCCTGTTTCCTGATAATAGCCTTCCAGGCTTTTGGGCATATCGTGATGGATAACATAGCGCACATCGGGCTTGTCGATACCCATGCCAAAAGCGATAGTTGCCACGATTACATCAACTTCTTCCATCAGAAATTTGTCCTGGTTGGCTTTGCGCACTTCGGATTCGAGGCCGGCATGGTACGGCAACGCTTTGATACCATTGACCTGGAGAGTTTCCGCAAGCTCTTCCACTTTTTTACGGCTGAGGCAATAGATGATTCCTGATTTTCCGCTGTTGCTTTTTATGTATTTTATGATGTCGCGCTGTACGTCCTTGGTTTTTGCTCTTACTTCATAATACAGGTTGGGCCGGTTGAACGATGATTTGAAGAGTCCGGCATTCATCATGCCCAGATTTTTTTGAATGTCGTGCTGTACCTTTGGCGTAGCGGTGGCGGTGAGAGCCATCACAGGAACTTTTTTGCCGATAGCTTTAATGGTAGGCCTGATGTTGCGGTACTCCGGTCTGAAATCATGTCCCCATTCCGAAATACAGTGGGCTTCGTCTATGGCGTAAAAAGAGATTTTGAACTGTTTAAAAAATTCAATGTTTTCTTTTTTTGTAAGCGTTTCGGGGGCAACATACAGCAGTTTGGTTTTTCCCGCAAGCAGGTCGGCTTTTACATCGGTCATTTCCTGCTTGGAAAGTGAAGAGTTTAAAAAGTTGGCTATCCCTTTGTCCACGCCAAAATTCCGGATATTGTCCACCTGGTTTTTCATGAGCGAAATAAGCGGCGAAATGATAATAGCCGTACCATCGCTTATGAGGGCCGGGAGCTGGTAGGTGAGCGATTTGCCGCCACCTGTGGGCATGATGACAAAAGTGTCCTTGCCGTCCAATACATTTTTTATGACGGCTTCCTGATTTCCTTTAAACGTGTCGAACCCGAAAAACTCTTTAAGGACTATATGTAATTTATCTCCTGATTTTTCTTTCATTACCTTACTAATTTGGTTAATGTAAATATACGCAAATTTCGTCTATTTGACAATATTTTTTCCAATTATATTACGAAATTATAAAAATTTATTAGTAATCAAAAAAACTTTATTTTTTTCTGTATTATCTTTTTTGTTTTAAGTTTTTTCTTTTTAACTGACGGATTGTTTTTTGTTTATAACACAAAAATAAAAATTGTTTCATTAGAAAATCATTTTTACAAATAATCACCAAAATATTTTTACATACAGACGGATATTTTGTTTTTACATGTCATGCTGCATGCATTGGTCAGTAAATACTTGTTTTCATATTATCAAAACTATTGAAAAGAATGTTTTTTTGTTAAATTTGTATCCTGTTTGAGTTAAATCGAGTATAAGTATTTTTAGACGATTTCATAATTTTTGATGTTTCGTAAAAAAAAGCCGAAATGGAGAAACAGCTTACTATAATTATACCGGCCTATAACGAGGAAAGTTCGCTGAGATCTTTTTTACCGGAGGTTATAGCGTTTTGCAGGCAACAGGGTTTTCAACTGATTGTTGTTGATGACGGCTCCGTAGATAAAACCTATGAAACATTAAAGGATTTGACATTTGGTAATGATTTTGTCGAAATAATTCATCATAAGGTAAATAGGGGTTATGGCGGCGCTATTAAGACAGGGATTCAAAACACCACAACGCCATACCTGATTACCATTGATGCCGATGGCCAGCATTATCTGGAAGACGTGTTGAAATTACTTGATAAAACAAAAGAGACGGAAGCCGACATGGTCATTGGCAGCCGCAAGGGCCAGAAGATCCATAATTATTACCGGCATTTTGGCAAGTCGATAATCCGGAGTTTTGCAAAAATGACTATGACGGTACCAATCTATGATATCAATTCAGGAATGAAACTGTGTGATACGGCTCTTGCCCAGAAATACATTCCCTTATGCCCGGACGACATGGCCTACAGCGATTTTATTGCCCTGATATTTATAAACCAGAAACACCTGGTAATTGAAGAGCCTATCCGGATACGTGAACGCCGGGAGGGCAAAAGCAAGATTTCGCTGGGCACCGCTTATTCCACCATTCTGGCCATTATCCATATCCTGCTGCTGTTTAACCCCATGAGGTTTTTCCTACCTATTGCACTGTTGTGTATTATATTCGGCATTGCCTGGGGGCTACCATTTTTGCTTATGGGCAGGGGGGTGAGCAACGGTGCTATCATCAGTATCCTATCAGGCTTAATCCTTGTATTTCTGGGATTAATCGCCGACCAGATTTCCATGTTCAGAAAGGAAAGACTAAAGTAATGAAAATATTACTGGTCAATCCGCCTTTTTACAGGATAATAGGTTTTTATAACCGGTATTTTCCTCTGGCACTGACCATGCTTGCCACCACGCTGAAATGTGCCGGGCACGAGGCTTTGGTATATGATGCCGATTTGTACAACACCCCGGAAAACATGGATTATTCGCTGTTGCCTGAAAAATATCCTGTTTTTCTAAGTTCGTTGCAGGATGCAGACCACCCTGTATGGGCTGAGGTAAAAAAAACCATCAGCGATTTTTGTCCCGACCTTATCGGGATATCTATCTATACTACTTTTGCGGCTTCAGCATTTCACACCGCCGAAATTGCCAAAACGATTTATCCTGATTGTCCCGTTGTGCTTGGCGGTCCACATGCCACATCCAAAGCCGGGGAGGTTATGCAAATAGCCCCTTTTGTTGATTTTGTGGTGAAAGGAGCCGGCGAAAAGCCGCTGCTTGATTTAGCTAACCATTTTCAGCGCAAAGAAGGCAGCCTGCAGTCTATCGCAGGATTATCTTTCCGAATGGATGGACAGATAATTCATAATCCGGCAGCCGATACCCGCGAAAGAATTTCCGGAACGTCTTTTCCTGACCGGTCGTTGCTGATGAATGAGAAGAGTTACAGTTCGGAAGATATGGGGTTGATTATGACAACCATCGGGTGTCCCTATAACTGTACTTTTTGCGCTTCACACATCAAAAAAATAAGCTCCCGTGAGGTAGATAACATTATTGAAGAAATAAAACTGGTAAAACAAAAATACGGCACCACCCAGTTTGCTTTTAAAGACGATTCCTTTACAATAAACAAAAGCAGAGTCTATGAGCTGTGTCAGAGACTGATCGGCGAAAAATTGCATATCTGCTGGGAATGTAATACCCGCGTAAACCTTATTGATGAAGAACTGCTCCGTGTGATGAAAAAAGCAGGTTGCAATTATATTAAAATTGGTATCGAATCGGGGGCTGACAAAATTCTGGCAAAAATAAACAAAGGAATCACTTGCGAGCAAAGCAGAAATGCAGCAAAGATCCTGCGTAAATCAGGCATCCATTGGAGTGCTTACTTTCTTATTGGCATGCTGGGCGAGACCAAAGAAGACATGTATAATACGCTGGAGTTTATGTATGAACTGAAGCCTGATTTGGCGCTGCTCGGGGTGTACGAAACTTTTCCCGGGACCAAAATGTTTGATGATGGCTTGGAAAAAAACATGGTAAAGACCCCCATGCTACTTGAAGATTTTTATTCCACCCTGCCCCATCTTTATTATATCAAAAACCCTCATGTGCGCAGCGACCAGCTTGACGAAGCCACTTTTATTCAGGTGGTCAGTGATATTAAAGAAAAATTTCATCGTTATAATAAAAAACCACGGCATGTTATAAAAACAGCCCTGGCTAAAACCTCGGTGTACCGGAGGGAGCCGAAAATTTTACTGGCAGATGTCCGGAAATTTTTCAGATACATTTGATGCCTATGGAAGACCATACTTTTGTTATACCGGCTTATAAAGATTCTGTTTTTATTGAAGAATGTATCGTCTCGCTGAAAAACCAGACCAAAAAAAGTCATATCTGCATAACCACTTCTACCCCATCGCAACATTTGAAGGATGTAGCTCAACGGCATTCGCTGCCTTTGCTGGTCAACAATAACAGCAAGGACATTGCGGGCGATTGGAATTTCGCTTTGTCGGAGGCCCAGACAACATGGGTTACTCTTGCTCATCAGGACGATATTTACGAAAGCAATTATTTGGAAAACGTCTTGGAAAAAAACAACAATAAAGTTTTGATTTTATTTACTGATTACTGCGAAATCATTCATGGAAAAATCCGCAGGCATTCGTTGAATTTTTTTACCAAAAAAATTTTGTTGATTCCCTTTCTGATAAAGCCTTGCATAAAAAACAGATTTTTCAAACGGCTGCCTTTGATTTTTGGTAACGCAATTTGTTGCCCTTCGGTGACATTCAATAAAAACCACCTAAAGGATTTCGCATTTTCACCTGATTTTTCATACAGCCTCGACTGGAAGGCCTGGCTGGATATGGCCAACCGTGACGGGGCGTTTGTTTTTATCAATAAAAAACTGATGAAACACCGTATCCATGAGGATTCTGAAACCACCAGACAGTTAGTAACCAACGTCAGAAAAAAAGAAGAATTAAGAATTTTCGGAATTATTTGGGGAAAGCGTATCGCCGGTATGCTGGGCCGCATTTATTCGTTAAGTCATAAAGATAATATTTTGTAGGATGGCTATGAAAAATAACCGGATGATTTTAGTTGTGGTACCTACCATGGAAAATGCTTACCATAACCTAAAACATTTTGTTTCTGTAAGCCCGCCCATTGGCCTGACCAGCATTGCCGCCACAGCTCTACGGGCGGGCTGTGATGTTTCCATCATCGACGGCGATGCCGAAAACCTCACCATGGAAAAGCTTGTCAATATGGTTGCTGAAAAAAAACCTGCCTTTGTCGGTGCCACCATTATGACAGCTACCATGGATATTACCAGAGAGTTTCTCACTCTGCTGAAGAAAAAAACACCTGAGACAGTGATGATTGCCGGAGGCCCGCATGTGTCGGCGCTGCCCAAGCAAACACTGGAGGACACATGGGCTTTGGATATCGGTGTTATTGGCGAGGGCGACCTTACTATTATTGATATTGTCAATGCATATAAAAACCAGTTGTCTTTGCAGGATGTTGATGGTATTGTTTACAGAAAAAACGACAGGATTGTTATTACCGGGTACCGCCCTCCAATAGCCAATCTGGGGTGTCTTCCGGTACCGGCCAATCATCTGCTGAAAAAACATCTTTACAGGTCCTATTTATGGAGCCGCTGGGTGTCGGGTCAAAACGGTCCTATTGGCGTGATTTTCACAGCCCGTGGATGCATAGGCCGTTGTAATTTTTGTGCTTCCCACACTGTCTTTGGCCCCAAGGTGCGTTATTTTGATATGCAGCAGGTGTATGACCAACTGGATTTTTTTATTAAGGAGTGGAACATTCGCATTTTATATCTTCAGGACGACACGTTTAATCTAAACAGAAAGCGGGTGATTGAACTTTGCGATTATATTATTGAAAAAGGATATAACAAACGGCTGGAAATTCAAATCTCCTCAAGAGCCAATACGGCCCATCTGCCTACATTAAAAAAGATGCGAGAAGCCGGTGTGCGCTGGGTCTTTTTTGGAATCGAGAGCGGCAATCAGCAAATACTTGACCAAATGGATAAGAACATCCGCCTCGATCAGATACGCAGCGCCGTTGCAAATGCCCGTAAAGCCGGTATGTTTGTGGGTGGAAATTACATTATCGGCTGTCTGGGAGAAACTTACGAAACAGCATCAGACACCATAAAACTTGCCTGCGAACTCCAGCAGGATTATGCCTCTTTTGCTACTGCCATTCCGCTGCCGGGAACAGGCTTGTACCAACATTGCCTCGAAAACAATATCTCCTTGCCACCATGGAACGACTTTGGCAGTGTGAATACCCCTCCCATCGCACTAAACAACACACTGACCGCCGAACAACTCAGCCAACTGCGTGATATGGCTGTCAACAAGTTTTTCATCAGGCCGGGGTACTTCATAAAAATATTAATAAGACTCAAAACTTTTATTGTATTAAAAGATTTTGTTACCATGTTTTTTGCCCTGAGAAAAGAAAAAAAAGAGAAGCGGCTGTAGCTTTGTGTGCCTGGAATGAGATTCACGCCTGTTTGCGGCCGATGCTTATGAATTCGTTGTATTTGAAAAAACTTCCAAAAAACCGGGGAAACGGAAATGAATATTGTCTTACAAATTCGAGATTCAACGCTTTAATGATCCGGCGCTGCACGTCAAAGTTGACGAACTGAACATGCGTTGCATCAGATTTATAGCCTGTTTCCTGAGGAGTAATGATAATAAGGTTTCCATTGTTTTTTAATAATGGAAAATATATTTCCAGGAGTTTTATCGCCTCTTTTTCTGTCATATGCTCTGCCACATGTGCCAGCAATAAGGAGTCAAAACGCAAAGGGATATTGTATTCACTCGTGTGAAATTCATCCGGCGTAAAAACCTGTAAGCCTTTCTTTTTAGCTATTTCCACCGCAGCCAAATTATGATCGATACCTATTCCGTTGCCATCCAGATGAATAAGATTCCGGCCGATGCCACAACCTATGTCAAGAACAAAGCCCGGTTTTAAACGACGCAAATTCCACCGGTAAGGTCTTTGCACATCCAGCAGGCGTTTCCACCACACATATTGGTTTTTATAAAGACGGCCGGCATATTCTTTATCCTGAGTTTTCATTTTGATATAATGAGGATTGCCCTTTTGGATAAAAGGCCTGTAAAGTTAACTATTTTTTCCGCGACACGGGTGATGAAATGTTACCGCTTACAGCACATCACAATCTCAATAGGGTTAAAATTATTTCAAGGAAAATATTTATTTTTACTGTGATTTTTAAGTCACCTTAATATGAAAAAAACGCGGTTGTACCTTATTGCCCTGGCAATTCTTTTTGCAGCAGGGTTGGTAATTACGTATTCAAACCATTTCAATAATGGCTTTCATTTTGACGATTCGCACACCATACAGGATAACCCCTACATCACCAGCCTGAAAAATGTTCCATTGTTTTTTAAAGACACTAAAACATTCAGCTCCATGCCTTCGCACCAGGGCTACCGTCCGATGGTAACAACCACGCTCGCCGTTGATTATTGGCTGGGCGGAGGGTTGAAACCTTTTTATTTTCATCTTTCCACTTTTCTGTGGTTTGTTCTGCTTTGCATACTTTTATTTTTTGTTTACAAAAAAATCAGTAAAACAGCACTTAAACATACCTGGGCCGGCTATGTAGCACTTGTTGCTGCTGCAGTGTTTGCGTTTCACACTGTCAACGCCGAAACCATCAATTATATCATTTCACGCTCCGACGTGCTGTCCACCTTGTGTATCATTGCCTCTGTGGCTATTTTTATTCTTTTTCCCCACCTGCGGAAATGGGGTATTTATATATTGCCGGCAATACTTTGCGTAGGTTTTAAAGAAACCGCCTTAATCATACCTGTCTTGTTATTCTTTTATGTGATTTTCTTCGAAAAGAATCTTTCCCTGACCGACCTGTTTAAGGCCTGCAATTTGAAAACCTTGGGTAAAACAGTTTTGATGTTTGTTCCCATATTAATTATCATAGGCCTTTTACAATACTATTCTTATGCGAAAATGCCCAGGGAAGGCATTGAAAATATCGACAATCCGGTACTGCCATATGTGCTGACACAAACTTTTGTCTGGGTGCATTATTTTCTTTCATTTTTTCTGCCAATAAACCTAAGTGCCGATACCGACTGGACAGTGCTTTCCAATCCTTTTGACGACCGGATAATGGTGGGAGTGATTTTTGTGATAGTGCTGGTTTTTGTGATTTTTAAAACGGCTTCAAAGGCTGAGCAACGGCCAATAGCTTTTGGCCTGATATGGTTTACCGTGTCGCTGTTGCCCACATCCTTAGTTCCGCTCACCGAAGTGCTAAACGATCACAGGATGTTTCTTCCTTTCACCGGACTTACATTCAGCGTAATTTACACGGTAGGGTTGCTGGTGGTTAAAAATGAACACATTTTTATAAAAAACAGAAAGAATCTGGTTGTGTTGTGGGTGGCTGTTTTTCTGATTTTGTCTGCCTTTGCTTATGGTACGCATCAGCGAAACGAAGTATGGAAAGACGAAGAATCGCTCTGGCTTGACGTTACCATTAAAAGTCCTAAAAATGGTCGCGGCCTTATGAATTATGGCCTGACGCAAATGGCTAAAGCCAATTATCCGGTTGCCGAAAAATATTTTGAACAGGCGCTCGAATATACGCCATACTATTCATTTTTGCATATTAACCTCGGCATTTTAAAAAATGCCATGGGAAAACCGGCAGAGGCCGAAGGATATTTTAACAAAGCCATACAATATGGTCCGCAGTACAACGAACCCTATTATTATTATGCAGGATTTTTGTTGAAGCAAAACCGAATCCAGGAAGCCCGCCGGATGGAAGAACAGGATCTGCTCATCAATCCCATATTCATGCAGGGCCTTTACCAGATGATGGATATTTATAACAGGCTGGAGCTCTGGGAAAAGCTCGATTCGGTGGCGCTACACACACTTTCCATTTCCGGCGGCGATACCATAGCCCTGAAATATCGTGAGGCTGCAGTTAAAAAAGTTTCTGCAGCAGACCAACACTTGCAGTTTGCCCGGCAAAATCCCACCCCTGAAAACTATCTCAACCTAAGTCTTCAGTATTATCATCTGGGCCAGTACGAGAAATGTATTGAAGCCTGTAACGAAGCCCTGAAACTTAAACCCGATTACGCCGAAGCATACAACAACATTTGTTCGGCTTACAATGCCATGCATATGTGGGATAAGGGTGCCGAAGCCTGCGAAAAAGCCCTGAAAATAAATCCAAGTTACGAACTGGCAAAAAATAATTTAGCCTGGGCAAAATCAAATCTGTAAATAGTGGCCTGCATAGCTTCAGGATATTCATATACTGTTGAAAAAGCCTGCCTGGCGCATGATGCAGACCAGTGAACCTGCCTATGCTGGTTTCTTTTATTGCACCGGTATAAATTTTTTATTGAGTAATATGGGATAAACAATTTAAATGACTAATTTTGACCGCCCAATTACAATAAAAGAATTATGAAAGAAAATTTCGATCCAAAGCTAAACTACGAAGAAACTAAAAAAGCCATTGGATATACGCCGTTGAAACAATCAACACAGGAAGACTGGAACCGCATAGGCTTTATGTCGGGACTGGAAGTTCATCAGCAACTTAAGACCAAAGAAAAACTTTTTTGCCATTGTCCTGCGGGGGTGTACCAGAAAAAAAATCAGTACGATGCCGAGCTGCTAAGGCACATGCGCCCAACACTTAGCGAACTGGGCGAATACGACGGCACCGCCCTGATGGAGTTTAAAACACGCAAAGAAATTGTGTATCGCGTAAAAAACGAAACGACCTGCACTTACGATGTGGACGATACACCTCCATTTAAACTAAACCGGGAAGCCCTCGAAAACGCTTTGGAAATTGCGCTGCTCAGCAAGTTGAATATCGTAGGCGAAGTGCACATCACCAGAAAACAATACCTCGACGGAAGCATTCCTACAGGATTTCAGCGTACGGCGATATTGGGCGTGGAAGGCGAACTGCCTTTGAAAACAAAAAACATCAGGTTGATTCAACTCAGTATTGAAGAAGATTCCTGTCGTGAAATTTCCGATATCGGACACCGCCGTATTTACTCCACCGACCGTCTCGGGGTGCCTTTGATTGAAACCGTTACCTATCCGGATATGGTAAACCCTTACGAGGTAAAAGAAGCCTGTGATTATATCCGCTTTTTAAACCGCAGCACCGGCAAGGTAAGAACAGGTATCGGCGCCGGCCGGCAAGATGTAAACGTCAGTTGTAAAGGCGGTACCCGTATAGAAATCAAAGGTGTGGCCCATACACGGTGGATACCAAAGCTCACGCATAATGAGTGTTTCAGACAATGGGCCTTGTTACATATCCGCGAAATTTTAAACGGAAAATTCGGAGACGGATCCTCGTGGAAGATGAATTATCAGGAAGTACAACTCAAAGATTTTCATTTTTCGAACCTGCCCCTCAACGAAGAAAAAAAGAATGCTTATAAGTATTATGCCATCAACCTTCCCGGCTTCAAAAAAATACTTTCGCATTTCACCCAGCCCGGAAAAATGTTTGCCGACGAAATCAGCGAACGCCTGAAAGTGATTGCCTGTATTGAGCTGCCCAACATGACCCACTCGGAAGAATTTGAGCCCCTGATAAGCGGTGATGATTTCTCAAACATCCGCGCCTCGTTAAACGCCAAAGAAGATGATGCACAGATTATACTCTGGGGTCCGGCAGACGATATGAAAACCGCACTGGAAACGATAGAAGAACGCTGCCAATGGGCTTTCAAAGGCGTGCCTAACGAAACCCGCAAATCATTCGAAAACGGCACCACCATTTTTGAACGCGTACTGCCAGGCGCCGACCGTATGTATCCCGATACTGATTCGGTGCCTATCCCCCTGGAAGATGAATATATCAACCGCCTGAAGAAAAACCTGCCCACCGAAGTCATTGAAAGATACCAGAAACTCAAAGAATGGGGCATACCTGAAGATACGTTCACATACATATTCAAGAAAAATCTTTTCCCGGTAATTGAAAAAATTATCAGCGTTAATGGCTATCCCCCCAAATTTATCGGAACATTTATAGGGCACACCCTAAAATATTTTGAAGGACAACATGCTATATCACCATACTTTAATTATGAAATGATTGGAGATATGTTTGCCTTTATAAGCGAAAAGAAACTGGATAAACAGATTGCAAAAAAAATGCTGCCCATCCTGATACAGCATCCTAAGATGGATTTTGAATCAATTCTTGCCACTATCAAATTCAAAAAAATCACCAAGGAAGAGATTCTTTCCAATATTCCTTTTATGAAAGAAAAATTCCATCAGATACGCATTTCGCAACAACCTGATGTGGAAACCAAATGGATAATGGGTGGTTTGCGCAAAATGGCTACCGGCAACATTTGTCTGGCCGAATTAAAAGGATTAGTTGAAACCAGTAATTAACAGCTAAAAAACATACTACAATGAGCGAAGATTTTTTTCAGGGATATAAGGGCGATGCACTTGAAATATTAAAAAAATATAACGTCCGTGTATGGGGTCAGGCCGAAGTGGATACTACCCGCGGATTGTTTAAAGGGACCGTTCTGCCCCGCGCCGAAAATGATGATGATAAACACATTGTCCTCAAGGTGGTTACCGGTTATAACATCGGGATTGACATTAGCACCATCCTGACGATGAAAGAAGTAGGTTATAAAAAGGCAAATTATAAAATACCCGAAAAGGAGTTCCCCTATACTCCCGGTAAGCCCAAAGTAAAACTGATTGGCACCGGCGGCACCATAGCCTCGCGTCTCGACTACCGCACCGGCGCTGTAATTCCGGCCTTTTCGCCCGGAGAACTTTATGGCGCCGTACCCGAACTGGCCGATATCTGCAACCTGGAAACCGAAAAACTTTTCGCGGTGTTCAGCGAAAATATGGGGCCCGAACAATACAAAAAACTTGCCGTTGCCATAGGACAGGAAATAGAAAAAGGCACCGATGGTATTATTATAGGCCATGGTACCGACACCTTGCATTATACGGCCGCTGCACTTACTTTTATGGTTCAGAATCCTCCCATACCTATCGTGCTGGTAGGCTCACAGCGCTCCTCAGACCGGCCAAGCTCCGACGCCGCCCTGAATCTGATGCATGCCGCCACAGCAGCCGCTCATGGCGATATCGCCGAGGTGATGGTGTGCATGTTCGGACCTACATCCGACGAATACGGGTTCCTGCACCGTGGCACCAGGGTTCGTAAAATGCATTCGTCATACCGTTCTACTTTCCGCACCATCGGAGATATTCCCGTGGCTACGGTAACACGTAATGGCGTGGTGCCGCAAAAGCCGGTGTATAATCACCGCCGCAAGGATACTTCCAATGTAAAAATCACACCCGTTTTTGAAGAAAAGGTGGGCATGTTGTATTACTACACCAATATGCAACCCGATATGATCGACTCGATGGTTGATAACGGTTATAAAGGCATTGTCATCATTGGTACGGGACTGGGGCATGTCAACAAACCTATATATCCGGCCATAGAACGTGCCGTGAAAAAAGGCGTGGCCATTTATATGACAGTACAAACCCTGTGGGGCTATGTACATATGTTTGTTTACGATACAGGCCGCGACCTGATGGCCAAAGGCATTATTCCGGCAGAAAACATGCTGCCCGAGGTGGCTTATATCAAATTGGGCTGGGCGCTTGGCCAAACCAACGACCTCGAAAAAGTAAAAGAGATAATGCTGACGCCGATCAATGACGACATTACCCCGCGCGAACCTTACAACGGATACCTGATTTACCAGGGCGGAGTAAAAGAAGTCGAAGATTTTATCAAGAAAGTACACAAATAAAAAGAAAAGGGCTGAAATTCAGCCCTTTTCTTTTTATTTTAACCTTCAACTTTTAAATGTATTGTTCCCCTTTTTCAATCTTTATTTTTACATCATTCACAAAATTACGAATCTGCTGTTCGTCGTTTTTGCGGCAGATTAACAATACATTTCCCGACTCCACCACAATATAATCGTCGAGGCCCTGCAGCACAACCAGCTTGTCTTCCGGCATATTTACTATGCAGTTGTGGCTGTCATACATAATTACATCTTTGCCAACAATGGCATTGCCGGCTTCGTTTTTTTTGCGGTTTTCATATAAGGAGCCCCAGGTGCCCAGGTCGGACCAGCCGAAATCAGAACACAGCACATATACATTATCAGCCTTTTCCATCACGCCATAGTCAATAGAAATGCTTTTACCGGTGGTGTATGTGTGTTGAATAAATTCCTGTTCTTTTTCTGTATTGTATATGCCCTTACCTTTTTCAAACGATTCGTAGATTTCGGGAAGATGCGTTTCAAAAGCTTTAAGAATAGTTTTTATTGACCATACGAAAATGCCCGAATTCCATAAAAAATCACCGCTTTCAATAAACTGCCGGGCCATTTCGAGCACGGGTTTTTCGGTAAATGTTTTTACTTTTTTCAGGCGCGTATCTTCGGGATAACCATCCGTATCCTTGTATTGGATATAGCCATAACCCGTATCGGGGCGGCTGGGGTTAATGCCCAGGGTAATCAGCCAGTTATTTTTTGATGCTGCCTGAAGGGCCGAGATGATGATACCTGAAAAAGAATCTTCGTTAAGAATAATGTGATCGGAAGGAGCTATCACCACATTGGCATCGGGGTCGGTTTCATTGATTTTATAACAGGCATAAGCAATACACGGTGCGGTATTCCTGCGGGCCGGCTCAGAAATTATCTGACGCGTTTCCAAAGAGGGTATTTGTTCCCTGACCAGATCGGCATATTTTTCGTTGGTTACAATGAAAATGTTTTCTTTTGGAATGATCTTTTCAAAACGCCTGAAAGTCTGCTGTATCAGCGTTTCTCCCGTGCCGAGAATATCGATGAATTGTTTGGGGTGGGAAGTGCGGCTCATGGGCCAGAAACGCGAACCTATGCCGCCTGCCATTATCACACAATAGTTATTGCTCATTATTATATTTTATTTTAATTTTTGGCAAAAATATCAAATTATCATTTATTATCCTCGTGTTTTTTCATTTTAAATCGTCGGTGCTTAATTCAGCTCAAAATCAAAGGCCTTGCTCACTGGGTTGACTTTCATGGCTGCGTTGATCAGATACCAGCGTTTGTTATTCAGGCAAAAACACTTGTACCGGGTGCGGAGCTTTTCGCCTTTCCGGAAAACAAGCCCGTTATGAATGGAAAACACTGAGTCGGGGGCCAGTTCTTCCAGAAATTCTATAGTCGCATTCGTATCATATTTCGCCAGGGTCAGTGTCAGGTTATATTCGGCTGCATGCACCGGTTCACCGTTTTTTACAAAAATCTTTACCAAGGCGTGCGATAAATCGGGCGGAAAAATATTTTTCTCCAATAAAAAAAATACCAGCGACCTGTAATTGGCCTTCCATTCATCGCCATGCGGTCTGGCCTTTCTCTTAAAGGCGTTCCAGGTAATCAAATGAGCATATTCGTGGGTAAAAGTTATAAGAAAAGCATATTTGTTCAGGTTGTGGTTGACGCTGATCCTGTGATAGGGCTTTTCTTTGTCGGGTGGACGGTAGTCGCCCGATTTGGTGGCTCTTTCCCGTGTAATAATCAACTGCAAAGGATGTGATTGCATCCAGTGGAATACTGTATCTAAACTTGTTTCGGGAAAATAAGGCGCTAGAGATTCTTTATCCAATGTTTTGAACCTTTTCGGTGGGTTGGGCTTTGCTAAAAGTGGGACATTGATTATACCGGTGTTTTTTTGAAGCACAGCCCGAAATAATAATAAGGACAACAAACACCAGCAGGTAAAGAATCTTGTTAGCTTTCATATAAATTATTGTTTTGAAAATTACCGTTTTTGTTTTGTGAAAATGTAGGACAGTCTTTGCATTTGTGCTTTTGAGATGTTTTGCACGATTGGGCAGCAAAAGCAAAGCACATCAGCATTAAAAACACCAGTGATATTTTAATTTTTTTCATCCGGAATTTTATCGTAGTAAAGCATCATGCAAAATTAAAGAAAAAACCTGTTATTTCCGGCAAAAATGCATGCTGTTATTAAAAATAAAATAATTTTTCATCATCTCTTCAAGGATAACCAGTTATCAATTTTTGCAGCATGTTTTCAAAATATTGCTAAATTCGCAGAAAATAAAATCACGCAGCTTGAAAAAAGCATTAACCACTATAGGAAACTACCTGTTGTTGATGAAGAAGGTGTTTTCGAAACCTGAAAAAGGCCCGGTTTTCCGTCAGCAACTTTTCACAGAAATGGACAATCTGGGTGTTGATTCATTGGGCATCGTGGCTATTATCTCCGTATTTATGGGGGCTGTGGTGGCCATGCAGACAGGTTATAACACCACCAGCGCCTGGATACCCGAATATACCGTCGGGTTTACCACCAGGGAATCCATAATTCTTGAGTTTTCCAACACCATTATCTGTCTTATTCTTGCAGGCAAAGTGGGTTCGCGTATTGCCTCCGAGATAGGCACCATGCGGGTTACCGAGCAGATTGACGCCCTGGAGGTAATGGGCATCAACTCGGCCAGTTTCCTGATCCTTCCCAAGATAGTGGCCGCCATGTTGATTTTTCCCGTGCTGGTTATCATCAGTATGTTTTTAGGAATTTTAGGCGGATGGTTTGCCGCCGCCTGGATGAATGTGGTAACCGTTTCGGCCTATTACGACGGCATCACCCTTGATTTGATTCCTTTTGAAATATTTTATTCAATCGTAAAAACTATTGCCTTTTCTCTTATCATCACATCTGTATCCGGATTTTATGGGTTTAATGCCTATGGCGGCGCCCTGGAAGTTGGCCGTGCCAGCACCAAGGCTGTGGTGATGAGCAGTATTCTTATCATTTTGTTTAACCTGGTAATTACCCAACTGATGTTATAGGTATGATTGAAACCCGCAACATATCCAAAGGATTTGCCGATAAAAAAGTGATCAAAGACATCAGTGTGATTTTTGAGCGCGGAAAAACCAACCTGATTATTGGCCCGAGCGGCTCGGGAAAAACGGTACTGATGAAATGCATTGTTGGCCTGCTCGATGTTGATGAAGGCCATATTCTGTTTGACGACAGGCCTTTTACCGAGATGTCTTTTAACGAAAAAAAAGTTATCAGGCAGGAAATCGGCATGATGTTTCAGGGCGGCGCCTTGTTTGATTCGATGAATGTGGAGGAAAATGTCATGTTTCCGCTGACCTTGTTTACCAAAAAATCATTGGAAGAAAAACGCGACAGGGTGAATTTTTGCCTCAAACGTGTAAATCTCGAAAATGTAAACAAATTGTATCCGGCAGAGATCAGCGGCGGGATGAAAAAACGTGTTGCCATAGCACGGGCTATAGCCATGAATCCCAGCTACCTGTTTTGCGACGAACCCAATTCGGGATTGGATCCGAAAACCTCCATCCTGATTGACAACCTCATCAGCGAGATCACACAGGAATACCAGATGACAACGGTTATTAACACGCACGACATGAACTCAGTAATAGAAATAGGCGACAAAATTGCTTTTGTATACACCGGAAAACTCTGGTGGGTGGGCGACAAGCACCAGATTCTCGATACCGACAACGCGGAATTGAATAACTTTGTGTATGCCACCGAACTCACACGGCGCTTAAAAAAATAGCATGAATTATCTCGACATTATTATCCTGATCCCGCTGGGATTCGCTGTTTTCAAGGGCTTACGCAAAGGCCTGATTTATGAGCTGGCGGTACTGGTGTCTTTGTTTGTGGGTGTTTTTGCCGGGATATATTTTTCCGATTTTATCGCAGGGTTGCTGATCCACAACCTGGGAATGAATGAGATGTACACCAAGGCAGTGGCCTTCACCTTGATTTTTATTGCCGTTATTGTGCTTGTGCGAATGTTTGCCAAAGCTATAGAATCTTTGATTGACATGACCGCCCTGAGCCTGGCAAATAAAATCCTCGGGGCTGTGTTTTCTGTTCTGAAGATTGCCCTGGTGCTGAGCGTGATTTTCTTTATCATCAACCGGTACGACCCGCGCGAAGCCCTGATAACCCATCAGGCTAAAGAAAAATCATTTATGTACAAACCCATATACAGTATTGCCCCTATAGCCATCCCAAAAATAAATTCAGAAATAAAAAAATGGCAGGCACAAAAAGATAGTATTCCGCAAGACAAGAACCAGGCAGAATAGGTCTGCTAATCTTCCATTATCGCCTTAACGCCCGGCAGCTCTTTGCCCTCGATAAATTCAAGCATAGCGCCGCCGCCGGTAGAAACATAGCTGATCTGGTCGGCCAGGTTATATTGGTTAATGGCTGCTACCGAGTCGCCGCCGCCGATAAGCGAGAACGAACCACGTATAGTGGCGCTGGCCACGGCAATAGCGATAGATTTGGTGCCCTGCTTGAAATGTGGAAGCTCAAAAACTCCCATAGGGCCATTCCAGATAATGGTTTCCGAGGCATTGATGATGTCGGCAAAACGACGGCAGGTTTTTCTTCCGATATCCAGTCCCATCCAGTTTTTGGGGATAGCATCGGCCTGGCTTTCCTTAAAGTTGGCTTCATCATAAAAACCATCTGCTATCACCGCATCAGTGGGGATATACAGGTTGACACCCCGCAGCATCATTTCCTGAACCATTTCCATTACCTCAGGAATTTTTTCGTCTTCAACCAGCGAACCGCCCACCTCGCCGCCAAAGGCCTTGATAAAGGTAAAGGCCATACCACCGCCAATTATGAGGTTATCAACCTTATTGATCAGATTTTTTATGATAGAAATTTTGGAAGAAACTTTTGCTCCTCCAATAATAGCTGTAAAAGGGGATTTGGCTTCGTTAAGGATAAAATTCAGGTTTTTCAGCTCGTTGGCAAGCAACAACCCAAAGTATTTGTTGTTGGGAAAAAACTCCGCGATGGTGGCCGTCGAAGCGTGTTTGCGGTGTGCCGTAGCAAAGGCATCGTTAATGTATATGTCGCCCAGCGAGGCCAGCTCTTTAGCAAAATTTTTGTCGCCTTTTTCTTCTTCGGGATAAAATCTCAGGTTTTCCAACAACACGACATCTCCGGGTTTCAGCGCCCCGCACACCTCAAAAGTTTTCGGGCCAAACAGGTCGCGGGTAAAAATAATATTACGGTTCAACAGGTTCGACAAACGCGGGACAACGGGCGTCAACGAATAATCCTGTTCAAAACCTCCCTTGGGACGTCCAAGGTGCGACATCAGGATTACCGTCCCGCCATCATTCAACACTTTCTGTATGGTGGGCAACGACTCCCTGATACGTGTGTCATCGGTAATCTGCCTGTTCTGATCCAGAGGAACATTGAAATCTACGCGTATCAGTACTTTTTTATTTTTAAAGTTTACTTTGTCGATGGTTTTTAACCTGAGGTGTGAGTTTACCATAAAATTATTTTTAAAAATTTCAGTAAAAATAATAATCAATGGCTGATAATCAAAAATAAATATGTGTTTTTTATTAAACAGCGAAAAAAACATATATTTGTTGTAATCATAATAGTATGCAAGATTTAAACATTACTATCGTCCAAAGCGATCTGGCCTGGGAACAGGTACAGAAAAACCTCGATACTTTTGATAAGAAGCTCGAAGGCCTGAAAAACGAACAGGATGTGGTGGTGCTTCCCGAAATGTTTGCTACGGCTTTTACTATGAATGTAGGGGATTTTGGCGGCAACATGGACAGCCCTGTTATAACGTGGATGAAAGAAAAGGCAGAAGCGCTCAACTCGGCTATTACCGGCAGTTTTATTTATAAAGAAAAAGATGTTTTTTACAACCGCCTGGTGTGGATGAATCCCGATCATAATTTTGAGACTTACGACAAAAGACATTTGTTCCGTTTTGGTGGTGAAAATAATTTTTTTAAAGCGGGAAAACAAAAAATTGTCGTGGAACATAAAGGCTGGCGTGTTTTTCCCCTGATTTGTTATGACCTAAGGTTTCCTGTATGGTCCAAAAATAAACTGGTGAATGAAAACTATCAGTATGATGTGCTAATTTATGTTGCCAACTGGCCTGAAACCCGTAAGCAGCACTGGAAAACCCTGCTTCAGGCGCGTGCCATCGAAAACCTTTGTTATGTGGTTGGCGTGAACCGCATTGGGTGTGATGGCCGCGGCACCCGTCATTCGGGCAACTCGTTAATCATCAGCCCCAGGGGCGAGATATTACATGAACTGGCCGATAATACCGAAGAAGTAATAACCATGGTGTTGTCGGGGGCCGAATTGCTCCACTACCGTCAAAAATTCAATGTGGCGCCCGATTGGGACGATTTTCGGATTTTGTGATTTTTCCGACTACCAGTTGTGCGAAGTTTCCGAGTGTCTGTTGCACAACTACATTTTTTTACGTATTTTTTACTTTTTATCATTTTTTATGCAATAAATATAGATTGACCCTTTAGTTGAGCCAAAAAACAAGTTATTTTAGTCAAAAAAAAGTCAAAAAGTTGATTAATTGGGTATTTGTGAGCCTTTTCAAGTTTTTTAATTCCGGATTGGGCATAATTCACCCCTTTAAACTTTAATAGTTTTTTTATGTTATATGCTGTGGAAGCCATCAGGACATGTTTATTTGCTAATTTTATTCCTTTAGTATAAACCTTTCTCATTCCTA
>JAGNBV010000163.1 GCA_018004645.1 Bacteroidales bacterium
ACTCTTCCTTTTTCGGGTTTATTTCCTTTAATTTTGTTATAGGCCTGTTTATACAAATCAATAGCAACAGTGTATTGTTCTGTTTCAAACGCCTCATCGGCGTCGGATGAATAATTACGCTGCGCAACAGATGGTGTGGCCTGCACAAATAAGAGAAATAAAAATGCAACGAAGCCTAATAGATATATTTTCTTACTCATATAAAATAGTATTAAACCCTAATAATAGTTTGCTAATTTAAAAAAATAATTAACACTAAAAAAAAGAACATTTTTATATTTTTTTAAAAAAAATACTACAATGCTTATTATCAACTAATTAGCATTGTAATATTTTCTTATCAATATTTTACTTTGGCTGAAATTTCTTAACTTTTTTAAATTTTTTAATTATACGTTATTTCTTTGCCTGGAGTTTCAATTCTTTCTTTTCTTTACGTTTTTTCTGCATCATAATAAAATCGTAGGCCAGAGGGGTAGCATTGAAAATAGAAGAATATGTACCTACTACAATACCAACCAATAAGGCAAAAATAAATCCCCTGATCATTTCGCCACCCAAAATAAACATGGCGAGCAAGGTAATCACTGTCGTTCCTGAGGTATTAATGGTTCGGCCCAGAGTACTATTCATAGCGGCATTCATATTTTCCTTCAGGTCGCGTTTGGGATAAAGCCCGATATATTCCCTGATTCGGTCGAAAATGATTACGGAGTCGTTAATAGAGTACCCGATAATAGTAAGAATAGCGGCAATAAACGCCTGGTCGACCTCCATGCCGAAAGGTAGTATTCCCCAGAACAGCGAATACATTGATATTACTATTAAAGCATCGTGGGTTAATGATATCACACCACCTAATCCGTATTGCCATTTTTTAAATCTGATGGCAATGTAAACAAATATTACAAAAAGAGCTATGATGATGGCGTACATGGACGATAATTTGATATCGTCAGCTATGGTGGGTCCCACTTTATTGGAGCTTAATTTTCCCAGTAGTTTACCGGCTTTATCACTCAAGAAATCTTCTTTAGTGATAGGGCTCGCATAAATTGACTTCAGGCCTTCGTACAGTTTGTTTTCCACGATGGAATCTGTTGATTTATCAGTGTTATCAATCATATATTTCGTGGTTACTTTCACCTGGTTGCTGGGTCCGAAGGTTTTCACTTCGGGGGTTTGCCCAAAGGATTGTTCGAGCGCAGTACGGACATCATTGGTTTTTACATCTTTATCAAAACGGACCACATAGGTGCGTCCACCGGTAAAGTCGATACCAAAATTCATCCCTCTGACAAAGAGAGAGATTATTCCGATGACGATGATGGTTAAAGAAACAATATATAGTTTTTTACGGATGTCAATAAACCGTATCTTGGTATTGGTGAAAGCGTTAATGGTGTAACTATTACCGAATTTGATCGTACGGTTTTTGGCGGTCATGCTTTCGAAAATCAAACGCGATACGAAAATAGCGGTAAACAGAGAGGTGAGGATACCTATGATAAGTGTTGTAGCAAAGCCTTGAATAGGTCCTGTACCAAAGATAAACAATACAATACCGGTTAAAATAGTGGTAACGTTTCCGTCGATGATAGCCGAATAAGCATGTTTGTACCCATCGGCTATAGCCAGTTTCATTCCCTTTCCGGCTCTCACCTCCTCTTTGATACGTTCATAGATAATAACGTTGGCGTCAACGGCCATACCCATGGTAAGCACAATACCAGCGATACCGGGTAGTGTTAACGTAGCGCCCAGGGAAGCCAAGACACCCAGGAGGAAGAAAATATTTACCAATAAGGCAATATCAGCAACCAATCCGGCCTTGTTATAGTAAAGTGCCATATAAATCAGCACGAGTATAAAGGCGATGACAAACGACAATAAACCTGCGTTGATGGCTTCTTTACCCAGCGAAGGGCCTACAACGGCTTCTTCTACAATTTTTGTCGGAGCAGGCAGTTTTCCAGCTTTAAGAATATTTGCCAAATCCTTGGCTTCTTCCAGGGTAAAGTTTCCTGTGATGGAGGAGTGTCCGTTGGGGATTTCGCCCTGCACCGTCGGGAAAGAATACACCATATTGTCCAGGACTATAGCGATGGATTTTCCGACATTGGCCGCAGTGAGGTTTTTCCATTTGGTGGCTCCTTCGGAATTCATGCTCATTGAAATCTGGTTACCTTGTTGCTGGTCAATATCCTGTCTGGCATCCACAATAACATCGCCGGCCAGTGATGCCGACCCGTCACGCGAGGCTTTGAGGGCAATCAACTGGTGTGTAGTACCTTTTTCATCAATGGGTTTCACCGACCACATGAACCGGATTTCGCGCGGGAATATCATTTGCACCTGGGGGTGATGTATCATGGCCATAACCTTGGCGGTGTCGAAAGACCGGCAGTAGCCAACCACTGGGCCTTTGTTCGGATAATAATTTCCGCTTTCATCCTGAATAAGGGCTGGTTGCAAAAAGGCTAACAGCGGGTGTTCGGCGGCATATTCCTCAAAAGATTGTTCTCCTTTAGCGGCAGTATCCTGTGTGGTATCGCTCATGGCTTTTTCCACCAAGGAGGTATCATCAGCGGTTTCGGCTGCCACAGTTGTTGTTTCAGCTTTTTCTGCAGTGGTATCGCCGGTGGCTATAGCGGTAGTATCAACCCCTACCATGGTGTCGCCGGTGGCGATAACGGCTTTCATTTTTTTATCAGCTTGTTCAATAAAGCCATAAACATCTTTGTATTCATAGGTTTCCCAGAATTCGAGTTTAGCGGTTCCCTGAATGAGTTTTCTGACACGTTCGGGGTCTTTTATACCCGGCAATTCGATTAAAATTCTTCCTGAACCAGATAATTTCTGAATATTGGGCTGGGCGACGCCAAAGCGGTCGATACGGGTACGCAGGATATTAAAGGTACGGTCGACAGCGCCCTCAGTTTCAACCCGAACGGCTTTAAGCACATCTTCGTCGGAGGTGTTAAAATTGATTTTGTCTTTGAGTCCTACAATAAAGAAAGAAGCAAGCTTGGCATTAGAGGTATTGTTCTTTTTAAAGGAAGCCTCGAATAAAGACACAAAATCGGCCGAGCTGTTTTTTTGCATTTCAACGGCATCGTCCATTACTTTATTGAAGAAAGGATCTTTGGTATTGCTGGCCAGAGCCCTTATAATATCGGGAATGGAAACCTCCAGGGTAACGTTCATACCGCCCTTAAGGTCAAGACCCAGATTGATTTCGCGTTCTTTACATTCCTTGTAGGTATATTTGCGTATCCAGGCGAAATTATAGATTACTTCACCCGACATTGAATCTAAGTAGTATTGTTCTCTCTTGTTGGAAATAGAGTCTTTGTAATACAGTTCCATTTCCGGGATTCCCTTGGCCAACGCGGTGGCAAGACTGTCAACATTACCGCTTAAAGCAAATTCTTTTGCATCTTTTTCAACCATGCGTGTACATAGAGTAAATGACAGCTGAAATAAACACACTAAGGCGATTAAAATCGCCAAAAACCTGAAAACTCCTTTGTTTTGCATATCTTACAACGTTTTTTAAGTACTTATTTTTTTGAAGCTGCAAAGATAGAATTTCCTTTGTAAATAACCAATCATATATTTAAAACTTTCTTAAAAAAAACATACTGCGGAATTTAATGTTATTTTTTCGGGGTATATTTCATACCTTTGTGAGTAAGACATTACAAATACCTCCCCCATATATGAATGCATTAACCAAATTTTTTCTTTTTTCTTTTTTGTTTTTTACTGCAAGGCCTTTTACATATTGTCAAATTCAATATGATTATGGATTTAAAAAAGATTTCTCGGTTTATACGACTGCCTCGAACGGGAATCCTCTTGTTTTTGCATGGGCCGGAGGAATGAACTCATGTCATTTTTCGGAACTCGACCTGAATCTTGACGGTATAAACGACATGGTGGCTTTTGACAAAACAGGGAATAAAGTGCTTACTTTTATCAATAACAATCTGCCCGACAGTATCAGTTATTCATATGACCCTTATTATCAGAAATTTTTTCCGGCCTTAAACGGGTGGGCGCATTTTGTTGACTATAATAATGACCAGAAAAACGACATTTTCACTTATGTTCCCGGAGGTATTGCTGTTTATAAAAACATTTCAGACACTATTTTAAAGTTCCAGCTTATTTATCCAATGCTGAACTCGGATATGGGCAGCAGCAGTTCCAACATCATGGTTACCAACGATGATTATCCCGCTATACACGATCTTGACGGCGACGGAGATCTGGACATACTGGTGTTTTTCGGGTTGGGCACATTCCTCGAAATGCACCAGAATCTTTCGCAGGAGTTAACGGGCACCAACGATACGCTACTCTATGAGCTTAGTTATCATTGCTGGGGAGATTTTGCCGAAAGTTCCCTCGATAATACACTAAGTTTGAATGTCCCCTGTCCCTGGCGCAACGATACTGTTGATCCCGATAAGGCCACGCGGCACGTGGGTTCGACCATGCTGGCCAACGATTTTAACGGCGACGGTCTCGTTGACATGATACTGGGCGATGTTGACTATTTTAACCTTATAAAACTCACCAATGGCGGGACTGCCGATTCGGCTCATATGGTGAGCCAGGACACCTTATTCCCTTCGAATACCACCCCTGTAAATTTCAATTCTTTTCCTGTAGCCAGTTATCT
>JAGNBV010000164.1 GCA_018004645.1 Bacteroidales bacterium
GCTTTTGTATCAACCATATATCAACAAATTCAAGTTTAATAATGGATGATCTTTATCATGGCCTAATGGACAAAGAGCACATGCCCATAGCTGCTGAAGCTCTCAAATACAGCATCTGGGGCAATGTTCTCAGCCTGCTTTTTTTTATTCCTATATTGGGTATAGTCAGTTGTATCCCTGCCTTGATTTTGTCTATTATGGGATTAAATAAAGGCAAGTACGGGATGCAACTTTACCGGGCTACCAAACCTAAATACGATGGCGGATCATTTGCCAGGACCCTGGTGGCCTTTATTCTCGGCATAGTAGGCATAGTTCAGGCCGCAATTATGTCGATATACGCCATTATGTTTACCGCCATGATATTTTCCGGCGAGTTTCGTTTTTAAGTACTCCGGTTCAGAAAGGGAGATCGTTGCTGCTGTCGTTATCCCAGGGTAAGTCTGTGGTTTCGGTGGCTGGTTTTTCTTCAACAACCTGCGGAGATTCCTGTCCGGCAATTTCCAGTTTCCATGGCCTTACATCGGTGTACCAGCGCCCGTTGTATTCGCGGCTTTCCAAGTCAAAGGCTATTTTAACGATTTTATTTCTATATTCTTCCTTTAAGGCAATTTTATCATTCCAGTTCGCCATGATAATTTTTTTGGGATACTGCGCCTGTGTTTCCAGCAGAAACTCTTGTTTTTTCCATTCGCCTTTGGCCGAAGTCCCTGTCATTGCAGGGAAAATTTCAACTATTTTACCAGTTATTTCCATTGTGATATAGTATCTTTTTTTATATGGTAAAATTACTGTTTTTTATTTTTAAAAATGGTTTGTTGAAATCTTTTTTTACTTTTTCATTTATGCTGTTCGGAATACTAATAAATGGTGATGCCCCGCTAATCTGACGGGGCATCACAGTCTTAGAGAAACACTATGTGTAACTTATTCAAAACGGAAAAATTTTTTTCCTCAATCTATACGGTTTTCCAAAAGATCGTCAGTTAGCGCACAAATTGTTTTGCATAATATTTGGCAGTGAGTTTTTCGCCGGTAGCTTTTTCAATCATATCGTTCCATTCGTATTTCATGCCGGGTTTAAAAACTTTTTCGACCATATATTTCCCTACTTCAGGATTGTTGGTGAAGCCCACATTGTTGAGGTCTTCGGTATTGTAATAATTTTTTGCCACATAATAACTTAGTTGCGATGCAAGCAATTCGCCCATCAGGTAATTGTGATAGTAACAAGGATACAGCGCAATATGGATTTTTGATGCCCAGTCGGGTTGGTTACGGCCTTCGGGGCGTTTGAGGAGCTGGTACTTTTCCACCAGGTCCCACCAGAGTTTGTTCAGGTCGCGGTCGGGGTCTTCGTACATGCCTTTTTCAAAACGGTACATGACCTGTGCCCAGCGGCTGAAGGTGAGCTGTTCAAGGCGGAGGGTTTTGTAGCAGTCGTCAGCAATTTTTGCGGCTTCTTCTTTCGATATTCCCAGGTTTTCGACCATCCATTGCGGATTGGAGGCCAGGCGGCCAAAAAACATGGCAATGGCTTCGGTGGTGAATGTGTGGGCTGCATCGCGCAGGAAATAAGGCAAGGCGCGATCGTTATATTTGGAGTACACGGCGTGTCCGAATTCGTGGAGCAGGGTGTTCATCCACGAAGCATTGTTTTGTGTGTTGCACAACACGCGCACATCGCCTTCCCTGTCAATATCGGTGCAGAAGGCATGCTGGTTTTTGCCTTTACGTTCAAACATGTCGCTTTTTGCCAGCATATCGTCAATGTCGAGGCCTACACCCTTGAAATAAGTTTTGGTAAGGGCAACGACGTCTTTGTCCTTATAGTACACATCCAGATCTACAGGATAAATTTTCGGGGCTTCCTGAAAGAAACGGTTTTGATAATGCCAGGGCATCAGTTCTTCTTTTTTTACTTTGTAGCGTTGGGCAAAGTACTCGTCCATTTCATTTTTTAGCTCTGCAAAGGCATCGCTGGTGAGGCTGTCGAGCTCGTCGAAAAGTTTTTCAATTTGTTCGGGATCCTGTTCGCTCAGGCTGAGACTCATTTCGTGATAATTTTTAAAGCCCAGTTCTTTGGCGGCTTCGTTTCTCATTTTTACCAGTTCTATTACTTGTTCAGCCACGGCGGCGCCTGATTTTTTGGAGGCATTCCAGCTTTCTTCCAGCAACTTATTGTCGGTGCTGGTGCGCAGTGTCGCTTCAATCTGGTTGTCGGTGAGGGTGTCGGTACCAACGACAGGACGGAATTTATTGAAGATTTGCGAAATCTGCGATTGTTTGTCGATCATAGCACGGGTCTTATTGGTATCAATCTGTTCACCCAAAAAAGCATTGTAAATGATGTTCATTTGGCGCACCAGCAGTTCATCCTTGATGTGTCCCGATTCCTTGATTTTTTTTATTTTTTCAAAATCGTTTTTGTTGGCAAAGATTTGCGACATTTTGTATTCGAGGTCGGCAGCTTTTTTGTATTCTTCTTCATTGCCGGTAGTTTCGGCATTCCACGATGCCAGGGCGGTCTCTTTGTAGAGGGAGGCATATTGTGCTTCCAGTTTTTTGATAAAATCCTGTAATTCCATAGTGGTCTTTTTTTCCGCATTACCACAGCCTGTGAAAAGCCAGGTTCCCAAAATCAGGCTGGTTGCAAGCAACAAAACTTTTACTGTTTGTTTTTTCATGGTGGTGAGTTTTTTAATTATTTATTGTTTTGCTTTAATGGATAATAATTCTACTTTAAAAATCAGGGTGGCGCCACCCGGAATAGGCCCTCCGCCGTTGTCGCCATAGGCAAGATGCGAAGGAATGTATAATTCGTACACAGCCCCCGTGTTCATCAGTTGCAGGCCTTCGGTCCAGCCTTTGATAACGCCGTTGAGCGGGAAGCTGGCCGGCTCGTTTCTTTCGTAGGAGGAGTCGAAAATTTTTCCATCGAGGAAGCGGCCTTCATAATTTACAGTAACCTCATCATCGGCTGACGGCTTAGCACCGGTACCCGGGCTTATTATCTTGTACTGAAGCCCGCTGGGAAGTTCAACTATACCTTCCCTGTTCTTGTTTTCTTTCAAAAAAGCTTCTCCTGCAAGTTTGTTTTTTTTCGATTCTTCAAGGTTGATGGCCTGTTGTTTTACCAGCATTTCTTTCTGGTATTTTTTCATGATTTTCTGACCGGTTTCTTTTGAAATCAAGGAATCATCCTCCTTGATGTTTTTGTTGAAGGCGTATGTAAAAACATCCGGGTTGATGTCGAAATGATTTTTTCGCAGGTTGCTTGCCACATCGGCGCCAATGATATAACTAATGGTGTCCTGAAGTGTTTTCAACTGGCAGTTGGTGGTGCCGGATTGCTGTGCTGTTTTGCACGAAAACAGCATCATCCCTGGGATGACAAGCAATACGGCTGCCCTGATGATGTTTTTCATGATGATTATTATCTTAATTTGTTGATTGATAAATGAATATATTGAATAAAAAAGCTGTTGCAAAAATACAACAGCTTTTTAATATTTCTGTAGAAATAAAGATTATTATTGAATAGGCTGCTGGGCGTTGGCAGGAGCAGCTTCTACTTTTATGAGGTCCACTTTAAAGATGAGTGTCGATCCGCCGGGGATTCCCTGTGTGCCCTGATCGCCGTAAGCAAGGCTGGAAGGGATATAGAGTTCGTAGGATCCGCCTTCTTTCATAAGCTGCAGGCCTTCTGTCCATCCCGGGATTACACCGGTAACAGGGAATGTGGCAGGTTTGCCGCGTTCGAAAGAAGAATCAAAAACAGTTCCGTCAAGCAGTTTGCCTTCGTAATTTACGGTAACCTGGTCGTTGGCGGTGGGGGTTTTTCCGTTGCCTTCTTTAATGACTTTATATTGGAGTCCGCTCTGTGTCTGGGTAACGCCGGGTTGTTTTTTGTTTTCTTCGAGATACTGTAATCCAGCCTGTTTGTTGGGTTCAGCAGCTTTGGTCATTTTTTCCATTTGTTTTTGCTGCATATCTTTCTGAAACTGCATCATAATATTTTGTTTGTCTTCTTTTGAAAAGACCAGGCTATCCACGCCATTCAGTGCGTCCTTAAATCCCTGAATCAAAGCGTTGGTGTTGAATTCCAGTGAGTCAGCAGCGATGTTCTGCTGCAGGTTCTGGCCAATGTTAGCTCCAATTACATAAGCAACAGAATCGTTTTTTGTTTTCAGGTCAGCCTTGTTACTGTTTCCGCACGAAACAAACAGAAATGCCGCCAATGCAAGGAAAGAAATTGAATAAGCGATGTTTTTCATGATACTTTTTTTTAAATTTTATAAAATGTTTGCAAATTTACAAATAATAATAATAGTGCAAGTTTTTTTATAAAGTTTGGCACTATCTTTTTTCAGGAGTTATTAGCAGAAATGACTGACCGGATTCAATGACTTGCCTGATGTTATTTGATTTTGGCCCCCAAAAAGATTCGACTAACAAAGGGGTTACCCTGACCTGCTGCCCGCAACACCCACACACATTCATCCATTTCACTACTTCCTTTATGAATAGGTCAGGTTCAATTCAATTTTGATCAAAAAATAAAGTAATTT
>JAGNBV010000051.1 GCA_018004645.1 Bacteroidales bacterium
TTTGGCGTAAACAGGCTGAACAATTATAATGCGAACATTTTTACCGAAGGTCAGAATGATGTAAACTCAATTGCGGATGAATTTCTGTCAAAGGCCCAGGGTATTAAGCCAAATGATTTGGATGAGTTTGATGCCAAACTGGCTTTCAATACTTACTTTATTGACACATTAGGCGGATTAACCAGTTATGTTAGCCCTGTGTGGATGGGCAAAGTGTTGCAGAGTAAGAGTATTATGTCTTCAGGATCCAATAATGAGTTGGTTTTAACGCTGGGCGGCAATCTGAATGATAAACTCCTTATTGGGGGTACCATAGGGTTCCCGTTTATTTCATACACCGAAAATGCAATTTATGAAGAAACCGACAGGGGCGATTCTGTAGCCGATTTCAAGAAAATGCAGTATAATACTTTTCTGAATACGCAGGGAAGCGGCTTCAATTTCAAACTCGGCGTGATTTATAAAATTACTGACTGGGTGCGTATCGGGGCATCATTTCATACGCCATCCTTTTATTATATGAAAGACAGGTGGGATAGTGATATGGCAACATATTTTGATGATGGCTCACAATATGAGTCCGAATCGCCAAAAGGCTCATTTGATTATCGTCTCACGACTCCTTTCAGAGCCAATGCCGGCGCGTCATTTATCATTAAAAAAATGGCCCTTATTTCGGCTGAATATGAATTTGTGGATTATCGCAATGCCCGTATGCGCTCTTCTTCTTATCATTTTACGGATGAAAACCGTATTATCGATAATCTGTACACTTTCCAATCCAATGTGAGGGCGGGTTTCGAAATTAAATACGATATGCTTAGCTTTCGCGGCGGTTATACTTATAGTTCAAACCCTTATAAGGATAAAGACATCAACGATGGGACAAGGCATTCAATTAATGGTGGTTTGGGGTTAAGAGTTAGCAAATATTTCTTTGATATTGCTTATAGCTATTCGATGTTTAAAGATAAATATTATTTGTATAGTTTGGCACCATCCCCTGTGATGAATGACTATAGGATACACAATGTGTTATTTACTTTTGGAATAAAACTTTAATTGATTTGTGAGCAAAAAAATGCCGGCCAATTGGCCGGCATTTTTTTGCCTTTTTATCAGAATATCTTTTTATCACTTACCTTTTGTTAGTTGATGATAATCTTTTGTGCGTGTTCTATTGATTTGCCTGTCAACTTCATGATATAGATACCTTTTTCAAATTTGCTGCAATCTATCATTTGTTTGTTCGTTCCTGTGGTTGCGCGCATTGTGCTTGTATAGATTTCTTTGCCTATTACATCATAGATCTTTATCATATAATCTTCTGCCTGAAGGCTGTTAAATTCTACGAAAAATTGCCCGTCGGCGGGTTGGGGATATGCATTAAATCCCGTGATGTTTTCGGGTTCAGAGATATCGGTGCAATTTATGATTCTGGCTACTATAGGGGTTCGGGCGCTGATGCATTCGGCTTCTTGAATTTCCCAGTCGTAGAAATAATAATAACGAACCGATGAGGTGGCATTGGTGCCGGTTATGGATATTTTTCCTCCAATATCATAAGGGAAGGTGATGCCGCCAGAATTTCTGACCATGTTGGGGTTTGTGGTTCCGCAACGGAGCGACAAATTGGTCCCGACGGGAACGTCGAAATTAAGGGCGATTCTGCTCTCGCCTGCCGGGACATTTATGGTGTCGGCCTGCAGTATGGTTCCGGAGCTGTTCCTTAACTGAATAATACGGTCGCCCGCTGCACCTGCGTAAACCTTGACGGATTTCAACACAACGGGAGAAGTACAATTAAATACCAGCCAATAACTGTTGTTTGTATGAAGCGATGATCCTCCTACCGTGTCGAATTTTCCACCATATTCCACCGGAGGAGAAATAAGCTGTTCTACAAAGTATTGGGCAGAATCGGTAATCAGCGGAGTGGTATAAGTATTTCCCGTGTACAATGGTGTTCCGCCGGTTGGCGTATCATACCAGTTTATTGTTCCCGGGCCATATGCAGTGAGTAAAAATGTGCTGGGCTGGCAGGCGAAGGTGTCATGTACCAGGGGAGGGGCGGCCCCGATGACGATAAATCCGGGTTCGGTTTTTACATCATTACCGCACATGCCGGCAAAGGCCGTAAGTATCACATCGTAAACACCGGGGCTGGTGTATTGGTGCGAAGGGTTGGGGTCGGAACTGGTGGTGCCATCGCCAAAATCCCAAAGGTACGAAATGGCGTTAGCACTGGTGTTGTTGAATTGGATGGTTGCAGGATTGGTACAGGAACTGTTTTTATCGGCGGTAAATGAACTGGAAACAGGCATGTTGTTGACCGTGATGTTTCTTTTGATGGTGTCGTTGGCCGTGTTGGCGTCAGTATTGCCATTTGGCTGTGCGATGTAAGCTATAGCTGTATGAGCTCCCTGTGTTATGGTGATATCAGGGAAAGAAATAGTGTCATTGGCAAAACTTGGCAGGTTGCCATTCCACGTATAATTCTGAGGAGTTCCGTCATAAATAAATGTGGTATTTAGCGAGGTAAGGTTAAGGGCGCCCATATTCCTGATAACAAGCTGCGGCTGAAGCAACAAGCCCGGGCAATTATAGTTTTGTTCCGGGGATATCATGCTGAAAGCTTGAGCATTATAGTCCGAAAGAGTTTCAATCACGGCAACATCACCTTGATAGGGAATGTAATTAAAAGCGGTAGCGGTAACGAGGATACTGTCGCTGGTCGTAAGCGATGGGAATGTGATGTTGGCCACTCCGCCGTTTACTATCCCGGTACCAATAATCTGATGGTTAATGGTAAGGCACACCAGAGCGCCGTTGACATTGCAGTTTACAGCCAGGCTGGTTTCGCCTATCATCACCGAAGGGGCATGCGAAACGGTCATGGTAGCCGGGTCATCGGTACGCACCATCAGCGAAGGGTCGCCGAAAATTGTCCAGGTGTCGGTCATATTATAGTCCTGGTAGGTGTCGTTCATTTTGAAAATGCCGTTAACAGAAAGTCCCCCGAAAGTTCTTTTGATATTAGTGCCGGCATTTTCGGTAAGGATATTAACCATTTCGTCTTGTCCTTCCATTGGCGGGTCCCAGCTTTGGTTGATGGTGGACATTAATGTGGCAACAGCGCCGGAGGGCTGGTCGCCGCTTTTGGCCCTCA
The DNA here is from genome assembly GCA_018004645.1 of Bacteroidales bacterium. Taxonomy (GTDB): domain Bacteria; phylum Bacteroidota; class Bacteroidia; order Bacteroidales; family CAIWKO01; genus CAIWKO01. The sequence continues at coordinate 3,170 of JAGNBV010000051.1, forward strand.
GCCATGCTTCGGCAAAACAGGTGGTACTTACAAAGTTTCCGTTTACACAGGCCACCGACCAAATAAATGGCCAAAGAGTAGTATTTGTTAAGGCGCTGACATTGGTGTTTGAAAAACCGGTGGTCGAAAAAGCTGTGTTGGAACCGTGTCCCGTATAGGTAATTATGCCAGTGCCATTGTTAACCTCAGTGGCAAGTTGAGCCGCTGTAGCATTGCCGCTGGCATCGAGGCCGCCCTGACTTCCGTCAAAAAGTTCGGCGCGGCTGGTATAAGTGAACCCCATCATTTGGAGTCCGAGATTGCGCTGATGTGTGTAGTCGTACTCGTTGTCATCGCCCGGGCCCTGGTCTGAGCCAATATTTACAGCATGGTTGAATTTTCCGCTTACCGTAGATGGTGTTTTTTCGTAACTGATAGTTCTGGTAACCATGGTATTCACCTGATCCAGGGTTTCGGCAGAAAAACGGCCGACAAAAATTTCCTGGTAGTGGTCGTTACCTGCCAGGTACCCATAAGTGGGGTCGGAGCCGCCCCCCGAAACAGTATAGGTGGGGACACCGGCAGCATCGCCAACCAGCAATAAAAATGTCAGGCCATTGGTGTTGTAATAATTGGTAACATAGGTTTTTATAGCGGTATTTGTGCCTCCGGCAGTTGTTTTGCTTACTATTTCGGTAGGTATTCCCATGTCGTTTTTCCAGTTTACCAGGGGCTGCATGGCGTTCATATAGGCGTCGGCGCAGATAATAAGCATATTGCCTTGTTCTTCAAGCGGGGTATATTTATAGTTGCTGTTAAAGTTAAGAAAATGCCGATTGTATATATGGCTGAATTCTTTTTCGATTTTTGATGGCGGTTGGCTGCGCAACAACGGGTTAACGACCGGTCCGGGAGCCGGGTGAACATTTACAGAGAGATTATGATAAACGCGAAGCACTTTTGTAACAGGATTGTACTGAAAAGGGTAAGTAACCACGGCTTGTCCTCTGAAATCTCTAAGGATGTATGGCTCTTTCAATTCCGCCAGGGGTCCGGGATAAAACTGATTTTGCTGGTATACCGGACCATAGGTATAGGGAACCGTTGCCGGGTTGATATCGCGGGTAAAATTTCCCTTGGACGGGGCGATATCAATGTTGGCAAAATCCGTGAAAGAAGAATAGGTTATTTCTGCAACCATATGTTGATCGTCAGGAACGATGAGAGAGGTAACCACCTTAGGCAGGTCGGGGCATCCCGATTCAAGTATTCTGGGGGCCTTGTCGAGATTGATTACCATTTTTGGACCTTGCGGAGTTGATACATTTTCAGCATAGTACCCTTTTACTTCCACATTGAAAGACACATTAGAAATGTCGCCGGACGTAAGGATGATTTTGGCAGGAGCGGGGGTGCCCGAAAGGATATTTACCCAGTTTTGAGCGGGGGCGAAGAAGCTCAAGCTCAACAGGACTAAGAGAATACTCAGTTTTTTCATGGGATGTTTATTTGATGATGATTAGTTTTTGATTGAATTTCTGATTGCCGGAAGTCAATTCAAAATTATAAATTCCCGCCTGATATTTACTTGTATTTACAAGAATGGTGTAGTTGCCTTCCTGTTTGAATTTGTTATTTAAAATGATATCAGTGAGGCGTCCGCTCATGTCATATAGCTTCAAACTTACTTCTGAAGCCTGGTTAACATCGAAATTGATAGTAGTAAACCCGTTTGATGGGTTGGGATAGCATGTGAATACCTGGTTGACACCCTTGTTTTCTTCTATGGCAGTGATTTTTATTGTTGGTGGAAACATTATATAATCAAGCCATGCGCAGTCTTCACCCTCGCCAACAGAAACATCTTTGTTATAAATCCATTTAAACGTATGCAGACCGCTTAGTACGGCGTAAGATACTTTAGTAAACTGCGGTTCAATTCCGTCCCAACGTTCAATGGAGTAATTGTCCATATTAAATTCAAGGTAATCATACCAATAGCCAGGCCAGTTGCTTTGTTCGCAGGAAACTTTTTTCCAGAAAGAAATGGTGTCATTAGTGGAAACATTCATGGTAACCATAAGTTGCGATGTCTGGTTGTCCGAGATTGCTCCGGATTTTGCACAATAAATACCCTCATACGGCGAAACATTGGTAATTACCCAGGGTACATCTCCACCAGTTTGCCATTCAAATCTTGTAAAGTCACCGGTTTCAAAATCTTCCATAGCCTGGCCGACATTAATACTGTAATAGCCCGTTTTAATGTAAGGCCCGGATTGAAGGGTATAAACGAAATCAATGATTGCGGTATCGGGAAGCGCGGGCGAAACGGTAATGTCGAACACTGCTTTGGCGGTAGCTCCTTTATCCAGCGTGTTGAAATTGAATACATTATTAGTAATAGTAATTACATCTGTATCGGAGGTGGTCAGCGTTCCTGTAGTGGCAAGGGCATTGCTATGGCCGGTATTGGAGGATAAAATTTCAATGCGTAGATTTTCTGAAGGATCCAGCATGTGGTCATTATCTCCGAGAGAATCGTTGATGGAAAAATCGCCGATGACAAGCTCGGGAGCATTGATTTTGATGTTGAAGGCACTATTCCAGGTGTTGCTGTTATTGTCCTGAATGTTTATGTCAAAAGCAGCGGTATGTTGGTCGGGGACATAGTCGCTGGTAGTAAAAGCGTAGGCCTGTGATTGGGTAGCGCTGGAATTGGAGGTGATGGTTCCCCATGCCTGGGAGTTGTCGGTAATGGAAATATAAGGGTCCGTTGTGGATATAGTGGCGTTGACACCGGCAGCACTGGCTCCGCCAAAATTTTTGAGGGTAACATCCAGCGTGACATTTTCGTTGTTATCTACCAGAGTGTCTCCGGTTCCGCTAGTGCTGACATGGTTTTTGGTGTATATTACATAGGGTCCGGCAGGAGAGGCAACCACTACCGTTCCGATATAGGGCTGCTTGTTTTGGCAGGTTACCACAATGTCGGCAACGCCGGGAACAGTAATGGGATCAAGGTTAACCGTGATGTTGCCCAGTGAGTCGGCAAGAGCAGCGCCATATAATACTCCGTCTTTTGAAATGGCTGCATAGGCATAAGGCGCATTGGTGGTAATGTCGAAAGAGGTTACTCCCAAAGGCATTAATGCGTTATAGGTAACTGTCATTTCGGGAGGGTCGGAATAATAAACCATCAGCGAAGGTTCTCCCATCAGGTGATAAATTTCCCAATAATAAGAAACGAGTGAACTGCCCGATTGAGTTACAGCCAGGTTTCCCGCGGTAATCATTTGTCCCTGCGTTGTGTACCAATCGGCGAAAGCTTCGCCATGGTCATGGAAGGTGGCGTCATAAGCTCCCGGGTTGGCTGCGGTGTAGGTAGCATGCAGCGGTGGGTTACCCGAACCGAAGTTGCGATATCCAACACCCCACCAGTAGTCTTCATCCCAATAGGTGCTGTTAGAACCGCCAATATAGCCTAAAGCGCCTTTGCCATCGGCCCTCAGCAGCGCTTCGCCAAAACATAAGGGGTCGTCAAAAGTGTTGGTAAGACAGCAGTTTCCAACCATCAGCGGGTATTTGTGATTGTTGTTAAGTGAATTGATGTCCGTAATGTTGAAAGACGGGTCGGACCATCCGTCGGATCCGCCATGAGCCGTATAATTGGCCATGCAAACGCCCTTGCTCACGTTTTGAATAATCTGGGCGGCACTGCTTCCCGAAATGGCAAAGGGATAGATATATGGATACAAGCCGTGAGCCGCATTAAAATAGGTGTCTGTTCCGTAATTTACTTGCGCGTCGCCGTGGGTAGGCCCGAAGGTGTTGTCTTGTCCGGCTATCAATACGCAGGTGTCCAGGAATGTGGATTTTGGCATGAGGAATTGTTCGTATTCTAGGGTTTTTGCTATCTGGGGGTTAAGCTCGGAGTTATTGGTAGCTGAAAACCTTCCATAATATACCTCCGGCAAAAAATCTCCGGTATATTCACAATAATAAAGGTCGGAAACATGGGATCCTTCTGTGCCGGCGAACGAGGGTACCTGCGCCACATCCCCTACCAGCAAAACAAAGGATGGTGCAGGATCGGCGGCTGTGCCGGCGTTGTATAGGTTTTGCAGATAGGATTTTATCGAAGTAGTGGTGTTGCCCACGGCAGGGTTGTTGGTATAGGCCTGTACCACGGTAAATCCTTTTTTGGTTTTCCATTGCACAAAGGGCTGCAACGAAGAGTAAAACATCGTGTCGGCCACAATGACATATTTTACAGGATATTTTGTAAAATTGGCTTTGTGTTCCAGAGGCTTGTAGTTGAAGATTTTGCTATAAGAAGGAGCAAAATAGGGCGAAAAGAAATTTTCTTTTTGTTGTATGGTGGCTGCAACATTGGCGTTTTCGAACACTATTTCTATTTCCACTGAGGTGTATATCCGTAATGTTTTTTTTGCCGGATTGTAATACAGCGGTGCAATCTCCAGCCGGCCCAGCTTAGTGCCGCGCATGGTTCCCAGGACGGTTAGCGTAGCTAATTCATGCGGGAGAAACTGGTTTAATTTGTAAGCTGCCTTATTGTATTTAAAATCGGCTTTTTTAGGGTCATCGCTTTTGGATAGTGAAGGCTGAGCAGGCATAACAGGAAAAAGCGCACCCAGGTCATTGAGCGTGATATCGGTATAGGTACTATGCAACGTGTTGATTTTCACCGTGGCGCCAACCGGCACCTCTATAAGTTTTTTCATTACCGGCAGTTTGGGATTACCGATCGCATTTGACGCTCCGTATTCGGGGATAATAAATTCGGAGAACAATCCTTTTGCGGTGTTCACTTTTATGGTACGAATATCCTGTAAGGACAGCGAATTAACCAAAACAAGTTTGTTGTAAGTGTTTTCTTTGATTGTCAGGATGGTGCCTTTGTTGCCGGGGACGGATGAATAGCCGGTATGCGCGCAATACACAAATAATAATGCAAGCATACATAGTTTGTAAAAAGCGGGGTAATTTTTCATAAAATTGGGATAAAATAGTGTCAGATAATTTTATGTAAAGGTAAATAAATCTTTTTTATTTGAGAAATTTAATAAAAAAAATCACTTTACACCTTTATAATCAGAAAACAGGTAGTTTAAACCAGTATTTCGCCGGTCATTTCTTCGGGTACTGGCAGGTCGAGAATAGTCAGTATAGTGGGGGCAATATCAGCCAGTTTTCCGTTGCGAATGGATTTGTGATCCGTGTCGAACAGGAAGCAGGGTACCGGGTTGCAGGTATGGGCTGTGTTGGGCGAGCCATCGGGATTTTCGGCCATATCCGAGTTGCCGTGATCGGCGGTAAGGATGACCGAATATTGGTTGTTTAAAGCAGCTGTGATAACTTTTTCTACGCAAAGGTCCACGGTTTCCAACGCCTTAATGATAGCCGGATAAATTCCTGTATGCCCCACCATGTCGGCATTTGCAAAGTTCAGACAAACAAAATCATAATAGTTTTTATTGATTGCTTCCACGGTTTTTTCGGTAACTTCCGGGGCGCTCATTTGCGGTTGAAGATCGTAGGTGGCCACTTTGGGCGAGGGTACCATAATGCGGTCTTCGCCAACGAAAGGGGTTTCTTGTCCACCCGAGAAGAAAAAAGTAACGTGAGGATATTTCTCTGTTTCGGCAATGCGTAGTTGTTTTTTTCCGAGATTGCTCAGTACTTCTGCCAGGGTTTTTTTTAGGTCCTGGGGTTCAAAAATGATGTGTATGTTTTGGAAACTTTCATCGTAGCGGGTCATGGTGAGATAATGCAGCGGCATGGTTTTCATGCCTGCTTCGGGCATGTCTTTCTGTGTCAGAACCGTGGTGATTTCGCGGAGGCGGTCGGTGCGAAAATTGAAGCATATCACCACATCGTCATTTTGTATAGTGGTGAGCGGGTTGCCATTATTATCAGTGAAGACGACCGGTTTGATGAATTCATCTGTGATATTTTCATCGTAGGATTCCTGCACGGCACGCAGTACGTCTGTTGATTTTTTTCCGGTGCCGCTGACCATCAGATCGTACCCGATTTTGATTCGTTCCCAGCGTTTGTCGCGGTCCATGGTATAATAGCGTCCTATGAGCGTTGCTATTTTACCGGTAGAAGAGGCTAAGTGTTCCTGAAGTTCTTTTAAATAACCCAGGCCGCTGCGGGGGTCGGTGTCGCGACCATCGGTGATAGCATGGATGAACACGTTGTCAAGGCCGTAATCTTTGGCAATATCGCAGAGTTTATACAGATGGGTTTGCAGCGAGTGCACCCCGCCATCGGATATCAAACCGATGAAATGAACGTTTTTGTTTTCTTTGCGGGCGTATTCGTATGCCTGACACAGCACCCTGTTTTGTGCCAAGGTATTGTCTTCGGCAGATTTTGTAATGCGCACCAGATCCTGATATACTATTCGCCCAGCCCCAAAATTCAGATGTCCTACCTCCGAATTTCCCATTTGTCCGTCGGGAAGGCCAACAGCAAGCCCTGAAGCATCGAGCCGGCAATAGGCGATATCTTTATTTTTATATAATCCTTTAATAAAAGGAGTTTGTGCAGTGTAAATAGCATTGGCATGATTTTTTTCTCCTTCGCCCCAGCCATCCATGATAATAAGTAAAAGTTTTTTTGAGTTCATTTGAGATAATGGTTGAAATAATATGCAAAGATACTGATTTTTATTGAGGAGGAGCATGGGTAACAGAAGTGTAAATATTGCTATCCGTTATTGCCGTTTTTTGTATTTTTGCAGCGTAATTTTGATTTTTTATCTATGAAAAATAATGTTTTAAAAGGAAAACGGGGTGTTATTTTTGGCGCTGTTAATAATAATTCAATAGCATGGAAAACCGCCGAACATGCCTATAATGAGGGTGCCCGTTTTGTTCTTACCAATATGCCGGCTGCCATGCGTATGGGTAATCTTTCGGAGCTGGCTGAGAAGTGCAGGGCGGAGGTTATTGCTGCCGATGCAGGAAATGTAGAAGATTTGAAAAACCTTTTTACGAAGGCACCTGAGATCCTTGGCGGAAAAATTGATTTTGTGCTTCATTCTGTTGCTATGTCATATAATGTCAGAAAAAACAATCCTTATGATAATGTAGATTATGATCTATTTTTGAAAACCATTGATGTTTCTGCATTGTCGTTGCATAAGATGATTCAGACGGCGGTAAAGCTGGATGCGCTGAACGATGGGGCTTCTGTGGTTGCCTTATCTTTTCTTGCGGCTCATCGTACCAGCCATGGCTATAATGATATGGCCGAAGCCAAGGCGATGCTTGAGTCTATTGCACGAAGTTTGGGGTATGTGCTTGGCAAAAAGAAAAAAATACGTATCAATACCGTTTCGCAATCGCCCATATTGTCAAAAGCTACCAGCGGATTGGATTTTATGGAGGCTGTTATTGATTTTTCAGAAAGCATTTCTCCTCTCGGAAATGCTGATGCGGATTCATGCGCGGATATTTGTGTGATGTTGTTTTCGGATTACACGCGCTATGTGACCATGCAGAATATATTTAACGACGGAGGGTTTTCTAGCATGGCTATGAACAGCGATATTGCCGACATGATGCGATGCGCGAAGAATAAGGAAACGGATCCAGTCGTATAGCAGGATTTATCTGCAGTTTAATTGCCGGGGTTTATTTTTTCGTAAAATTTACCGATTTGTTATCGTAGTTCAGCCAGTATTTGCCTTTTTCGAGGTCGGTAACATCTATTTCCTTGCCAAAACCTTCAGAAATAAAGTTGCCTTTAAGGTCGAATATCTCGTACTGGGTATCTGCCGAAAATGTCAGTTTATCGGAGGTTTTTGCAGATAAAAGTGTGATTTCAGGGTTGCGCGAAGTGTATTTGATAATTTTCGAATACACCGGGTTTCCGTTGACATCATTGAAAAAAATGCGAAATTGGTTCAGTCCTGTATGCGGAATAAATTCAAAGGAGTACATATTTTTTTTCACGGTGTCTGTTGGTGCAAATTCGCCAACTTTAGTCCATTTATTCCAGCGAAATTGTTCGATAATCAGGGGTTCATCCATGAGGTCGCCTTTGATGCCCCAGTTTATATGGCCGGTTTTGTCGGCTTTGGGAGTGATGAAAGACACGTTGCCGGTGGGTTGTAAGGCCCTTGGATTGATTACTTCGGGCACACAGCCGTTATGGTGTTTAATCACCACTGTTACCGGGTCGCCTATTTTTAGGTTTAACAGCGAAAAGTCAATCTCAAAGGCGTTAGAATTGACTTCGTCCTGGGTCTTTTGGTTGTTAACCAACACCTCGGTAACGCAAAAACCATTGCCGTTGCTGGGGTTAAGCACCTGGAGGTTGAATCCGTAATAATTTCCTTTAAGGGTTATTTCGCCTGCAAACAGGTTGCTGCAAACAAACAACAGGATGGTGATTATGGCGAAAAAATTTTTATTCATAGTCAAATAGAACACAGGGTGCAATATTAATTATTTTTGGATGAAGAGTGACGTCAACCCGATAAAAGTTTTCAGATAATATCAACACAAGCAGGGTCGGGTTTAAAAACTTCCATCAGTTTGTTTTTTACCAAATCGGGAGTGATACTTTGGATGCATTCACAGTGTTTGTTTCCTCTGCACTTACTGCATTTTTTGTTCAGTGCGAGCACCGAGGCATTGGCTCCCAAGGGCGCCCAACGTCCCGGGTGCATTGGTTTTATGGGTGCGAAAATACCGATGGCAAATTTTCCCAGCGCGGCGGCAATGTGCAGCGGACCGGTGCTGCAAGCTACCAGGCCGTCGGTATTGGCTATGAAGCTGATGAGTTCAAGAAGCGAAAATTTCCCCGCAAGATTAGTTACGCCGGGGTTATTGTTGATTATTTCAGCCTGAATGAGGTCATAATCCGCAGATGTGCCGGTGATGAAAATCTTGAATTTGTCTTTTGGCAACAGGCTGATAAGTTCGAAATAATTCTGCATTTCCCATTCCCGTGCGCTGCCTTTTGATTTTGGGTGCAATATGAGGTTGAACCGGTTGTTGTCGATCTGGTCGCGATAATGTTCCGGCAGGGTGTTGGGCGGGATGATCCCATAATTCTTAACGATGTCCTGCAACGGAAATGGCCTTTTTACGCCGAGAGCCCTGAGAAGTTTGAGGTTTAGCTGTGCTTCATGGAGCTTTGATCTGCGGCGGGTGAAAAAAATAATTTTATTACAATACTGCCAGTGAAAAATTCGTCCGCTGGCTCCGATACGTTTGCGTATGCCGGCTTTTTTGGCCAGGTGCGCAATCTGGCGTACCGGTAAGGCATGGATGATATAATTGGCGTGTAATTTTTTAAAACTCTGTATCTGTAGTTCCGGCTCTTGCTCTTTTATGGATTCCCAGTCGATAAATTCATCAACGTGTTCGCTCATTTCAATAATATCGCGGGTGTATGATTTGCCAAGAAACATAATATATGCGCCGGGAATAGCCTTTTTAATAATTCCGGCCATAGGCAGGGCAAGGATCACATCGCCGATATTGTCGGTACGGCTGATAATGATGCGTGGGTTGCGTTTATTTATTTTTTTCTTCCTGGTAAAGTGTTCTGAGCTTTTCATATTTTATTGTAACAGCTTTTGCAGAAATGAGTGCAATAGTATATCCTGCCGTGCCATCAAGAAATCCAAAATTAATAAAAAACATTTTGATAAACTTCATCGACGGGGCAATTCTTTGCTTTAGGAGGCAGACGTTCTTTTTTTTGTTAAAGAGGTCCAGGGCAACGAGTTCCGACAAATGCCGGGCCTGGGCGATGTGTGCTTCGCGTGAATAATAGCTGAAGTGATAACAATCACCTTTTAGAACCGGGATTGTTTTTTCGTTTTGAAAATTCAGCCTTTCGTGAATAAGGCCTTCCCATTGGTGGTTCCGGCGGTCGAAAAGGCGGACTTTAATGTCGGGGTACCAGCCGCTATGGCGTATCCATTTTCCGCAATAATTGGTAATCCTGCAAATGCGAAAATCGGGGGCTGTGAAATCTTTTTTTATGCTGATAATGCTTTTTTTGAGATCATCAGACAGGGCTTCGTCGGCATCTAGAGAAAGAATCCAGTCGAACAAAGCCAAAGAATTGCCATAATTTTTTTGCTCGCTGTACCCGGCCCATTGGCGCTGAAAAAAACGCGCTCCGGCTTTTTTGCAAATGACCCCGGTGTTATCAGTGGAATAGGAATCGACCACCACTATATCGTCGGCAATATCTTTAACGGAAGTAAGGCAGCGTTCAATATTCTTTTCTTCGTTAAAAGTAATTATTACTACAGATAGTTTGTGTTCCATAATCAGTAACGAAATACTACCCTAATCATAAAAAATGTACTTCAACAACATGTTTACAAAGGCTTGCAGAGGGTAAAACTAAAAAATGATTTTATTTCCAGTAAATAATTTTGGTTTTAATTGGATTGATGCACATTACCGGTATTTCGTATGGGTTGAACATCATTTTTTCGTCGTAAGGTCCGTATTTAAAATTGAGCAGATCGATGGTAATCATTATGGTTATCAGTTCGGCTTTTACCTCGTGGGCATACTCTTGCAGTTGGGTGGCAAAAGAGGTTTTTTTATCTGCCAGAATGTGCTGGTATTTTATGCCTTCTTTATCAAATTCATTAGTAATCTGCCGGATATAATGCTGCATGGTTTTCTTGTCTTCGGCCGAACTCTGGTTCAGTTGGAAGAGGTGAATTTTTGATTTAAAGGTTTTTGCGATTAAAATGGTCCATTTGACCTTTTGACGCACGTCGGCGGTAGTACTTATCGGGAAAATGATATTCTTAAAGCCTTTGTCGATATTGGTTGAATTGTGTACCACAATGACGGGTGCCGGCACAGTGGCGATAACTTTTTTGGCGAAGCTCATACCGAATTTTTGTTTCAGCCCTACTTTTCCGTGTGTGCCCAAAATTACCAGGGTGGCTTTTATTTTGGCAGCCGTTTTGCCGATATCGGTAAAAATGTCGCCGGCCAGGGATAAGGTACTTACTTCGACACCGAAATTTTTTGCTGTTGCTGAGGCGATTTTTTCAAGCCGGTCATCCACTTCGGTAAGACTTTGTTTGTTTTTTTTCAGTTCGGCTTTGGATTTTTTGTCAATAATATGCAGCACCGTGAGGCCGAATCCTAATATTTTAGCTAATTTGGCTCCATAGGTTACTGCATTATCGCATACTTCAGAAAAATCTGTTGGTACCAAAATCACTTTTTTATTTTCCATGTTATTATTTTTTTCAGTTATGATTTAAAAGCAAATTTATGTTTTTTTTAATAATTCTTCCATTTTAATGATATTTAATGCTTTTCCGGCATTGCGGAGGGTCTGTGCCGCATGAGAGTAATACTTGTGAGTAACAAGGTAGCTAAGTTGATAATCAAGCCAGTCGTCTTCAGTGTATTTTATTTGTCTTATAACTTCCCACTCACGCCTTAGTCGTTCAGAGATTTCCAGGTAATCCTCGCGCCCCAGGTAATCGAGGTCGGCATCGCATATTAGTTTTTCGAGTTCGTTTTTCGGATTGGTAGGCATTTTTGTTGCCATTATCAGTTGGCTGATTTTTTCGATTTGCACATCGTCGTATCCAAAACCGGGTAACACTTTTTTTATGACATCTACTGATGCTTCTTCGTGTTTTTCATAGGAAGTTATGATGCCGATATCATGAAAAACAGCCGCAGTTTTTAGCAACACCAGGTCGTCAGCATTTATATTTACTGATATTCCATAGGCGGCAACAGATTTAAATACATCAAGGGCATGGTATACATTATGATAAAGATACCTTGTTTTTTCAATGGGTTCAAGCTCTTTGATGGCGTATGATGTGGCGGCATCAAGATTCATCTGTCACGAAAATTTATACAATATTAGTTTTTTTATCTATTGAAAAAGAAACAATTTAGTTTTTTTTACAAATATTTTCAAGCAGTTACAGCATGGTATCGGTATCTATAACGGAAATTATTTTGTCATACGTATCATCAAAATAAATCAGGTGTTTTGACTTTAATTCATCCATAATGTTTTTTAACTCAGCCGCTGTAATCCCAGGGTATTTATTTTTCAATAACTGCAACATCGATTCAAAGGAACACAGCTGTGCATTTGCATTGACCAGTATCTGCCATTCTGCCGGCTGGTCAAACACTATTGAATCATTTTTTGCGCCCTGGCAATAATCTTCATAGAGTATTACCCCCTCATGATTATATATCTTATAGGTAAAACGAGCTTTGTGGTATTGACTGAGCGTGTGAAAAAATTTTTCCCAGAGTTTCCCTTGTGCTGCCGTTTTATTTTTACAAAAATGAAACAATTCAAAACGGTTCATCCCGCTAGTCATCTGCGGCGGCAGGTAGTTGAAAAGAAAATGTTCCGTATAGCTTTCAAGTTCCTTTTTATCCAGTTCTTTGTAATATTGTGATTGTTTGTCGAGTGCAAACTTACTTTCAGTAAATGTTATCGCCTGTGGGCCGACAAAGAATCTTAAAAAAGGGATGTTGCTGATACTTGTACGAATATCCCGGAGTGTTTCGTCGGGAATGCCGGTAATGATGTTGGCCCCTATAGGGATAATGCCGTATTTAAGACAGAACTTATAAGCCAGCAGGTTGTCGGAAAAAGAATTTTTCTTATTCATTTTTCTGAGCAGCGAGTCGGCAAAGGATTCTCCGCCCACCTGCATCATTCGGAACCCTGCCAGGGCTAGTTTTTTGTAGAAAGAGGCATCAAGCCCATGGGGTATTATTTCTGCTGAAAGACTGAAGTCCTGCCGGGAGGTAAGGGATATATTGGTGAGGCGGTCCAGCATAGCGTTCAGACGCTGCTTATCTTTGCCGATAAGGCTATTGTCCATAAACTGAAAATAGGCTGTCCGGTATTTTTCCAGCACGGCAGCAACTTCTCTGCCCACGCTGTCTGCCGCTCGTTCTCTGTACCGGTAGCCCTTGTTCAATACACAAAATTTGCAGCGGTTCCACGGACAGCCACGTATTGATTCTATCGGGGTGCTGAAAAACAGCCTGTTTTTTTTATCTTCTTGGGCTACAGAAAAAAAATCATCGTAATCAGGCTCGGGGTAGTGGTCAAGGTCAAGATATTGACGGCTCTTTTTTTCCGCGACCATTATTTTGTTTTCTTTTCTGAAAAGTACCCCCGGAATTTCCTGAAATCGCTCAGAGCCTGCAAGAACTTCTTTGCTGATTTCGAGCAGCGGGTATTCACCTTCACCCCACACGGCCATATCAAAACAACTGAAATTCCGAAGCATTTCATGGGCAGCGCTTTGGGTGTCGAAACCTCCGATAATGGTCTTGATTTCCGGATGATTTTTTTTGATTTCTCCGGCCACCAGCAACCCAGGCAGCCATTGATAAAATTTGGCTGTAAATCCGCATAGCATGATTCCGCCAAAGTCAGTGCTGCGTATGGTGTTCCTGACGAAAGTTTCTATGCGCGAGGTGGTGTTTTTGAGCATCAGGGACAAGCTGGCAGTGGAATATTTTTTTTCTTTGTTGCGAAAAGCTATTCCGGCCTGTCTTGCAATGACATGCTGAATTTTTTCCTGTGCCGCTAAATCGCCGTAATATCTGGCTTTGCTGTAAATAAAAGGTAGCAGCCTTGCAAATTCGTAGTCGGCCTCGTCAAAAATTTTTGATAAAGCCCTGTAAAAAGGCTCCAATTTAATGTTCCAATATACTATCTCTGAATTTATCCTGTTTTGTTTTAATGTACTTTTAAGTACATTCAGGGTAATGGAGGGCATAAGGGTTTGTGCAGGGGGAAGGCAATGCAATAATATTGTTGGCTTGTTTTTGTCAGAATTATTCATACCCCCATAAGATATATACACCAGACATAATGAAAAGATTCAGCAGGCTAAAACCATCACTAAGCAGAATCACTTTTATGCATGGTAAGTTCAGAAAGCAGAAACCAGTAAAAGCTAGTTATTTCTTTACAGTTTTTTTGCTATAATCTTTTTAGCAGCGGCTGGTTTTATTTTCTTCGCCACTTTTATTTCTTTTTTTACGGGAGGTATTTCATGAATGGGAGGAGTCCTTGGATTGATGGTGGGTTTTACTCCACGGCTGTTTGCAAATTCTTCAAGATCTCTGGCTACGTCCAGTGCGACTTTGCTAAATGTCACAGTGTATTTTGTGGCAACGGTTTTTTTTATCATAATGATTATATTTTATGGATTATGTTAATACCTCGCAACAGAATGTACTTTTAATTAAAATAAAAACTACTTTCAAAATTAAAAAATTTTAAATACAGAAAGTATATTTGCAAATTTTTTAATATTTCTCCACAGGTAGTCATCCGCGAATTATTTGACGCGTTGACGGACAAGTGTAAAAATAATTGTTTGAAAGTGCCCTCTTTTATAAGGTTCTGGGGTTTGTCGTGGGTTTAACACCTTTTGTTGTTGAATAATTGTCAACTTCATTTTTTGTGTCTTTTTTCCTTTTTGTACAAACCGGATTAACTTTCTTTTTTACATTTTTTGAAATCATAGTGATAATAATTTAGATGATAAAATTCAGTAATTAATCAAAAGATTAAAATATGTTTTTCTTTTTTTGTAATATTACAAAGATATAAAAAAATTAACACAATAAAAAAAATGACTAATTTTACTGAATCAGGTTTAAAGTGAAGCATCAATAAGGCTTGTAAATGAAAATCTATCGACAAAAATTACATTTATTTCAATATAAAAACGGCTTTTTATTATTGATTTTGTTGATGGGGTGTGTGGGTAGTAAACTTTATGCACAGAAAGAACCGTTATCTGAAATACAAAAAATAAAAAAGGAACTGCCGGGTTTATCAGGTCTGGCGCTGGCAAAACAGCAGCTTGTTTTAAGTAAATTATACCTTACAATTTCAGCAGATACTGCAACCTATTATGCCGAGGAAGCTCTGAAGTTGTCTGTCTTACACAAAGACGATACATTGACAGGCAGGGCCAATATGAGTCTGGGCTTTTTACATATGCTTGGAGGCAGGGATTCCTTATCCATTTACGCATTTAATAAGGCTTCTGCATTATTCAAAAAAAACAACGACAGCATCAATCTGGCATGGAATTATATGCTCACCGGCCAATATTACTATTACCAAAACAATTACACCCGGGCGCTGGCAAATTACCACAAATCACTTGACATATACTTGGATATGAAAGACCCTCAGTTGTACTCGAGGTTGATTGCCGTGCTGGTCGAAATTAGTTATGTGTATTCGGATATGAATGATTTTAAGACAGCCCTGTTTTATTTAGATAAGGCCTTGAAAATTGCTGAGGTTTTTGATGATAAAGGAGATGGAACCTCCAATTTGTTTACAAGCATCGGTAGTATATATTTTGATATGAAACAGTACGACAAGTCCCGCGAATATTATACTAAAGCTTATAAACTCAACAAAAAGACCGGTGACAACAAGGGGCTGGCTTATTCATTATATAATCTGGGACGTGTTTATTTTGAGACCGGTAAGCATGAAACTGCTTTTCACTACCATCAGAATGCGGCAGATATTTTTAACAAAATAAATGATAAAATTGGCATTGCAGCCACGGAGACATATATCGGCAAGTATTACATGGTCAAAGAAAAATACGCCACAGCGCTGAATTATTTTAATATGGCCTTGTCGCGATGCATGGCAAGTAATCAGCAATCGTCGGTTGCCACGCTGTTTTATGAGATGGGAAAAGCAAAATATCATATGCGGCTGTTTCCTCAGGCTCTCAAGTACAGTAAAAGAAGCCTGTCAATAGCTCAGGAAATTCATTATAATGAGTATGTTTACAAAAATTACCAGCTTATGTCGGATATTTATGCTGCCGGCCAGAGTTATAAAGAAGCACTTGAGCTTTATAAAAATTATGTGTTGTTGAAAGATTCCATTTACAACGCTGATTTCTACAGGCAGATGTCTGATTCGGAAGATAAGTACCAGGCCTATAAAAAGCAAAAAGAAATTGAGCTGCTGAAACAACGCGAAGTAATTCAAAACATAGAAATGCGCCGGCATAAGATTCTCCAGAATTCTTCACTGCTGGTTACGGCTTTATTTGCCTTGCTTGTTTTCGTAGTGTTGAGGAGCAACCGGCAAAAACGCAGAGACAACCGGATTATTGCTTCCGAAAGAGACCGGTCCAACAAATTGCTGATAAATATCCTTCCGGAAGAAACTGCGGAAGAACTAAAGAAAGAAGGCGTTGCAAAAACCAGGTATTATGATTTGGTGAGCGTTTTATTTACTGATTTTAAGGGATTTACGGCAGTTGCTGAAAAAATGCCCCCCGAACAGCTCGTTGCCGAGCTCGATTATTGTTTTAAGGCTTATGATGCGATCATTGAAAAATACAATGTCGAGAAAATTAAAACCATAGGCGATTCATACATGTGCGCTGGCGGGTTACCGGTAGCCAATACCACCAATCCTTATGATGTGGTCAGGTGCGGCATCGAGATATGCGAATTTATGAAAGAATACAGGCTGCAACGATTGGCATCTGAGAAGCCTTATTTTGAAGTAAGGATAGGCGTACATACCGGACCGGTTATTTCCGGAATTGTAGGCACCAAAAAGTTTGCCTATGATATATGGGGCGATACGGTTAATACGGCTTCCAGGATGGAGTCCTCAGGGGTTACCGGTACGGTAAATATATCGGGCAGCACCTACGAGTATATAAAAAATGATTTTAAATGCACTTACCGCGGAAAAATTGAAGCCAAAAACAAGGGGCTTATTGACATGTATCTTGTAGAACCTTTAACGTAAAACGAATCAGTATTTATGCTACCTGTGTATCAATACAGAAAATTATCGTAAGGGTAAATTTTGGCATGCATGGTTTTAACACGCTCATAAATCAACGATTTAAAATCCTCAATGTGAGTCTTTTTTAATGCAGAGATAAAGACCGAGGGGGTAGAGATTTTTCCCATCCAGGTTTGTTGTAATTCTTCCAGCGAGAATGGGCGTCCGCCGGATGATAGAAGATCGTCTTCCTCTTTTTTTTCAAATAAGTAATTATCAATTTTATTGAAAACAGTAATTACGGGTTTGTCGTTGGCGCCGATTTCGGCCAGCGTTTGATTTACCACCTCCATCTGTTCTTCAAATTCGGGGTGCGAAATATCCACAACATGAATAAGCACATCTGCCTCAAAAACCTCGTCGAGGGTTGATTTAAAAGACTCGATGAGCGCATGGGGTAATTTCCGGATAAAACCTACGGTGTCCGACAGCAGAAAGGGCAGGTTGCCAATGACCACTTTACGCACGGTGGTGTCAAGCGTGGCAAATAGCCTGTCTTCGGCAAAAACTTCCGATTTGCTCAGCAGGTTCATAATGGTCGATTTGCCTGCGTTGGTATAGCCCACCAGCGCTACGCGTATCATGCCTTTACGATTTTTTCGCTGGGTGATTTTTTGCTTATCAATTTTTTTTAGTTTTTCTTTTAGCAGTGCAATACGGTCTTTGATGACACGTCGGTCGGTTTCTATTTCCTTTTCTCCGGGGCCTTTCAACCCTATGCCGCCGCGTTGTTTTTCGAGGTGTGTCCACATACCGGTCAGGCGGGGGAGCAGATACTGGTATTGTGCCAGTTCTACCTGTGTGCGTGCATACGAGGTGCGTGCCCGAAAAGCAAAAATATCAAGAATAAGATTGTTGCGGTCTATTACCCTGCATTTGAGTGCCGCTTCAATATTGCGGATTTGCGAAGGGGAGAGCTCGTCGTCGAACACGGCCAGATTGATGTTGTTTTCCTGTACATAATTTCTGATTTCTTCTATTTTGCCTGACCCCACATAGCTTTTCGGATCCGGACGATCGATTTTCTGCAGAAATTTTTCTACGACTTCGCCTCCTGCCGTTTTTAGCAAAAAGGACAGTTCGTCGAGGTAAACCAGGGCTTTTTCTTTATTTTGTGTTGGCGTTATTAGTCCGATAAGGATTGCACGTTCTTTGGTGTTGTCGGGAGGGTTCAAGGGGCGGAGGTTAGGAGGTTGGAGGTTTAGATGGATAGGGACTTAAGTTGGTATCGGTTTGTTTATTTCTTTTTATTGCCATTTGCAAAAAAGAACAGGGTGATCGCGCCCAAAACAAAGTAAATAGCCACAAACCGGCCTTTCTGAAACCCGTAATGCATCACTATTTCATAAGCACAACCCAGCATAAGGATAATCGAAGAGAGGATGGTCATGGTGCTTTTATTCATAAAGCCACCGATAAATAAAAGTATGCCGAAAAGTGCAAATCCGGCAGCTATCAGAAAGTCGGTATTTTTGTATTCAAGAGTGCTCAGAGTGCCGTAGAAAATAATATATATCAGCACCAAAACAGCTAATCTCAATCCCCACGTTGATAATGAAAAAAAGGCTTTTACCGGTTCCATAGTTTTATTTTTAGAACAAAATTAATTAAACTTGGTTACATTGGTTTACCTTTGTTGAAAATCCTTGCCGCCATGTCGAAACTTGTATTGGATTTGCATGAAATATATAATAAAGGTCGCCTTATTGATAAGGCGCTCAACGATATTATCAGTGAGGCGGTAGACAAAAAAATAGACTGGGTGGAAATAATTCCCGGCAAGGGCAGCGGTCAGCTTAAAAAGAAAGTATTGCGTTTTTTAGACACCAGTGAAATAAAACAACAGTATCACCGAATTGAGAAAGACAGGGATAATTTCGGAAAAATAGTGGTTTATTTCCGGCACAAAAAGCGATAATTGTAATTGATGTTTTGGTGCCCGTGAGAAATAGCCTTAGAACTTTTTGAATCCAATAATTTCTCTGACTTCTTTAACTGTTTTGGCAGCGCTTGCCCGTGCTTTTTCTGCCCCCATACAGGCAACCTTGTGCAGGTAATCGCTATCGGAGGCCAGCGCTTTGATTCTTTCTGTAATCGGAGACACAAAGGCTATCATATCTTCGGCCAATTGTTTTTTCAGGTCGCCATAACGTAT
>JAGNBV010000165.1 GCA_018004645.1 Bacteroidales bacterium
AAACAAAACTCCTTACATCGGTGAAAGAAGGGCGCAACGTTTTATACACGGCAAACAGCGATCACCCTCTTTTCCCCGAACTGAAATCCATGGTCAGCAAGGTCATGGGGCTGGAGCAGGTTGTTGAAAGCATCCTAACAAGACTGGGCGATCTGGAAAAGGCCTACATCATCGATGACTATGCCGAGGGGAAAGATACCGGTATTATCGACCTGCTGCTGGTTGGGAACATCGATCAGTATCACCTGAATGATCTGAGCAGGAAAACTGAACGCTATATCAAACGCAAAATCCGCCCCCTGGTTTTGACCAGTGAGGAATTCAAGGCCTTTATGCCGAAACTGGAAAACCGCCCGAACTTTCTGGTGTGGGAACGGCAGAAAAAGGTTTAATAATGTTTCGATATACTTGAATTTGTTTATAAAATATAAAAGTTTGTCATTCCCGTCTTGTGACCTTTAGGTTACGGAGGCGGGAATCCAGTATAAAAGTTGTCATACCGTCGCAGGCCGGTATCCAGAAAGCTCCGGATCAATCCCGGAAGAATAAAACAGAGTATTGTAAAAGCGGCCCAAAGAAAGCAATGCTGCCCTGTCCCAAGAGTTACAGCAACTGAAATGTAACTCACGGGGCGGAGCTAAATTTTCCGTAAAAGGATTCAAGATATTTGAAAGACTGCCAACAAACAAAAAATTTTCAGGTCTCCCTGCACACGACAACCTTTCAGTATAAGAGTTTCACAACCTCCATGATTTCAAAAAATTAAAAAGTAATGCTAACGAAAATATCCTCATTCACAAAACAATCAGAGAGCTTTTCCGGGAACGTCATGAAACTCATGACAGGCACGGTATTGGCGCAGGCGCTCGGTCTTCTGGCCATGCCTGTCGCTACACGGCTTTTTGCGCCTGAAGCTTTTGGGATTGTTACAATATTTTCATCCATGGCGGGGATCGTTGGCGTTGTTATTTGTCTCCGCTACGAAATTGCAATCATACTTCCTGAAAGCGCCGAGGAAGCTGCAAACATTCTTGGCGTAAGCCTTTTATCCGTCATCATGATGACTTTCGTGTCTATTTTGATTGTCTGGTTGGGTAGTGAACAAATAATCAGCCTACTTAACGCCCCGCAACTGAAAAATTATCTCTGGCTGATACCGATGACAATTTTTTTTCAAGGGTTATTTCTAGCACTGAATTATTGGAATTCACGGACGAAGCATTTTGGAAGAATTTCTGTCGCGCAGGTGGTGTCGTCTTTAGTTGTTCAAACAACCAAACTCTTGGCAGGATTTGCCGGGTTCGTCAGTGGTGGCGTTCTTATAGGAACGGCTGTGCTGGGCAGCATTATCTCAACAGGAATGCTTGGGGGTCAGATTTGGAGGGACGACAAAAAGCTTTTTTTTAATAGCATTCGTTGGAAACAGGTTGGCAAGGGCTTTGTACGTTATAAAAAATTTGCCCTTATAGATACCTGGGGCGGTTTATTAAACGCGATTTCCTGGCAGTTACCGGCCCTTATGCTGTCTTCTTTTTTCTCCATATCTGTCGTTGGATTTTATGCTTTGGGATTGGCGGTGATAAAAACACCGTTAAGCATCATGTCAGGTGCCTTGTCGCAGGTGTTTTATCAAAAGGCAAGTAACGAAAAGACTATAAAGGGCAATAATGGTAAACTTGTAGAAAACCTGATGGACAAATTGATGTTTTTCGGCATTCTGCCAACAGCGGTTTTGTCAATGGTTGGTGAGGAACTCTTCACGGTTGTATTTGGTGCAAGATGGTTTGAGGCTGGCCAGTACACTCAGATTTTAGCGCCGTGGATTTTTTTTTGGTTTATCTCCTCACCCCTAAGCGCTCTTTTTTCGGTTTATGAAAGACAAGGCTCTGCTTTATTCGTGCATTTGTTAATTTTTCTAACAAGAGTAATCTCTTTATACATCGGTGGCGTTTATCAAAACATCTATCTTGCCTTAGCACTTTTCTCAGGGACCGGCATTATTGCATACGCCCTTGTTGCAGCGTGGAATATCAGATTGGCCAGATCCAACGGAAGAAATATCCTTTTCACTTTCTTCAAATACAGCCTTCACTCATTACCCATTTTACTTTGTCTTTTTCTTGTTAAATACATATTCCAGTTTAAATCAATAGTGATTTTATCGTCAGCAGTCACTATGGCGCTTTTATACTTTTTCGCATATAGAAAAAAAATACAATCAATTGTGCGCAGTGAGGGCTTATGCGAGAAATTTTAGAAATAATTATAAAGAAAGTTCGTTTTTTAACAGTGCATCCGCTACTTTTACTATATGGTAGGCATCATGGATTAGATGCGCATCAATATATTAATAGCCATAGACAATACAGAGAACTTATACAATGTCTTTTTTTTCAGAAAGTACTTCGTATCAACGCGAACATACCTTGGCCTGTCCATTTTACTGCATATGTAGGAAATCCTAAAAACATTCATTTTGACAAGAAATATGTAAAAAATTTCATGTCGGTTAGCTGTTACTGGCAAGGCATGTCTCCAATTTATTTTAAAGGGAGCTTTCTCGTAGCACAGCGTGTTTCCTTTATTAGCAATAATCATGACATTTATTCGATTGCATCACATAAGCTCGATGTGGATCCAATCAAGATTGGCGACAATTGTTTGTTCAGCGTTGGTTGCGTCATTCTTCCAAGCGTAGAATTGGGAGATAATACTATTGTAGCAGCTAATGCAGTAGTAACAAAATCATTCCCTGAGGGAAACTGTGTTTTGGCTGGTGCACCAGCCAAAATTGCAAAAACATTAAACCCCGCAAAGATAATAAAGGCAACATATAAAGAATTTTGGGGATAAAAAGAATCATTATTTATTTTAAATTATTTTTCGGTCATTAGTAAGATCGAAGAAGACCTGATGAAAAAAGTATTATTGATCACATACAACTTTCCACCTATTGCTGGCGCTGGTATTCAGCGGATACTTAAATTCGTTAAATATTTACCCCACCACAACATTACTCCCATTGTATTTTGTCCCAAGAGGGCCTATTGGCGGGTAATGGATGATCACAACCTTGAGCTACCGTACCTTAAAAAAACAAGGATATACAGATGCGGTATTAAGCGATTGGATAGATATTATCGTTTGCGTTACGGGAGAGGTTTGCAAAGCCACCCGTATTTCTATCTACTTGCCCTCAGATATATCTGGCATATGGACTATTTCAGCAGTTGGTATTTCGAATGCCGTGATCAGGCTCTGGCTGTGGCGATTGAGGAGAAGGTTGATTGTATATTAACTTCATCTCCCCCGCACAGTGTCCATTTTTTCGGTAATTATCTAAAGGCAAAGTTGAATATTCCATGGTTAATGGATTTGAGAGATGCAATGTACGACAATCCTGATAGGAATTTGTCAAAATTGTCTTCCAGGTTTGCGGCCTGCATGGAAGGTTTTTACGAGAAGCGTTTTTATCATACAGCTGATGCCATCATATCTGTTTCGAAACCGATATTGGATTCAATTTATGATCGGCATTTTGTTCCTGGATTTGAAAGTAAAATGAATTTAATAACTAATGGATTTGATGATGAAGACTTTGATACCACTGAAAGACAAAAAAAAGAAAATAATAAGTTAGTTATAACTTATACCGGTACATTTTTAGGCAAACGGACGCCGGAGCATTTTCTTGAAGCATTATCAATACTTTGTTTCAGGAAAGAAATCAACTCAACGGATATACTTGTTCAATTTATCGGTCATTTTGATGAAAATGTGTGTTCAGTGATCCAAAATTATTCGACCACATTTACCATAAAAATAATCGACCACCAGCCTTATGAAAAAGCACTGGCCTATCAGTTGTCCTCAGATATCCTTCTTCTGGTTAATAGTACGGATAAAGCGGAAGGCGGCGATCAAATATTTACAGGTAAGTTTTTTGAGTATTTGGGAGCCTTAAAGCCTATTTTTGCTTTAACACCGGATGGACCACTGAAACATGCTATCGAAACTGGGAATTTTGGGATTGTTGCACCTGCACGGGATATCGAGGCAATTGCCAAGCAATTTAAACGTCTTTATGATTTATGGAAAACAAAGAGTCACATTCCCTATAATCCCGACATGAAGTTGAGAAGCTCTTTTACCCGCAAAGAAACGACAAAAAAACTTGCAGAATTGATCCAGCGCATCACTGAGACGAAACGAACAAAATCAGTTCCACGGGAATAACAAAACGGAAACACGTTATGCTTGATAAGCCACCTTTCAGTATAACTGAAATTGACATCGTTATTCCCGCCCATAACGCAAGTGATGTAATTCAGAAATCAATAAACTCATGCTTACTGCAAGAGTTACCGGAAAATTGGCATCAAAATGTATTCATTGTCGATGATGGCTCTACCGATGACACCGCCATGTTTTGTAAATCAATGTTTGGGGAACAGGTTCAAATAATATCCCATGAACACAACAGAGGTCGGTCAGCCAGCCGTAATACCGGCTGGCGCGCCGGACGCGGCTCGTACGTTATTTTTCTGGATGCAGACTGTGAAT
>JAGNBV010000052.1 GCA_018004645.1 Bacteroidales bacterium
GCATGGAATTTGAAGAAAATGATGCAAAAACTCAAAGAAGATTTTTTGTGTCTAATTTTTCGTTTATTTTTTCAAACTTTTTTTTGTTACCCAATCCCTGAAAAATAAGTTCATAAGGAGCAACTATATAGTATTTATTAACCTGAGTTCGGGTTAAAAATATTGTGTCTTTACTCCGTTAGGAGTTAAATATCAATAGAAAAGAAATACAAAAAACATTTATTCTCCGTTAGGAGATTAACGTTTTAATAATGTTTATGTCCTAACGGACAAAATATTCTACACGTTTTTGTTTTTCTATTGATATTAATTGCCTACGGCAAATATTAACAGATTAATAATTAGTGTTTTGACAAAATAGCATTGATTTATTTATCCCGAACTCATGTTATTAGTAACTTTTTTTGTGGTTGAAAATAATGTCAAAATCTGACAAAATGTAATGTGGCCCGATATTTTCAACCCGAAAATGTTGTTCGGGACAAATTATTCAGGTGAAGCAATCTGATATTATTCCGAAATTATTATTTCGTCTTATCCGGAAATGCAGGTATCGGCGGCAGTTTATTGTCGGTTTGTTTTAATTCTTCAAGTATCAGCTCAATGGCCTTGTTAAGCTGTTCGTCTTCGCCGGCATATTCTTTAGCAGGATCATTAATGATAAGCACATCAGGATCCACCCCATTTCCTTCAATAATCCATTTTTTACCAGTAGCGTCGTAATGTGCAAACTCCGGTTTATTAAGAAAACCGCCGTCGATAAAGGGCAGTGTTCCCCGAATACCTACTACACCTCCCCAGGTGCGCTGGCCAACCAGTTTGCCGATTTTAAGTTGCTTGAACTGATATGGGAAAAGGTCACCGTCGGAAGCCGAATATTGATCAATAAGGCATATTTTTGGTCCGTATAGCTGGGCAATGCCTGCAATATCCTGGCTGGTGTTGCGGGCCACTTTCATGTAAACCAGCTCGCGGTTAAGCCGTTCGATAATCATGGGAGATACGTTGCCGCCGCCATTGCCGCGGTCGTCAATAATAAGGGCTTTTTTACTGAGTTGCGGATAAAAATGTTTTACAAATTCATTCAGTCCGCCCACGCCCATGTCGGGAATATGTATGTACCCCACTTTGCCATCGGTAGCTTCGTTAACTTTTTTGATGTTGTTCTGTACCCAGTTGTAGTAATACAATCCGGATTCGTCATCCGTGGGTATCACAATTACCTTACGGGCACCCTGTTCGGAAGCGCTGCTGCTGACGGTAAGTTCCACTTGCTCCCCGGCAGTGTTGACAAGCAATTCATAGATGTTTTTGGTGTTTTGCACATTTTTGCCGTTGACGGCTATAATAAAATCGCCTTCTTTTACATCCACGCCCACTTCAGTCAGCGGCGAGCGCTTGTTATTTGTCCAGTTTTCGCCATGCAGGATTTTTTCGATTTTGAAAAAACCGGATTTGTCTTTGGAGATGGTTGCCCCCAGAAGTCCAAGCTTGATTTTTACTGCTTCAGGCTTGTCACCGCCGCCCGTATAGGCATGGCCAACGTTTAGTTCCCCAATCATCTCGCCAATGATGTACGTAAGGTCGGCGCGGTGATTGACATAATTGGTGAGGGGTTCGTATTTTTTGTAAATGGCTTTCCAGTTGACACCGTGCATATCGGGATCATAGAAGAAATCGCGCATTTGCCGCCACGATTCGGTAAAGATCTGTTTCCACTCTTCTTTAAGATTCACCCACACTTTCATATTGGAAAGGTCGGTGTATTCTTTTATTTCGGCTTTTCCCTTTGGCAGGTCTGTAATGGCGAATTTGCCTTTGTCGTTGATAACCATTTTCTTTTTGTCGGCAGAAATAATGTAGCTGCCATACGGGCCGATGGTGGTTTCTTTTTTTTCTTTCAGATCGAAGACAATGAGCGCTGCTGAAGGCTCCGATGCTGTTGTGCGGCAGTAATATACGGAATTGTTGGCGCTGTTGATATTCCAGTACCTGCCGGCGCTGATGGGGAGAGCTATGATGCGGTCAACGATGCCGTCGGGGTCAACGGTAATATCAGCATTTTTGTTTTCAGTATCTTTTATTTCTGCTGTTACGTTCACTTCGTCATCCACAGGTTTGAACGGAGACTGGGTTGTTTTGGCAAGCGTGAGCATGTACACCCTGGTCATGTTGGTATAGGCATGATTCCATTCGGTCCAGCTGTATGTGGGATTATAATCGCGGCTGGAGGTGAAGAAAAGATATTTTCCGTCGGCGCTGAACGTCGGTTCTCCGCAGTCGTACCAGCCATCGGTTACCGGGTAAGATTTTGAAGAGCTAAGTTCATAAAGGTAAATTTTTGTTTCGGCGGATTTGTCCGGTTTTGCGTAAGCCAGCCATTTACTGTCGGGAGCCCACCCAAATTCCGTAAATTCCCCGTCGGCAGATTTATCCACCTCTGTAATCTTTTTGCTGTCGATATCGACATAACGTAACCTGAGCATTTTGTCGGCCCAGAGCAACTTTTTGCTGTCGGGCGACCAGACGGGCTGGTATTTGTACGTATCGGAGTTGCTGGTAATCTTCTCAGGAGCAGCGGAGCCGTCCTGTGCAACAATATAAATCTCATCTTCTCCTGTGGCGTCCGAAATATAGGCAATGTATTTGCCATCGGGCGACCAGACTGCGTTGCGGTCGTGGACACCTGAACTTTGTGTGAGGTTGCGCGTGATGCCGCTTTTGGCGGGAACGGTAAATACATCACCTCTGCCGTTGAAAACTAAGCGTTTGCCATCCGGGGAAATGTCATAGGCGGCAATGTTTTTCGAGGCATCTTTCATTTCGGTACGGCCACCGTTGAGGTCATCAGCAATTTGAATAAGGATTTTTTTTGTCGACTGGCTTTTTAAGTCAAAAGTATAGATATAGCCCCCATTTTCAAATATTATGCTGCTGTCGCCGAGTGAGGGAAACTTGATATCGAACCCGGTAAAATCGGTAAGTTTTTTTGTTTCTTTAGTGGTCAGGTTATAGCAAAACAGGTTCATGATGCGGTCCCGGTCGGAGATAAAATAAATGTTGTCGCCATGCCACATGGGGAAGATATCCTGGGCCACATGGTTGGTAATATTTACCGTGGTTTTGGTGTTGAAATCATAAATCCAGATATCGTCGGCCATACCACCTTTATAATACTTCCAGGTTCTGAATTCTCTGAATACCCGGTTGTAGGCCAATTGGTTTTTATCAGGCGAATAGCTGCAGAATCCGCCGCAGGGCAAGGGCAGTTCTTCGCACATTCCGCCCTGGTCGGCTACCTGGTAGAGCTGGCCTTTGAAATCGTTGAACGATTTCATTCTGGAACGGAAAACAAGGGTTTGATCATCTTTCCATGTCATCAGAATGTTGTTGGGCCCCATGCGGTCGGCAAGGTCATCGCGGTCGAGCGTGGCTGTATAGGTCAATCGTTTTGGGACACCGCCTTCAGCAGGCATGGTGTATATTTCGGTATTGCCATCGTACTGGGCTGTAAAACCTAAAGTTTTGCCATCAGGGGAAAACTTTGCAAACATTTCATACCCGGCATCATTGGTGAGTTTGCGGGCTATCCCTCCGTTTTTATCAACCGTATAGAGGTCGCCGGCATAAGAAAACACAACCTGGCTACCGTGTATGGCCGGAAATCGTAACAGGCGCATTTCGTTTTGTGAAAAAACATTGGTTACAATGCATAAAGAAACAGCAAGCGTAAATAAAAAGTTATATCTCATGGGAATATATTTTTTGAATACTACAAATTTAGTATAATCTTGGGAAACTTAAAGGAAGCAGGAAGATTTATCCTTCGAAAGTGAATGAAAGCTGGAAAATTTTTGAATTGAGTCGTTTGACACTGTTGGTGTACAGTGTGTTTTCCTTGATCAGCAGGTCGCGCAATCCGTACGACATTTTAAGTTCAATGCCGAATTTAAAGTAGGGGAGAAAAAAATCAACGCCCGTGCCGATATCGGCCATATAGTCGTGGCGGGCAAGTTTTATGGGGGCTTCGCCTTCTTTATTTCTTTTTTTTGCCTGGGAGGCCATGTCGATACTGTATTTGGCGCCGCCAATGATGTAGGCTCTGAAGTTTCCGAGACGTTTCGACTGGTATTTGATGTAAAGCGGAAAAGTCATAAAAGTAGATTCGATCTTTTTGTTTTGAATGTACGAGATGGAATCTTTGTACCGGAAGGTGTATTCTACATTGCGGTTGCCAAACGAGAGCGTGGGCACAAAGCGCAGGCTCAGGTATTTGGTGAGGCGCAGGCTGGACACTATGCCGATATCAAAACCAAAATCGGGTTTGGTGGTGGCATTGGTGAGCGAGTCAAACGGGCTGAAATCTTCCACGGTTTTGATGGCAAAATCCATATAGTTCATACCCAGCAAAAATCCAAAGTGATATTTCCGGCGGTCGAATTTGGGAAGGTTTTCCGCCTGGCCTGCTCCGCGCCTCTGGGCTACGGCTGACCAGTCGAACAACGTAATGAAAACCAACAGGCAAAAGATATTTCTGAATATTTTTTTCAAGATAAAAACTTTGAACTGTATATAACGCTGTGTATTAAAAAGTATTGCAAAATTATATAAATTTTTCTTTTTCGCCTGTATAAATTGTGGCGATGCCTCCGCTAAGCCTCCGGAGGCTGGTATTGCAATAACCATTTTGTTTCATAATATCCAGAAATCCATCTCCCTCGGTGAAAGCAATCACACTATCGTGCAGGTATTGGTACGCCTTTTTGTTGCCCGAAATTAACCGTCCGGCCAGCGGCAGGTATAGCCTGAAATAAGCATTGTAAATGAGTTTGAAAAATCCGGTGGGTTTTGAAAACTCGAGTATGAAAATCTTTTTCCCGGGCTTTGCCACCCGCAGCATTTCGTTTAGGCCGGTATGGAGGTGTTGAAAATTGCGTACGCCAAAAGCTACCATAACCGCGTCGAAGGCGTTATCGGCAAACGGCAGGTTTTCGGCGGCGGCCTTGCGCAGTTCGATGCGATTGGCAGCGTTTTTCTTATTGACTTTTTTTCTGCCTTTTTCCAGCATTTTTTCCGCAATGTCGATGCCGGTAATATGTGCCTGGGGAAGGCGTTTGGCTGTCATCAGGGCAAGGTCGGCGGTGCCTGTAGCCACATCAAGAATTTGCGCGGGGTTTTCTTTTTGCAACAGCCGGATAAGTTTTGCCCTCCAGAATTTATCAATAGTAAACGAAAGAAAATGATTCAGAAAATCATATCCGGGAGCAATATCGTCGAACATTTTGCCGATATCCTCTGTTTTTTTATCTTTCAGCAAACTATCCATCCGAAAATTTGGAAAATTGCAGTTATAGGGTATTCAGAAGTTCTTTCAAAAGCTTTTCTTTATTGACGGGCACCACGCCGGCTTCTTCGCATACCAGGCCACCTGCGATATTCGAGATAAAGGCTGTGTCGTAGAGAGGCAGGTTCAGGGCCGTACACAGGGTGGCAATGGAAATAACCGTATCGCCGGCACCTGACACGTCGGCAACGTTTCTAATCCTGGCTGGTATCATAGCGCCTTCGGCCACACCGAATTTGTTTATCGACGATATAAAAATTCCCTGTTCGGACAAGGTAAGTATCATTTTTGCTATGTTGTGAAAATGCTGGAAACCCGAACATATCTTGAGCAGTTCTTCGGGCGTGCGCTGTATGTTTTCGATTTTCATGCCATCACACAGTTCTTTGTAGTTTGGCTTGAACAAGGTGGCATTTTTATAGGAGGAGAAGTTTTTCTTTTTGGGGTCAACAGCCACGGGAATTTTCAGCCGTTCGGCCAGCTCCACCACCCAGGTGATCAGGGCAATATCTATGGCGCCTTTGTCGTAATCTTCGAAGAGTATGGCATGAGGTTTTTCGGCCAGGGCGATACGTTCGATATGATTGTAGAATGCGCGGGTTTCGGGCTGTGTCAATGCATGAGATTGTTCTT
Source organism: Bacteroidales bacterium (assembly GCA_018004645.1). GTDB lineage: Bacteria > Bacteroidota > Bacteroidia > Bacteroidales > CAIWKO01 > CAIWKO01. The sequence goes on from JAGNBV010000052.1 coordinate 5,978, forward strand.
CGTCCACGCGCAGCATCTGGTAATTATTTCCGATGATCCGGAATTTGGTGGTGGTGATGCGTTTATCGCTGCGTAGGATACCGCTGCTGCTGATATGGTTTTTTTCGAGCAGTTGGCTGAATTCATTGGCTTTTTGATCGTTGCCGCTGATGCTGCACAACAGGGGTACAGCGCCCAGCGATTGTATGTTCAACGCCACGTTGGCGGCTCCGCCCAGGCGGTTTTCGCGCTTTGTAACCGAAACGACAGGTACAGGAGCCTCGGGTGAGATACGCTCTACCTTGCCCCATATATAGGAATCAACCATAATATCGCCGATTACCAGGACTTTCATCCCTGTAAAATCAGCGAAAAGTTTTTCAACGGAAAATTTATCAATAGTCAGCATCAGTAACTCGAATTTATGCGTGCATATTCTGTTTTCAGGAAATTAGTTTCGGGGCTAAAGGAAAAATTTACAGTGAATGCCGAGTTTTCTTCCTGGTTTATCTCTACTAAGCTTTTTCCTAACTCTGTACCTTCGGAGGAGTATAACGCCAGTTCCAGCGCTCCTTTGAATTTCTTTGAAAAACCAATATGCAGCGGAATATTTTTTTTGCCGGTAGTGGCGTATGTGTCAATTTTTTTGATGTCAATGCCCAGGTCTTGAAGCAAAGGATGGGGGATTACCCTGATGTGTATCAGGCTTTTGTCGTCGTCTTGTATAAATCCGGAGATATAGTTTTCATCTGTAGCCATTGATTCATCGCCATGATATACAGTATCGCCGTAGTTTTCTTCCATATCGTCATCATACGGCTGATCATAATACTCCGACTGTTTAGAATTGTCACAAGCCGTGTTAATTTTTTTTCCTACCAGCCATACCAGGCCTATGATACAAAATACCAGTGCAAACAGCGTGATCAGGATGCCGGAAACCCATTGGCCGGTTTTTTTTTGGATGATGCCAAGTATGAGCATTAACAGCCCCAGTCCGATAATGATGACGGAAATTAATAAAAATAATCCGCTGATAACCGTTATTGACATAGAGTTTATTTAAATTTAGCTAAAGTTTCTTTGATGCGTTTTACGGCTTCAGTTATCTTTTCTTTGGATGTTGCATACGAAAACCTCAGGCAGTTGGGGTCTCCGAAAGCTGTTCCCGGAACCATGGCCACATGTGCCGTGTTGAGGAGGTACATGCTCAAATCGTTACTGCCGTTGATGGTAGCGGTTCCGTCGGTTTTTCCGAAATAATATTTTACATCCATGAAAACATAAAAAGCGCCGTCGGGGGTGTTGGTGATGATACCGGGAATTTCTTTCAGCAGGCCGAGCAGCAGGTCGCGGCGTTCGCGAAAAGCGTCCAGCATGGTTTTAAATTCCGGAGTGAGTTTGGGATCGGTGTCGATGGCGGTAAAGGATGCTTTTTGGGCGATGGAGCAGGCTCCCGAAGTAACCTGTCCCTGCAACTTGTTACAGGCTTTGGCAATGGGCAGCGGTGCTGCGATATAGCCGATACGCCAGCCTGTCATGGCATAACCTTTCGAAACACCATTGATAACAATAACCTGATCTTTAATAAAATCAAACTGGGCGATGCTTTCGTGTTTTCCGACAAAATTGATGTATTCATAAATTTCGTCCGAAATGATAAAGATATTTTTATGGCGTTCGAAAACCTTTGCCATGGCAAAAAGTTCTTCTTTGCTATATACCGAGCCTGTAGGATTGCAAGGACTGCTGAAAATAAACACTTTGGTTTTTTCGGTGATAGCGGCTTCAATTTGTTCCGGAGTAACTTTGAAATTGGTGTCGATGCCTCCCGGAATAATAACCGACTTGCCATCAGCAAGTTTTACAATCTCTTTGTAGGAAACCCAGTAGGGTGCAGGCACAATCACTTCGTCGCCGGGGTTGACCAGTGCCAGCATCACGTTGGCGATAGAGTGTTTTGCTCCGGTAGAAACCACAATCTGTTCGGGGGCATAATCAAGGTTATTATCGCGTTTCAGTTTTTTACAAATGGCCTGACGCAGTTCGGGATAGCCCGGCACCGGTGGGTAATGTGTAAAGTTTTTGTCAATAGCCTCTTTGGCAGCCGTCTTAATAAAATCAGGTGTATTAAAATCCGGTTCGCCGATGCTGAGGTTGATAACGTCGAAGCCCTGCGCACTTAATTCGCGGCTTTTCTGAGTCATTGCCAATGTTTCCGACTCTGATAAATTGTTGATTCTGTCCGATAAATAGTTCATAGTTCAATTTTTTTTCAAAAATAACAATTAATATTATGTTGGCAGCTATTGAAAAGAGATTTTTAGGTTAATTTTGAAAAGGGACCGGTTCCGGGTTAACCTGGCGTTTCATTATGTTGAAACGATCATTATTTATTCGTATCGTGAGTGGTATTTTAATTTTTACGGAGTTTTAAAATTAACTATTTTTGAACAGAGAAACAGTGGTGTCGTGTCAAGTGATATACGCGTAATGCCAAACAAATAATCAAATATTTTTTTATCTGTATGTAAGGCTTGAAGCGTGGGGGGAGCATTTTTTGGATAATAATTTTTTAAGAAATCATCATTATATGGTATCTGTAGAAAACTGGAAAGCAAAATTATCGGACAGCCTGAAATTCTATTTTCAGGAGGATTATAAACTGATGCAACGGCTGATTGTCTTGCTTGCTTTTGCTGGTTTTATTGGGCATTTTCTTTTCTATTTTGTATTATCAGACATCATGGGTTATTGGGAATCTCTTGTCTTACGGATTATCGTCGCCTTACTCTTTGTATCCCTGTTGCTGTTACCCAGGCACAGAAAGCTGAGCACCTTTGGTATGTGGTATTACGAAATGGTTTATGTGCTGGTTTTTCCTGTTTTTTTTGCAATCAACCTTATTGAAAATGATATTAATGTCTATTGGTCTATTTCTGTGATGTTTTCGGCTATTTTGTATGGATTGCTTACACACCCTCCTAAAGCAGTGGTGCTATATCCGTTGAGCGTTTTTATCACACTCCTGGTTATGAATTACATCCGGGGCGGGTTACCGCAGCTGGGAGAGGCTATTATCATGCATTTTCCCGCCTATTTTATGGTGATCCTTCTGGGCCTCATTCAGACCACAATACGCAGGGCTTATGCCGCAGCTGAACGTGAACGGCAGCATTCCGAAAAATTGCTTGAAAACATACTTCCCAGGAAGATCATAAATATATTGAAAACCAATCCCGACACTATAGCCGAAAAGTACGATCATTGTTCGATCTTATTTGTTGATGTGGTTGATTTTACTCCATTTGCCGAAAAATCAGCCCCGGAGGAAGTGGTTAATATTCTTAATGAAATTTTTACACTTTTTGACCGCCTGACCGGGAAATATAAGCTTGAAAAAATCAAAACTATTGGGGATGCTTATATGGTGGTAAGTGGTGTGCCCGAACCAAGGCCGGATCACAGCGAAGCTATTGCGGATATGGCGCTGGATATGCTCCGGGTTGTTGATGAGTATAATATCAGGAGCGGCAATCATTTCAGGGTCAGGCTGGGTATTAATTCAGGTCCTGCTATTGCCGGTGTCATCGGCAAAATGAAATTTGCTTATGATATCTGGGGCGATACGGTGAATACGGCCAGCAGAATGGAATCGCTGGGTGTGCCGGGTAGAATACAAACTACCGAGGTAACCTATGAAATGCTGAAAAATAAATTTAACTTCGAATACCGTGATGTCCTCGATGTGAAAGGTAAAGGGAAGCTTAAAACGTATTTTCTTGAAAGCAGGAAAATGGCTTAATAAGCCCGGAACGATTTGAAAGGAGATGCTATAAAGCGAGTTGTCAGCAGGCACAGAAAAAAATCAGTTTCTTTGTGATATGAAGATAAAGCTATTATTGAAAATAGACGTATCTTTGCTACAGCAATAAAAAATATTTTATGGAAGATTTTCTCGATATACTAAAATACACAATTCCTTCGGGTGTAGTGTTTGCTACGGCGTTTTTTATTTTACGTGCTTTTTTGCAAAACGGAACACAAAAAAAACTATTGGAACTAAAGCTGTCCAACCAAAATGTGATTACGCCCGTGCGCCTGCAGGCGTACGAAAGAGTGATCCTGCTCCTTGAGAGGATTTCTCCGTCAAGTCTTGTTTTGAGGGTTGCCCGGCCAGGTATGTCGGCGGTTGAGTTACAGGCGGCGCTGCTGCAAACGGTGCGTGATGAATTTGAGCACAATCTGTCGCAGCAAATCTATATGTCAGGCACTGCCTGGGATATGACACGCAATGCAAAAGAGGAGATGATAAAAATTATCAACCTGGCTTCAACCCGTCTCAACGATGAGGCTACGGCTGCCGACCTGGGCTCTGTTATACTGGAGTTGGCCATGTCGCAGGATAAACTACCTGTAAATATGGCTATTGATTATATAAAAAAGGAAGCCCGTCAGCTATATTAGTCCGGACAGGAGTGCCTGACTTATCAGTCAATGTTCAGCCGGGTTTTGATGGGTGCCGGCAGCACATCTTTGTGTACCATAATGGCTATGGTTTTCAGACGGACATAATTTTCAGACAAGTACCAATACCCTTCATTGCCTTTTTTTTCTCCCCATGAATTTTTTACCAAAAAATATTTTGCTCCGTCTTTTGAGGCAGCAAGGCCTGTGATGTGCATCAGGTGATCGTCGGTAACGGTAAAATCCTCGAAAGCCTGCTGCCTGGTTTCCTGGCTAACCTTTTCTTTTTCGTTGCCGGTTTCGGCCACGCCGCCGTTATTCGCAAAACTTTTTTTGTCGCTTACATCGCCGTCCCATACCAGGGTGTATCCTTTGTTCAGGGAGTTTTCCATGACAGCCATCAGGTCTTCGAGAGGGAGGTTATAATATTTTTCAAACATCCAGTTGTCAGGTATTTCAAGAACAAAAGATTCATAGTAGGGGTGGTGCGAAAAAGAAGTCAATTCTACGTAATCATCGGCGTTGAGGCCTAAGCTTGCCGCAAAACTCTCCGGCGAATAAGTATTTCCGTTATACGAAAATTCCGATGGAATTGGCCCCAAATGGATATCCATGATGCTGCCCAGCATTAATTCCCATTTTTTGTCTGCGCTTCCTTCAGCTTTTTTTACTACCGAATCCATGATATGTTCAAGTGCTTCATCCATAAGCAACTGCTCGTGGTTTTTTTTACCGTTCAGGCCACTATACACGGTTTCGGGCATAGCACCAAATTTTTTAAACAGCTGAGTAATATCGTGGGCTTGCCCGCCGGGCCCGAAATTGCTGTGCCCCTGAAAGTGATAATAGTTATTGGCCTTAATGGGATAGGCCATGCGTACATAATACATTTCCGACAGGTCGTATTCGCCTTTGTTCATGCGCAACAACTCGCTTTCAAAAAATGACAGGGTGGCAAAACTCCAGCAGGTATTGGACATGGCCTGGTTTTTCACAGGAGTGGTTTTCAACTCGATGGTTTTTTCAATTTTTTCTATTTGGGCATATATTGTCAAACAAACCAATGACAAAATACACGATAGGATATGTTTTTTCATAAGCCGCTTTTATTTTGCAAATTTAAAATTTTTAACTTCGTACAGGTCTTTGCAAAATAAAAGTGATTATTTATGATGGATATCGAAGCATTGTTGAAAGAATTTTCTTTTCGCACCTCGCGAAGTTCAGGCAAGGGAGGGCAACACGTTAATAAGGTTTCTACAAAAGTGGAAGTGATATTTAATGTGGCAAATTCTATGTTGCTTTCAAATGATGAGAAGGAGAAGATATTGGCAGGGGCTGGCAAACACGGGAGAGACGACGGCACCGTGTTTATGATCTGCAGCGAAGGACGTTCGCAGTATCTCAACAAAAAGAAAGCTATTGAGAAAATTATCCGGCTCCTCGAAAAATGCCTGGCACCAGTCAAGAGCAGGGTGCCAACTGCAGTTCCGGATGAAGAAAAAGAAAAGCGTATGGCCGAAAAAAAGAAAACGGCCGAAAAAAAGCGTCAAAGAAAAAATAATCCTGAAGACCAGTTTTAAGCCGGTATCCTGGTTTGCCGAAGATATTTTGTATTAGTTCAGAAACCCTTTTTCCTTAAGTATCCTGATGGTTTCCTTATAACCGATTTCGAACATTTTTGGCCCTTTGGAGGTGTCCATCATCGAATACTTATGTAGTTCGGCAGGTTCAACGAAGATGTCAAATTTCCCGATTTTTGATTCGTTGACTTTGTTTATTGCCATGTGCACTACTCTGTCGGCTACATTGGTCATGCCGTTGTATTTATTTTCTGGCAATACCGGGTTTACATTGGCCCCGATAAGAAATTCGCAGTCGTTTTCGATGGGGGCAATGGGCAGGTTGTCCAACACGCCGCCGTCCACGTAGGTAACTCCGTCGATAGCTGTGGGCTGGAATACTATCGGGACAGTGCAGGAAGCTATCACATACTTGGCTAAATCTCCCTTTGAAATGTATTCCACGCAAGCATCATCGAGGTTGGTAACAGCCATAAACAACGGAATCTGGAGCTCTTCAAAGGTTTTTGCTTTCAGGTGTTGAAGCATAATTTTAAACAAACCGGTCATACGCAACAGCCCTTTGTTGGGAACAATGAATTCGAGAAATTTATAAGTGCTTTTGTTGGCAAAAACTTTGAAAATCTCGTCCGGTTTCCATCCGTCGGCATAAAAGGCGCCAACAATAGATCCTGCGCTGGTTCCGGATACCACATCCGGGAATATCCCGGCTTCGTTCAGGGCTTTTATGATGCCTGCATGGGCAAACCCGCGTAGGCCGCCACCGCTAAGCACCAGCCCTGTCTTGTATTTGTGTTTGGATTTTACCATCTGCTGTTTTTTTAGTGCTGCAATAAAAAATTTCTTGCAGCGTAATCAAATCATTACTTCCACAAAAATACTAATCAAGTTTCAATAAGCAGTAAAATCGCAGAGAATTAGCGAAATTTTTATTATTTGGTATTAGTTGAAATTCAGGGCTTCCGCAATTTGGTCTACGGCCAGCATCTTCCGGTCAAGTGTATGTTTTTCGCCATTATCCATAGTCATGACAACTTTGTTGCCCGAAGAGTCTTTAAGGATTTCCACCGACGAAATGTGTTTTTTTGATAAGATCACATAGTCGGAAATATGGTTTTTGAGCAAGGGAGAGGTCTCAAGCATAATTTCGGCAGCTCCGATGATTTTTGTATCAAACAATAGCCTTTTGTTCGTAATTGTTATTAATCCAAAAAAACTTTGGCCATCATCAAAGGTATAATAAACATCCCATGAATTTATTATTGCTTCATTAGTGAGTAGTTTTATATTTAGATGGGTGCTCATATTAAAATGCAAAATAATGTACAAAGGTAGTAAAAAAATACACATAAGTCAAGTTTTTTTTAAAGTATGTGTCAAATAATTTTTAGTAGATTCTATCTTTTGCTTGTACGGGTTTTTAAAAGAGTTCTTTATTAATCACATCGATTATTTGTATAAATTCGCACAAAAATTGATAACAAAAAAAATATAAAATGAAAAAAGTACTGATCTTAGGTGCTGGAATGGTTGCCAATCCAATAATTCAGCATTTGTTAAGTAAAAATATCAGGCTTACCGTAGCCGCGTTGAACTATGATGAAGCTAAGCGTATGGTAGGACAGGCCGAAAACGGAAAAGCCGTTCACTGGACAGTGGATGACCAGGCAGGCCTCAACACTATGGTTGCAGAGAATGATGTTGTGGTAAGTCTTATTCCGTATGCTTTTCACGTAATGGTTGCCAAGTGCTGTCTTAAGCATAAAAAACACCTGGTAACGGCTTCGTATGCCAAGCCCGAAATGTATGCACTTGATGCGGCAGCCAAAGAGGCTGGCGTGATTTTTTTGAACGAGGTCGGTCTCGATCCCGGTATTGACCACATGTCGGCCATGCGCATCATCGACCACGTGCATGGCAAAGGCGGAAAAATTGAAGCTTTTTATTCGCTTTGCGGTGCCCTGCCTGCCCCCGAATCCTGTGATAATCCGTTCAACTATAAATTTTCCTGGAGTCCCAAGGGCGTGGTATTGGCTGGTAATAACGACGCTGTTTATCTGATGAAAGGTAAGAAAGTGGAAATCCCTACTGCCGACTTGTTCAAAAACCCAATGATCGTAGATTTTCCTGAGGTTGGCCCAATGGATGTTTACCCCAACCGCGACTCATTGTCGTACGTGGATATTTACGGTATTCCGGAAACAAAAACCATGTTTCGCGGGACTTTTCGTTTCAAAGGGTGGTGCGAAACGCTCGACGTAATGAAAGCACTGAAATGTACCCTTCCTGAAAAGCATGATTTCAGCGGAAAAACTTTTGCCGGTGCTGTTGCTTTGGTCAATGGATTATCCGATGAAAAGAATATTAAAAAGCAAGTGGCCGCCCTGTTGCATATTGATGAAAATGCTTACGCCCTGAACGCCATGGAATGGTTGGGATTATTCAGCAATACGCCTATGAACCGTACCGAGGATTCGATGTATGAAATCACTTCCGACCTGATGATCGAAAAAATGATGATTACGGAAAATGATCGGGATATGGTGGTGATGATGCATGTTTTTAAGGCGGTTTACCCCGATGGAACAGCGGAAATCATTAAATCGAGGATGCTCGACTATGGTACCCTCAAAACGGATACATCTATTGCACGAACCGTGGCTCTACCTGCTGCTACTGCTGTGGAAATGATTCTGAATAATGAAATCAACATTACCGGGGTGCACATTCCCGTGATTCCCGAAATATACAAACCTATTCTCGACAATCTTGAAAAGTTAAACATCAAAATGGTTGAAGAATATGGCCTCCCGTTAACAGAGGAATTATAAAATTGCCAAAGGATGAAATTTGGCAAATGGATTGGCGGAGGTTTGGGCTGGGCTTTTGGTGGGCCTATTGGTGCTATATTGGGATTTGTCTTTGGGTCGATTGTAGATAATATCACGGTTACCACCATCAATACTACCCATCGGGCATCAACACAGCAGGGAGATTTTGTGGCCAGTCTGCTGGTATTAACAGCAGCGGTGATGAAAGCCGAAGGACAAGTCCTGAGGTCGGAATTAAATTATGTGAAACGTACTTTTTTGCAACAATTTTCCGAAGAAGAAACCCGTCAGCACATGTTGGTGTTGCGCGATATTCTAAAGCAGGATATTCCTGTATATGATGTGTGCATCCAGATTTCGCAAAATATGGATTACTCGTCGCGGCTGCAGTTGCTGCACTATTTGTTCGGGATTTCACAGGCCGATAATTTTTCGCATCCAGCCGAAATACGCGTTATCGAAACCATAGCCTCCTACATGAGAATTGCCCCGGCGGATGTAAATTCTATCAAGGCGATGTTTGTTAAAGATACCGACAGCGCCTACAAAATTCTGGAAGTGGATCCTTCTGTCAGTGATGAAGAACTCAAAAAAGCATACCGCAGGATGGCAATAAAATATCACCCCGACAAGGTGAGTCACCTGGGGCCGGAGATGCAGAAGGCCGCAAACGAAAAGTTCCAGAAAGTAAATGCCGCATACGAGGAAATAAAAAAGTTGAGAGGCATTTCCTGATTGGATGGGCGGTGAATGGTTATGCTTATGCTTATGCTTTTGTTTGGACTTCTTTATACCTGAAACAGGATGTCAAATGGTCGTTTACCATGCCGGCTGCCTGCATAAAGGCGTAGCAAATAGTTGACCCGACAAACGAAAAACCACGTTTTTTCAGTTCTGCGCTCATAGCATCCGATTCAGGGCTTTTGGCAGGGATGTCAGCTAATGTTTTACATTTATTCACTTTCATTTTGTGTTGAGTGAATTGCCATATAAAAGCATTAAAACTGCCAAATTCTTTCTGTATTTCAAGAAAGTGCTGCGCGTTGCTGACAGTAGCCAATATTTTCTGCCGGTTGCGAATGATATCCTTGTTGTCAAGTAGCATGGCGATTTTTTTTTCGTTGTACTTTGCAATTTTCTCAGGGTCAAAATTATTGAAAGCCTTACGAAAAGCCTGGCGTTTGTGAAGTATGGTTTTCCAGCTCAGGCCGGCCTGAAATGCATCAAGCACCATAAATTCGAATAGTTTAAGGTCGTCATGCACAGGCACTCCCCACTCGGTATCGTGGTAGGTTATCATTTGCGCATCATCGGCGGGCCAGGGACAGCGGTTTTTCATGTGAAAAATCTTTGATTTCTGGTAGCTCAAATCAGTCGTCAATATTCAGGATATGGCCCATTTTGTCCTGCTTGGTCTTGAGGTAATACTTGTTGTATTGGTTGGGTTTTATCACTATGGGGATGTTTTCCACTATCTCGATTCCGTATCCCATGAGTCCGCTTTTTTTCCGGGGATTGTTAGTGATGAGCTTAATTTTGCCGGCGCCCATATTGCGTATGATCTGCGCTCCGATACCATAGTCGCGTTCATCGGGCTTAAATCCCAGTTTTACGTTAGCTTCAATGGTGTCATACCCGAGTTCCTGCAGGTGATATGTTTTCAGTTTGTTGGCCAGGCCTATGCCGCGTCCTTCCTGGTTCATATATATTATCAGGCCTTTGCCTTCTTTTTCTATCATCTTCATGGCGGTATGCAGCTGTGCTCCGCAATCGCAGCGGCACGAACCAAAAACATCGCCCGTCATGCATGAAGAGTGAACGCGCACCAGGATAGCTTCATCTTTTTCCCAGGTGCCTTTGGATAGTGCCATGTGATGCTGGCCTGTGGTAATTTCGCGGAATAGCGAAAGTTTGAAGTTGCCCCATTCAGTGGGCAGATCCACCGTTTCTTCTTTTTCTATCAGGCTTTCGTTTTTTATACGGTAGGCGATGAGATCTTTGATGGAGACCATTTTTAAATGGTACTTATCTCTGATTTTATAAAGGTCCATAAGCCTTGCCATGGAGCCGTCTTCGTTCATAATTTCGACCAGGGCGCCCACAGGTTTTAATCCCGCCAGCCTTGCCATGTCGACGGTGGCTTCGGTATGCCCGGCACGCCTGAGCACCCCGCCGTCTTTGGCACGCAGCGGAAAGATATGCCCCGGTCTTCCCAGTTCTTCGGGTTTTGTTTCCTGTTTCGAAAGCGCATAGATGGTTTTAGCCCTGTCGCTGGCGGAGATCCCTGTTGTACAGCCATGCCCGAGCAGGTCAACAGAAACGGTAAACTGAGTCTCGTGTGTTGAGGTGTTTTTTGTTACCATCATTCCAAGGTCTAAGGCCTCGCATAAGCCAGCAGAAATAGGTACACAGATCAACCCGCGCCCGTGTTTTGCCATAAAATTTACTTTTTCCGCTGTGATGGTCTCGGCTGCTGTGATAAAATCGCCTTCATTTTCGCGGTCTTCGTCATCAACAACAATAATGATTTTTCCCTGCCGGATATCTTCTATGGCTTCTTCTATTGTATCTAATTTGTATTCCATTTGGAGTGTTTTACCAATGCAAAGGTACAAACATTCAAGCAATCCGCGAAAAGAAACTTACATCAAACTAATGTATCCAATATCCTTTCTGCCATAATGCGGAGAAGTCCATTGATAAGGCTACAATAAAATGTATGGCTACCCCCATCCAGATCGAGCGGCTTTTCAGACTGAGTGTCCCTAAAATTATTCCGGCAATGATGGCTGCTATTGTTTCGGGGAAAGGCTTGCCAAAATGTATCATACAATAGGGGATGGTCATGATGAAGATGCTATAATAGCCAAATTGCTTTTTCAGTCCGTGAACCATAAAACCCCGGAAGAAAAATTCCAAGGCAATAAACTGAAAAAAGTACAAAAGTTCCCAGATAAAAAAAACAGGCCAGAGTGCCTCGTCGTTCCGCAGATGGTAAAAAGGATACCGCAACTGAAAGCTTTCGGTCGTTGAAAAAATCAGTATCAGCGGAAACATAACAATCAGAAACAATCCGAATATCCTGCGTTCCTTGAATATGCTTCCTCCCCATAATCCGTAGTCTTTCAGGTTTTCTTTAAAAACAAATTTTATGATGGCCGCCGGAATCAGAAAATAAAAGATGAGTATTGTAACGACCCAATAACACAGCGAAAACAACTGCTGATTGGTTTGGTGTTCAATAAAAAACCTGAGCCGTTCAGCCGTGTTGCTCAAGCCAATAAATCCGAAAAATTTGAGCAGCAGGTAGTATCCGTCGTTTTTGCCGATGTATTCAACGCATGTAAGGGATAAGCAGACACTTACGGCAATGATCAGCACCTTACTGTTAAAAGTGGCTGTTTTGTCTGTTTTGAGGTAGGTTTCATGTTCCTGTTGTATGGCATGGAAAGTATCTGTAAATGTTTGTTTGGCGATGCGTCTCATGACTGGACAAAAAAAATCCTCCGTGTGATACGAAGGATTATGTTATACTTTTTATACGCTTTATCTGGGTTCGAGGGTAAACTCCATGGTGGTAACGTACTGTGTAAAATTAATGGTTTCGGCTTTTTGCATTTTTAAAACCACTTTCGTTTTGCTCAGGGTAGTGATTTCATATAATTCAAGAGTGTTCTGTCCCTGATAAATTGTGGTGTGCGAATTACCCATGTCCGTATTGAAAGTGCTTTTGGTTGCCTGCATGGCCAGCAGGTCGGTAACAGCCCAGTCGGCTTCAGAATTGGGTCCGGTGAAGTACCAATGCCCATCGACACCCAAAGTTTCAGTAACACCGGTATCATTGTGCTTAAATGTTTCAGAATATACATAGGTGCCGTCGCTGTGATAATCGGTGTAGATGGCGCCCGTGTATGAATCTTCTTGTACAATGGTGTCGCTTACCATATGCCTGCTGGTTTTGGTGGTGCCGTCAAAAGTGGTTTCATACTTTTCGTTGTTAAAAGTATAGCTACTCGAAAGGGAAACAACTTTCCAGTCACCGACTAATTTCATAGTGTCAATTTTTCGACAAGATAGAAACAGCGTGGAGATGATAACTGTTATGATAATAATAATCGGGAAAGCGGTATTTTTTTTCATGGTAATAATTTTTCTCTTTTGAAACAAATATTTATTGGGCTCCCATTTTCAGGTTAATGATGGTGATTTCTGCATCCAGCACCGTGTTGGTTCCTTCGATGTATTGCTGCTCTACTTTCGACTCCATCTTCACTTCATCTATAGAAAGTTTGATGAGCCTGAAAACCCGTGTTTCGAGGTTGCCCGAAGCAGAATAATTATCGGTAACCGGCGATTGCCCCTCTATTTGAATGGTTTTGGTGTGAGAAGTCTTTTGTAAGGCAAGCAGTTCTTTAAATTTGGTGTCGCTGTCTTTGCCACCTCCTGTAAAATACCAATACCCCGTTTCTTTATATGTATAGACCGAGGTGTCGTTTGAAATATGTTCTTCCCAATTGTACGTGCCGTTTTTCTTGAAAGAAATAATCATCGATGCATTGGAAATAAATTTTTGGGTGCCAAAGATGTGGATATATGATGACCCGTCATACTCTTCGGAGATAATGGTGTCGTTGTGTTGTACGGCATGTTTGTAATAAGAAAAACTCCAATCCTGACATAGCCTGTATTTTCTGGAGTAAAAAGTAAATCCTGCATCTTCATCACCCACCTGGCATGAGTTGAAAACCGGGATTAGCAGTATGCCACAGACAAGTAAAATAAGGAATCTTTTTGCATTTTTCATTTCCTGAATTTTTGAGATAAAACTAGAACAAAATTAAAGTAATTTCATTAAAAAGTAAAATTATCTTTTGTACGCAAGATTACAAAAAAGGTTTTCATGATTATTTGCAGGAACCATTGTATATCTGCAGGGCTTTTTTGTAACCGAGGTCTGCTGCCGATTTCAAATCATCGCACATGCCTTTTTTATCCTTCATGGCTTCTTTGCACAAGGCTCTTTCGAAATACCATTCTGCAAGCGGCTTTGATTTTAAAGCCATATTCCAATCTTGCACGGCCTGTTCAAATTTTTGCAATCCCGAAAAAATCTTGGCCCTTCCGGCATAGGCATAGTAGTTGTCAGGGTTTACTGAAACGGCTTTGTTATAATATATCTGGGCACTCTTAAGGTTGTTTTGGCTCTCGTAAATCCTTGCAATATACAGGTATGCCGAATCATTTCTTGTATTGAGCTGGGCGCTTTTGGTAAAATCTTTCAGGGCTTCGGCAGATTTATTAGTTTTGTAATAGCATAGCGCCCTGTTATAAAATGTTCCGGCATCTTTTACTGCATATTCATTCATCAGTGTAGTATAGTCTTCAATGGCCTCTGTCCACAAGCCTGAAAAAAATTGTGCCTGAGCTTTGTGAAGGAATAGTTCTTTGTGGCGTATTTTCATTGTGACGGCCTTTTTAAAATCAGCGGAGGCGGCTTTATAATCTCCGCTTTTTTCATACAGCAGCCCTCTTTTGTAATAGGCCTCGGCCAGGAGCGGGTTTAGTGCTATGGATTTTGAAAAATCACTCAATGCCTCCCTGTCTTTATTCTGGAGTTCATAAATCAATGCCCGTTGAAAAAAAACATCCGCGTTTTTGCCGTTTAATTCCAGGGCTGAACTCAGGTCGGTGAGGGCTGATTTTAAATCCATGTTCTTCTGATTTAGTTTTGCCCTCTCCAGATAAGCCTCTTCTTTGTTTTTGTCGATTTCAACGGCCCGGGCATAATCAGCAAAGGCTTTTTTGTTTTCCCCCGCCAGGGCATAGGTGGCGGCACGTTTCAGGTAGGCCGGGTAATAGTTGGGATAAATTTCCAGTGCTTTGCCGAAGTCTTTCAGCGCTTCGCCGAATTTTTTCTGAGCCGTGTAGCAATCGCCCCTGCCGATATAGGCATCATAAAACAGTTCATTTTTTTCGATGCAGCGGGTAAACTCGCCAATGGCCCCTGTGAGGTCGTTTTGCTGGTATTTGCTCAGGCCGCTTTCATATAAAGAATTAGCTGTTTGTCCGCAGATAATCCATGTTTGCAGCGTAATAATTATAGTAAAAAATATTCCCCGGCTAAAGTGCATTTTTTATATCTTTGGAATGGTACAGCAAATTTCAACAAAAAAATCCTATGATTTACCAGACAGAAATTATTTTACCTGCATTCGGAAGGGGCTTTCATTTAATTACTGACATTATAAAACAAAACCTGCCTCCCTTGCCGGAGACAGGTTTTGTGAACATTTTTATCAGGCATACCTCTGCAGGATTAACCATTAACGAGAACTTTGATGCAACGGTGCGCTCGGATTTGTCAATCGCTTTTGACCGTATAGTTCCCGAAAACTCCACACTATATAAGCATAATGATGAAGGCAGTGATGATATGCCAGCTCATATTAAATCGAGCCTTGCAGGGGCGTCACTTAATATTCCGATTCGCTACCATAGCCTGGCCTTGGGCACCTGGCAGGGTATATTTTTATGCGAATTCAGAAGCAAAAAGCAACAACGAACTGTTGTGATAACAATAATAGGAGAGTAAAATCCTTATTTATTGCAGTTTTCAACAAAATCGATGAGCTTGTTTAATGAATCATTTTTTAATGAATAAAATGTCATTTTTCCGCTTCTGCGCCTGTTGAGAATTCCATGAGTACGGAGCAGGTTGAGATGCAGTGATGCTGCAGCCTGTTCAATATTCAGTTTTTCATAAATCTGGGTAACATTCATTTCTTTGTTAGCTTCCAGAAGTTCAATGATGTTAATTCTCATTGGATGCGCAATTGATCTCATTTTTCTTGCGGCTGAATCAAATTTGTTAA
>JAGNBV010000166.1 GCA_018004645.1 Bacteroidales bacterium
CATAAATATTCTTGTTTTACAACAAAAATATTTTTCAAATCGTTTGAGCTCTAAAAAACGTTGCAACCCTTATTTACAAAGAATTTCAAAGAACGGTTTATTTTAATATCAAAACATTAGTGATTTTGAATATTTTTAAAAGAGGACAGCTCTTACTCTTTGAAAAATTTAACCACAGAAACCCCGTTTTGAACACGGGCTTTTATCACATATATGCCCGTAGCCAGAGAACCGGTATTTATTTGTGTTTCGGCTTGTTCCACTTCTCTTGTCATTAACAGCTGCCCGGTGATATTGAAAATTTCCAGCACCGCCGGTTCTTTAAAATCCTCGAAGAGGACAATAAGGGCATGGCTTTCCGGAACGGGATAGCACTTGAAAGCCGCCGATGTTTTTTCGGTTTCGGGGCTACCGGTAGATGAGGAGACAATGAAATGAATGGTATCGGCGGTCCATTGAGCAAAGGGCGGACAAGGCCTTGCCCCTGAACCGGCATTCAGGTTAACGATTACAGTATAATTACCGGCGGGAAGCTGTCCCATGATGATGGTGTCATTATTGCCGCAGATATAAGCCAGTACGCCCACACAGTTCACAATGTCATAAGAGCAATCATAATTTGTTTGATGCTGGTTAAGAATATACCACTCCGAACAAGCCCCCGAAGGAAATTGCGCCTCCACCACCAGGTACACTATATCGGCGTCGGTAGGAGCCGGCGGAACAGTATGCATACTTGTTATCCACTGCGCCCGGGCAGCAGTAAAGGCAAACAATACCAGCACTATTGACAACAACTTTTTCATCGTATATGGCTGTTTTAAAAAGACCATATTTTTTAGATTTTGGTTGCCTGGTTACTCGCCGGCGCGAAGAAAAAAGCCCAATCCCCGGAAAAAATATTTATCAGGCGCCCAGGTATTTCAATGTTTCATACACTAAAAAAACAGGCCATACCATGGCTTTTAAAAATCCCAGCACCCCCATCCAAAAACCCGTGGCACAGGAAATATAATAAATGGCAGCACCGATAAGACCCATCACGTATATGGCACCACCAGGCCCGCTGTTGTGATATTTAGCATTCATAATTTCAGGTGTTTATTATTAAGTGCTAAGATACAAAATAATACCGATTGGAAAAATAATATAGTCCAAACTTCGCTTCACTCGTTTGCACTATTTATTTTAACCATCGGCATAACCAAATGAGAAATATCAATACGTCCTATTGGACTGTTGATATTTCAATTTGGTATAAATCGTCAGACTGCAAACTTTATTACTTTTCGGCTATAACCAACATTTCAAAATCTTCGGTGGTCAGTTTGTCATTCCTTGAGAAAGCACCTAGTTTTGCCCCATAGATATCAATGTTGGCATAACCCAGCGAAGTGAGCAGCCAGGTAATTTCGCTGGGAACATAATAGCGTTCGCTGCAATCCAGTGTGAGCTTTTTGCCCGTATCATCTTCAAGTTCGGTGATATTCCGGTCGCGGAATGTCATCAAATCAAAGGTATTGCTGCGATAGGTGGCATTTCCGTCTTTTGTGGCGTCGGCGCAAAATTTCTCCACCGAGTGATACAGGGGAAACAATCCGTTAAGGGTAGTAAAGATAAACTTGGCTTTGCTTTTCAGGGAAGCCGTAACGCTTTTGAGGATTTCAAAATTCATCTGATCCGTTTCCATCAGGGGGAAGCCGCCTTCACAGAGCATGATGGCCACATCAAATTCTTCATGAAAAGCCAGGTTACGGGCATCCTGTTGCACAAAATTTATTTGCAGGCCTTCCTTTTCGGCTTTCTGCCTGGCCTTGGCCAGCATGGATGCGGAGAGATCTATACCGGTAACACGGTATCCCCTTTTGCTTAGTTCTATAGCATGACGACCCGTGCCGCAGCCCACATCCAGGATGCTGACCGACTTGTTGTAATTGAGTTCTTTTTCAATAAAATCGCATTCTCCGTAAGTACCCTGCACAAAACATTCTTTTTCATATTTTTCCGCATAATGCTCAAAAAGTTCTTCGTACCACTGTTTCTTTTTCATAAATTTAAATTAATGTTTAATCTTTTCTTCCCACTATCATCGCATTATTGAACGTCTCTATCCTTTGTATTCCGGAAAATCCCGCTTCTTTAAGCCAGGCCTTTATTTCTTTCTCCGTATAAGTGTCGCCGCATTCGGTGGCTACCAGCATGTTCATGGCGAACAAGGCGCCACCGTATGGCGATGTGCGGTCCTCGTCCATCACATGGTCCTGTATCACTATTTGTCCTCCGGGATTCAGGGCATCAAAACATTTTTTTATCAAAAGTTGGTTTTGTTCCATGGAGTTGATATGGACAATGGCCGATAAAAAAGCCAGGTCATAACCGGCCCCCAAAGAATCTTTATTATAGTCACCGCCAATAAAGCTGAAGCGTTTCAGCAAGCCTTCCTTTTTTACATATTTTTTTGTAATCGGGATAATGTCGGGCAAATCGAACACCGTGGCCAGGTTTTCGGCATCCCGCCTCACAAAATCCATGGCATACACGCCGGAACCTCCGCCGATATCCAGAAAATGCCTGACTCCTTTTAGGTTTAATTTGTCCAGCACGCCTTTGGCCTGCTGCGCTGCCCTCTCGTGCATCGCCCCGATAAAGGCTTCTGAAAAGAGTTCGCTTTTGCGGCTTTCCACCTTGTCGCGCTGGGTTTTCCCGGTTCTTACCATCTCGGTCATGGTGGACCAGGTGTCCCACATATTGGCTGTATGCATCAGGCCATACAGGTAACCGGGACTGTTTTTCGAAAGAAATTGCGCCGAAAATGTTGTATTGAAAAACAATCCTTTTCGTTTTTTTAGCAAACCTATGGCACACAGGGCATTCATCAGGCGGTCGGTGGCCCTGTGATCTGCTTTTATTTTTGCAGCAACCATTTCGGAAACGGAACCTCCGGTAGCAATATGGGTAAACACATCCAGCTCAAAAGCGGTAAGAATAACGCGGCTGACACGAAAGCCAAAAAGCACATCGCGCAGTTGCACGGGAGTGGTAATTTGAAAAGCAGGTTTCATAATTTTGTTTAATAAGGTTTTTCCCTGCTGTCGGGAAACATAAAATCGGGAACGGCAAGATAACATGTACTGCCTGAATACAGGAGGCCGTAAGCCTGTGTCTGAAACGGAACCGTCAGGTAGTTCATAAACACTGTTTTACCCTGAACTTCATATCCGGCAATCTTTTTCAGGCTTAGCCGGCATTCGGCAATGATCTGTTCGCGGCTTCCCAAAATCGTAAACGTGCTTGCTTTAATAAGCACTTGTTGCGGCGCTGCAAGGTTTATCAGTGCCGAAACGGCATTACAGGCCTCCATGATATGCCACGGCGTTTTTTTCTTTTTATCCCTGAAGGATTTCTCTCCTTCCTGTAAAAAAACCAGCAGCGGGGTTTTTTCTTCTGTG
This sequence comes from Bacteroidales bacterium, assembly GCA_018004645.1. Taxonomy (GTDB): domain Bacteria; phylum Bacteroidota; class Bacteroidia; order Bacteroidales; family CAIWKO01; genus CAIWKO01. The sequence continues at coordinate 3,450 of JAGNBV010000166.1, forward strand.
TATTTCTTCAGGCTGTCTTCAGCGATAGTAGCTGTAACAATCTCCACCGGACTTTCGGTGGTTCCTTTGAATATCTCTTTCGTTTCAAAAACTATGATAAAATTATTTTTTTCCGTATTTGTTTTTGAATAACTGATTATGTGGCCGCGGGCTATCAGTCCGGCATCCGCACAAAGCCATTCCAGGCTGTTGCCGGTATTTATTTCGGAAAATACCGCGAAAGGCGTAAAAACAAACAGCAATAATACTACGGTATTTTTCATCACCACGCGTTTTATGGCTATAAAGATAAATATAATCCCAGATTCGAAGATTTTGAAGAAATAGAATAAAACACTTAACTTTAAAATGATTTTGTTTTGGATTTGTATGTTCATTTCTTTTGCTTGTCCAAAAGAAATGAACCAAAGAAAAAGACAGCCCAGACAATGCTTCAACCCGCTCTCAGAAAATATTGAAAATCTAATCAAAGTAAGCCCGACGCCATGCGTCGGGAAACCCCGCAATCTGCGGGGCCTTTGAAGATTTTCAAATATTTTCTGATTCACGCCAACGCTGGCCCGCCGTCTGGGCAGGCCAACGCACTTTTTTTCTACGAAAAAATAAAATGTTTGATAAGGTGCTGATAATTCATTAATTTTTGAATTTATTGAAATCCAGTTAATCTTATTATTATGTTAGATGGAATTGAGCAATAGGAACGTAGTGAACTATTGCGCCCCGTGAACGAAGTTGCGGGGGGTAACCCCTGCCTGCGGCAGGCAGGCCGACTTAGAAAATGTTTCCGCTATGGCGGTATTACATTTTCTTTGTCGATTACGCATTAACGAATCAAATCATATGTTATTGATTTGAGTTTTGCATGATTTTTTAAGTCACACAGAGTGGTAATTATGCTGCGCACAAAAATAACATTTAATGACAAAAATTCAGGTCACGTTGAGCCGTCCCGATAATATAAATCTTTGTGGCCAAAGGTATAGGGACTTTCGGGACGTGTCGAAATG
>JAGNBV010000053.1 GCA_018004645.1 Bacteroidales bacterium
AAAACGCTTACGAAAAAGGTATGTGTTATGCATACCGCGACAGGCGTAACAAAAAACGTGATTTCAGGGGACTGTGGATCAACCGTATCAATGCAGGTGTCCGTCTCTATGGTATGAGTTATTCGGTATTTATCGGAAAACTCCATAAAAAGAATATCGAACTCAACAGAAAAACTTTGGCAGACCTTGCCATGAACAATCCCGAAGCTTTCAAGGCCATAGTGGATGCGGTAAAGTAAAAAGTTTTTCGCAAAAAAAACCGGCCTTGCAACGAGCCGGTTTTTTTTTGTCCTTTTTTTTGATTTTTGTACACATCAATAAATGGCTGTATCCCGCCATCAATCCGGATTAATAACGACTTTTTTTACTATGGTTTTACCGGCTGTCTGCACTTTTACCAGATAAACTCCCGCAGAAAACATCCCAATGTCAATCCTGCTGTTCTGGAGAGAGACTCCAGAATAATGAAGCCTACCGTACAAATCATAAATAGCAACGTGGTGTTGTCCGTTGCCTGCCATAACAGTTAAAAATGTTGTGGCAGGATTGGGATATATTAGGTTGTCCTTATCCTGCCTGGCCTCCTCAAATGAAGTCAGGGTGCCTGTCAGATAGACCGGAGCCGACCACAGGTAATTACTGTCGGACTGAATAGCACGGACAAATATCCAGTTTGCTGCCGTGGCATCGATAGCAAATGTAGTATCCAGATTACTCGTATGTGGGCCGAGGTCAAGCATAACACCATTAGAAGTAACTAATTGTATTGAAATCCACGACTCGCTGTTGTTGTCAGCCAGGTGTATATGAAGCGGCAAAGCCGGTTGTATCGCCGTTTGACCACCCATGGGCGTGTTATTAAGGTCTATCCACACCGAGGCGTTTTTATCCATGGTGGCAAATGTCCTGCCCGCCATAATGGCTTCAAATAAAGCAGGCCGGCTTAGTGTGGTAGCCCAAATGCCGGTGCGGCAATCATTTTTGGTGCCCCAGTCAGCAGAATGGTTGTCCTGGTTCCATACCGGTGAAAGACGCCAGCCATTATTCAATGACAGCTCATAAAAACCTGAGGCTTGTGCCACCGACTGAAATTCAATCAGTGAAAAAACATTGTCCAGGGCTGTGCTTACATAGGCAAAACTGTTCCAGTTGGTAAAATATGTTTCTTCTCCCGGATGGTTAAACTGTGCAAATGCCGGTGAGTGGTTAAGCACCCAATTGTAAAATTCGGGCAGGTCGGTGGTGTACCACAAATTGCCGACATCATCAATAATATCGGCGGTGTTGAACACATTCACATGCCCATGCAGGGGCGATCCCCATTCCCAGCCGGCTATTCCCACAAAAGTACCGACCACCGTAGCATTGTCAGCCGCATCCTGGCAATCCGACCACTCCGGGTCGATGAGAGGAACATTTCCAATCTGTTCCAGGTGATCTGTAACGGCAAGAAAATCCAAACCTGCCGTAAACCGGGCATAATTATACGCATCTTCCGGTTCTCCGGCCCCGTCGGAATTAGAGGTGTGCGAATGCAGGCTGCCAAAATACGCGTTAAAGCTTCCCTGCCCCAATATTATCAAAGGATCACACACTATAGCTATTAAACTTATGAGAACAATTTTCATCATAAAAATTATTTGGCACAGTTTTTTCATGTGGTGGTCAAAAATTGATAAAAAATTAAAACTAAGAATATTTTTTTATAAATACATATATATATTAAAACTTTTGTTTTACAAATTCTCTCCTGAAAATAAATTAACAATACTATAAAAATAAAAAAAACCAGACAAATCATGACAAAAAATCTTAAAACAATTTATGATGAGGAAAAACGAATTGACTTCAATCAGCTAGAGGATGCTGCCAATCGGTTAAAAATCATGGCCCATCCTATACGTCTGGCTATACTGATTATGATTACCAGCAAAAAGGAAATGACCGTTACCGAAATTTACGAGGCCCTTTCCTTGCAACAGGCGGCCGTATCAAACCATCTGAAGATGATGAAAATTCATGATATGCTGTATTCCCGAAGAGACGGAAAAAACACCTATTACTATGTGAATATCAAATCCATGAAAGATCTTTACACGCTCCTCAGTCTGGATAAGCGCCCTGCTTAACCCCAGTTTACCCAATAACGTACTTGGTCCTTTTTGTATAAGGCACGCCAGGCGTCCCCGCTTGAACTGGCAGTCAAAAGAGCACCTCTGAAAACTTCAAATTTCTTTGTTCGTCATTGTTCTTCAAATTCTCATATACGCTCAGACTATGCGGTATTCAGAACTTCGACTGCCCCGGACTTTTTTATAGAGCGGTCCGATCAATGTTATTAGAGGCCCCCATAAGTTAATCAGGCTTTCTAAGCTTACTATTTTTTCTTCCGATTATTTTATAGTGATTGCGTAATTTTGTAAATTGCAACAGAATTTATTAATTATGTGTTCTCCTGTATTCCGGATAATTATTTTTTGTGTTGGAATGATTTCCCTTGTTGCCTGTAAAAAAGACAAAAACACTATACACATCGAAGGTAAAGTTTATGATCCCAACACGGCTGCTTATGTAAGCGATGCCAGGGTAACCATTGCCGCCAGTAAACTCTCTTCAGGAGGTATTTTTAGTGCGGGATATGCCGATATTGCAACGGCTGTCAGCGATGCCGGCGGTAATTTTGTTTTTACTTTTGAAGAAGAAAAGTTCGGCGGATTTCAGATAAGAGTTGAAAAAGAAAATTATTTTTCTACATTTAAGGAAATTTCCACCTCTGAAATAGTTGCCGGCACCACTTATACGCCAACGCTGAATATTCTGCCGGTATGTTTCATTGACTTGAAAATAAGAAATGCTGCGCCTTATGATACCAACGACCTGGTTTTTTATTCGTTCACATCAGGGTTTCTCAACGGTTCGGGATGTTGTGGCAATACCATCACTTACGGGCATGGGCTTTATTACGCCGACACGGTATTATGCAAGACGCACGGCAACCAAAATGTAACCTTGTCTTACAATGTCAGAAAGGAAGGAATAACGACCCTGCACACCAAAACCTTGTATTGCACGGCATTCGACACCACGTATTTTGTGATTGATTACTAATAACAGGCAACTTGAAAGCAATACAAGACATAGTTATAATAGGCGCCGGAAATGTAGCGGTAAATCTGGCTCATGCTTTCAGGAAAGCAGGAAAAAACATACGTTGTATTTACAGCCGTGATGCTGCCAGGGCCCGGCATCTTGCGAACTCAGTGGGCGCTGACTTTACCGATAAGTTTGAAATGCTTCCAAACAAAGCAGATTTGTTTCTCATTGCCGTTACCGACAGTGCTATTGCCGAAGTAGCGGATAAACTGAGCAGCACGGAAGGTATCGTGGCTCACACCTCCGGTTCGGTCGCCATCTCCGTTTTGAACAAACGTTCCGCAGGACAAGGTGTCTTTTATCCTTTGATACACCTTTCTTCCGAAAATATCATTGATTTTACAACAGTGCCCTTATGTCTTGAAGCCACCACCGAAAAGACCATGCAAGCACTATGGCAGTTGGCGGGCACGATTTCCGAAAAAGTGTTTTCCGTAACATCGGACGATAGAAAGATTTTACATCTTGCAGCGGTATTTGCCTGTAATTTTACAAATCTCAACTATATTATTGCTGAAGAGATTCTGAAAAAAAACGGCTTGCCGTTTGAGTTGCTTCATCCGCTGATAGCCGGATTGGCCAGGAAAATACAAACTGCCTCGCCATCAACCATAATGACAGGGCCCGCTATACGTGAAGATTATGAGGTAATAGCCGCCCACCTCAACATGCTGGAAAGCATTCCGCATTATCAGGAAATTTATCAAATGCTTACCAAAACCATCATACAAAAAAAGAAAAATAATGAACTATAAAGAACTGTTGAAAGACATCAATACAATGATTTTTGATTACGACGGTGTTCTAACCGATGGTACCGTAATCACCACAGAAAGAGGCGAACAATACCGCACCGGCTATGTGCGAGATGGTTATGCCCTGCACCTGGCAATAAAAAAAGGATATAATGTTGCCATTATCAGCGGGGGTACATCCGATTCCATCAGCAAACGCCTCGAAACGCTTGATATTAAGGATATCTTTACTCATGTCAGCAATAAAATTGAAACTTTCCATAGATACCTGGAACAAAAAAAAGTGTCGGCTTCGCAAGTGTTGTATATGGGCGATGATATCCCTGATTATAAAGTGATGCAACTGGCCGGTCTTCCAGTTTGTCCGGCCGATGCAGCCGAAGAAATAAAATCCATATCCAAATACATTTCTTCTTATAAGGGCGGCCATGGTTGCGTGCGCGATATTATAGAACAACTCATGAAAATACAAGGCACCTGGATGAACGACGACGCGTTCGAATGGTAAAGGAACACTGCTGAAATTCCAAATTTCGCAGGTCATCTTTGGTATTCAAATATTCCTGTACGTTAAGTACACAACAGTTTTCAGCACCTTTGCCTCATCGGATTTTTTTTGAAAGTTATCCGATCAACATTTATAAAGACATCCCCAAAAAGCTGTTGCTCATAAATTTCAATATGCTTACCCCGATTACCGCGCAAATCACCCTGTGATTGAAATTTTACTTTTACAGGCTGTCAACACCGAATTACGCAACAGACGTGGTCTGTTGCGTAATTCGGGTTGCCTTGCCGGCTTTGCGCTGTAGCTATTATTAGCTGGAAAAATATTCCGGAATAACGTGAATTTTTAGTTTAAAATTGAAGAACAGGAGCATTGATGAATACTACAAATTCAGGTACTTGTCCTTAGGGTATTTTACCGAATACGAAAGCCTTATTTCTTTGGTTTCGGCCGGTTTCAGGTTATATTTCCAGGTGATTTTTCCATAATCCTTATCATATATAGCGGATGAGATATCCAACAATTCAATTTCTATATTCTTATCTGACGATAGCGGCACCTGATCATCAATTACGATATCGATATTTTGTTTTTTCTTGTTGCGGATACTTATTTGATAGGTGAAAGTTTCTTTTTTGTTCAGGCCGATTAATTTGGAGCTGGAAAAATCCTGTAATTTTTCGCGTTTGACGGTAATGTTGTTATCTGTTCCCAGCGAAAACTCAATGGTATCGGCTGTTGTCCTGGCATTGATGTATGATTTGCCTACATAGGTGCCTTCGAAAAACAGGTTCATTTCGCCCGAAATAATGTTGTACTTGTCCCATCCTGTTACCCTGGCAAGCAGAAAGACATCCTGGCTCAGTTTTGGCGCACAGTAATACTCATAAGTTGCCGGCAGGTTGTATTTTTGAATCTGCACCATGTGATTCTTTCCATCGGCGGGTATGGTATAAGGGATGCTGATAGCGTACTCGATGTTTGTCTGGGTTTCGTTCACCACAGTGTAATCGGCCGTACTGCGGGCTTGCTGTTCATAGTTCACGCCTTCATCGGCGGCGACTTTGGCCATAGGCGCGGCTTCTTTCCTGGCTGTTTGCTGGCTCGTCACCATCCCGTAAGGGTAGGCAAATGAAAGATACCACGGGTTCAGCAGCGGTTTGGAGCCGTTTTGCATGGGATTTCCTGTTGACAGGGTGAGGTTGACATTGCTCCAGTCAGCGCCTGTGGTCTGATAGACATTTGCCCGAAAATCAAGGCCTACAGGACTGCTGACATTGACAGCCCGCAGGTCGTAGGTGGGAGTCCAGCCGGCATTGGTAACGTAATAGTCCAGGCTAAGGCTGGCAGTTACCGGCGTCGCCGCACTGACAGTTACCAGAATCTCGCTGCTTGGTTCGGCAACCCTTGCATTCCAGGTCTGCAACTGGTTGTTCAAAGTGGTAATATTTTTTTGGATTTTATTGATCTTGTCCTGAATATTCATCTGGTTGGTTTTTATATCAAGCAGGCGGGTGCGGAAATACTCTGTGGCTTCTTTGAGTTCGGCGATTTTCACGCCGGTCTGCTCGCCTCCAATGTCTTTGTTGGCGAGCAACATGGTTTCTTCCTGCTGATATACAGCCAGGATAGTTTGTTGTGAAGTGAGCATCCTGTTAAGAATCTGGATAGAGTCTTCAATTTTTTTCACCTCCGGGGTTTTTTCCTGCATTTTAAGGTAATTGATCTGGTGTACCACCGATAAGATGTCAAAATTGCCTTCGCCTTTCACCTGTATGCTTTGCGCGTTGATGTACTGTGTCAGGTCTTCGAAAATCACGGTGCTTTGTCCGGCAGGCAGGGCAATGTCGCCATGCCGGGTGATTTGTGCTCCGTTGAAAAATACCGTTACGTCTTTAATTTTTGATTTAACGGGCAATGACTGCGCGTGGATCATCACGGTAGAAATCATGCATGCCAGAAGCATTAAAAAAACTGGTTTTTTCATATTGTTTGTGGTTTTAAGGTTTTTTGAATAGAGAAGTAAAAACAAATTTTCCACAAATTTTATGAAAAATTTTTTTCTGAGGAAAGTTCAGTCAGCTACCTGATGCCGACAAAGTTTTTTGTCGTGTTCTCAAAAGCAAAAGCCTGTTTGTTTTTAAATTTCTCAACCAGCGCGGGATGGTACTGGCTGCTTTTCTGGTAACAGGCATACGCCGAATCAAATTGCGTTTTGCTGAAATAGGCATCAGCCAGATACATATAGGCATACCCCAGGTCTTTGCTGTTTTTAAGGACTTGTTTAAAAATGGTGGTGTCGTACCTGCTGAGCGCCTCAGTGTAATTGTTTTTATGAAGTTCTTTATCAATGATGGCCAGGTTGAGGGTATCGTTGTCTTTAAGTAATTTATAACTGGCGTCCATCAGGGTTGCCCGGTATTCGTTTTCAAAACTGTTGGTGGCTTCAATAGATTGTTTCAGGTATTTTATGGCATCTTCAAAATTAAATAGTCGCTGGCTCAGTAAACCAGCTTTGCGCAAAGGATAAGCAGGGTTGGGATGTTTAATAAGGGATTTCTGATAGTATTCCAGCGCTTTGGTAATTTCGCCCTGCCGTTCGTAGATATCTGCCAGGTAGGTGTAGGTATGATGACTGTGAATAGTGTCTTTTTTCAGGCAATGCTCAAAAGTTTTTTTGGCTTCTTCGAGCTGGTTGAGATACAAATAAGTAATCCCCATATTGGCTGTGGCTTCGTAGTTTTCAGGGTCAATCTCGAGGGCTTTTTGATAGTTTGCCAGCGCCTTTTTGAATTTCAGTTCCGAGTTTTCGGCTTTTCCCTGATAAAGATAGGAATTTCCCGCGGTAATATTGGTAAGGGCTTCTTCGGTACGTCCCGGTGCCGACAAATTGACAAGCCACTGTGGTTGTGTCAGGGTAAAAAATCCGAAAATCCCCACTATTCCCCAAACGACTATCAGGCCGATAAAAACACCCTTATCACCAATACGGTAACGGATATTATGCTCCATTTCCTGTGCCGGTTTTTCTTTTTTTGGTTTTTCCGGACCTGGTTTCTGTGATGATATTTTTTTTGATGTAACTTTTTTTGCCATATCAGTTGTTATGTATGATGAAAAGAATTTTTTTGTTTTCTTTTTTCAGTCTGTTGTACGTTTCGCATGCCTGCCGGTTGGGCAGTTTTATTAACTGATAAATTTTACTTTTAAATGTGTTGTACGACAGTTCGGTTGTCAGTATATCGTTCCATCCCAGGCCGCCCTGGCCTTTCATGCCGGTACCCACCAGCACAATATCCGAACCGAGGTGCTCAATTTTCTGTTTGTCACGCAGGGTAAACATGGTTTTCTTATCCACTGTCCTGAATGTGCCGTCGGGAAATATCATATAGTCGAAATATATTAAGGGAATGCCGTTATAGTTGATAAATCCGGGACTTTTGGCTTGTATTCCCGATGTGCCAAAACGAGCTGCTACAAAAACAAAAATGATAATGATCAGGAGGGCTCCGCGTATGACCCATCGGGCGATTTGGTTTACTCCGGCATGTATCAATAAGAAAATTATTATGAATAATAATAAGGTAATCAGCAGCACCTGAAATTTATATATTGAATCAGAAATTTGCGAGGCCACATACAGAAAGACATAGGCAAAAATGACCTCAAGACATAATAGTGAGAATGGGTTAGTGTAGTATTCTTTAATTTTTTTGTTTCGCAGGCGAAAGTTCGGGAAATCCTTTCCGTCTTCCAGATAAAAGTATACAAAGATGATTCCTGTCATTGTCCCCCATATGTCCTTGCCACAATCGCCCAGATCGAAAATTCTGTTGGAAATAAAAACCTGGATGAACTCATCGAAAACCGAAATGACCAGGCCTGTGATAAAAATTCTAAAAATGACTTTGTGCGTAGGGGTGGGTTTGTATGAGAAACGTCGGTATGCTACGTAGGCGTAAAGTCCGTAGGCAATGTAATGCCAGTTGTGCTGCAAATCGTAAAAGGTATGGTTAAAATAATAATCCGCCGTCATTTGCCCCACACCGACAAAAAGCACAATAAAACCAAGGTAAAGCAGCCTTCTTTTGCTCAGACTCTTACGCGAGAGATAAAAAAACAGTATTAACACAAGTATGGCAATGATAACCACATAGGGAATACTGATAAAGTCAAGATCAACCGCTGCTCTCGAAGCCCTGCCTATGGCATTTTGTAAAAAATTCTGAAGCATCAGAAACGGGGTGAGAATCACCAGCAGCGAGAAAAAAAAGAAGTTGATGAATACGACCGGTATTTTTTTCATAAGCTAAATTATGGTTCGATAAAGCTAATAAAAAAATTCAAAATACAAGGTGTGAGCATTTAAAAGTACATTTTTTGTTTCGACGGAAAGCATCAATCGTGAAAAAAAGTATCGTAAAAAATATTAATTTTGCATAAAAAACATGATGCAAAAACCTTTGATACTTGTAACTAATGATGACGGAGTGGCTGCTCCGGGTATCAGGTTTCTGATCAGCGTGATGCGCGAACTGGGCGAAGTGGTGGTGCTGGCTCCCGACAAACCGCAGTCAGGCATGGGCCACGCTATTACGGTTAGTTCGCCTTTGCGCATGCAAAAAATCACTGTCGAAGACCATTATAAAGAATATTCCTGCAGCGGCACGCCGGTGGATTGTGTAAAACTGGCTGTGGATAAAATTCTGCACCGCAAACCTGATTTGCTGGTTTCAGGAATCAACCATGGATTAAACTCCTCGGTCAATATCATTTATTCCGGCACGATGTCGGCAGCCCTCGAAGGTGCCATGGTAAACATACCTTCCGCAGGTTTTTCGCTCGACGATTATGCCTATCATGCTGATTTCAGCCATACGGCGGAATATATCAAAGTGATCTGCCGCAACCTTATGCACCACGGCCTGCCGCCCAAAACATGCCTCAACGTCAACTTCCCGAAAAATGTAAAAAAACTCAAAGGCATAAAAGTTTGCCGTCAGGCCAATGCACACTGGAAAGAAGAATTTAACGAACGCAAAGACCCCCATGGCCGTAACTATTATTGGCTGACCGGCATCTTTGAAAATACCGATAAGGGTAAAGATACCGACGAATGGGCGCTGCGAAATAATTATGTGTCGGTGGTGCCCGTCCATGTTGATTTTACGGCACATCAGGCTATCCCTGTCATCAAAAAATGGAAATATCATGTTTAAATTTTTAAAGAAAGATGCCCTCTGGTTTGGTGTTGTGCTGGCCCTGGTGGTATCCGGCGCCACTTTCGGGATCTTGTACCTGTTGAATAATACGGTGCTGGTAAACCCTCAAAATAATGACCAATTCGTATTCAAATTATCAACACTGTATATATTAAGTCTGATACCCAATGCCTTGTTGCTGCGCTGGTACCTGGTAAATCTTAAAGCCGACAAAACCGGAAGAGGTATCCTGCTGGTTACCTTTATCTTTGCGGTGGTCTTTATGATTATTTATTACAAATATTAACGTGCAGAAGAAATCAAAAAATTTTATTTACGGGGGAATACTGCTTCTGGGAGTGTTGGTTTCCGTGTTATTTATACTGATTGAAAGGCCTTCAACACGCAAAACCACAAAAAACAAACCTTTGATAAAGCAAGAGATGTCTGAACCCCGCTTTAGAAAGGACGGGGTGTTGAAGTTCTTGAAAAACAATACCACGGTGCAGACTATCCTCATCGAAATTGCCGACAATGACATAGAAAGGACACAGGGTCTGATGTACCGCAAATCCATGCCCGATAGTTGCGGGATGTTGTTTATCTTTGAAACTATGCAACCTTTGTCTTTCTGGATGAAAAACACTTATATACCTCTCGATATTATTTATCTCGACAACGCTTACCGTATTGTGAGCATAGCTCCTTACACGCAGCCGTTGTCCGAAGAAGCAATACCCTCAGGGAGCGAAGCCAGGTATGTAGTGGAAGTGAATGCCGGTTTCTGCGACAGACACAAGATAGCTGTCGGCGACAAAATAGAATTTACTTTAAACTGATGGTATGAACACACTATTTATCACCTGGAACCCCGACGCTGAAATTTTCACCATAGGAAATTTTGGTCTGCGCTGGTATGGCTTTTTGTTTGCCATGGGTTTTTTTCTGGCTTATACAGTGCTGTATTTTGTCTTTAAACGCGAAAAAGTAGCCTTGTCAAAACTCGATTGGCTTACCTTTTACATCTTTATCGCTGTCCTTGTCGGGGCCCGACTGGGACATGTATTCTTTTATGAATGGGGATATTACCGTGAAAACCTCAGCGAGATACCCATGGTGTGGAAAGGCGGGCTGGCAAGCCACGGCGCCGCCATAGCCATTATCATCGCACTGATTATCTATGTAAAACAGTTTAAGGTCAATGTGTGGTGGCTCTTCGACCGCATGGCGCTGGCCATACCTGTTACCGCGGCTTTTGTCCGGCTTGGAAACCTCATGAACTCGGAAATATACGGCCTCCCCACCTCAATGCCCTGGGGTTTTATTTTCAGGGCCGATCCCGCTGCAGGACTTCTGCCCAGGCATCCCACCCAACTCTATGAAGCCATTTCTTACCTGCTGATTGCCCTGGTACTGATTATCCTTTATCGCAAAAACCTGGGCATTAACAAACCGGGATTATTTGTTGGCATTTTCTTGTCAGCTTTGTTCACCGCCCGTTTTCTGATAGAGTTTTTCAAAGAAGTGCAGGTGGATTTTGAACACGGAATGAGGTTTGATATGGGGCAATGGCTAAGCGTACCCTTTATCTTGCTTGGGGTAGGGTTTATCATTTTTGCTTTGAAAAGCAAACCAAAGGTTGCTGATAAAAAGCTCTGATTTTTTCAGCTGCTTTCCGCAAAAGTTGTTTTCTGGGATTAGCAGCAAAGATAAATTAGCGTATGGCTAAGCCGTTATCACTACACATACTTTGCTTTCATAACATAAGTTTCGTATGAGAACGCGCGGAAGTGTACGTTTTGACAAGGCTTTTTGGCAATTTTTTTCCTTGCTACGCGCTGCCACTCTCTCAAGCAGACCATGCTTCCACTGAAACATTAATGCTTTTTTTGTGGTACTTTTGGCTTGACCCAAAAGTACCCAAAAAGTCAAGAAAATATATGGCTAAACTTCGCACAGGCCACTCCCTGACACCGCCATATTTTCTGGCCGGCGCACTGTTGCTGCTACGCAGCAATTCAAACCGTTCTAACAAACTTTTGCCTGTTAACAAACACTTATCGTTATTTATAACCTTATATATTCATTTCCTTTCTAAAAAATCGGGAAAGAGGTTTCTGTCCTTTGAATGCCATTTCAGACACTCCTTTGCATGATTTTCCCATCCTGATGAGAACGCGCGGAAGAATACGTTTTGACAAAGTTTTTGGCTGTGGTAACAATGAAATACTTATTTATAACTGCAAAAGCTATTATAGTTTTTATCGGAATTGCGTAAGCTAAGTGAATAACAATCTCCTGTTTCCTGGCATTGTTTACCCTGAGTAATACTTCAGGTTACACAACGACCACAGGGAAATCAGTATCAAAATTCAGGAAATGCTGTTCACCCAAAATATAGGTTAAAAAGTCTTTATATGCCGGTGTAAAATTAAACTCGTTGATATCGTAATAAACCTCAGGCAAAGGCTTATTGCCAATGGATCCCATATCAACAGAAGAGGTGTTGAATTCTTCAAGTTCAGGGTATCTAACCAATTTAGACATCACGGGCATTTGGCCGTATTCCTTGCGAAGCAATAGATCCACCACCTTATCGGCCAGGGCCTGGGTGAGCCGGCGGTCATACATCCTGCATTGGCCGGCGCGGGCGTAATAGCCGGAGATCTGGGCACGGGCTTCTATCTTAATCTTATTGCTTATTTCCGAAGCTATGACACCGCTGATGCCGCCAAACCTGGGATGCCCGTATTCATCAACTTCGGAGCTGGCATGTACCACATCCACTTTTTGTTTTTGGTCATCGTACCAGCGGACGCCTTCTGAAACAGCTATCACGAGGGCTTTTTTGCGGGAACTCAGGTAGGCCTCTTTCACGGTTTCAAAAAAGAAATCCTTGCGTTCTTTGGTCATCTCGTATTCAGGGACAAGGGCCAGGTCGGCGCCGCCATACACAGCACTGCCGGTAAGCCAGCCGGCATCACGCCCCATCACCTCAAGCACAATGATACGCGAATGTGAATAGGCAGTGGTGCGGATACGGTCGGTGAACTCCATAAGCCCTTTGGCGGCAGATGGGAAACCCGGACAAAGCACGGCTTCGATGTTTTTTTTGTTATAATGATGCATGGTCCTTGTCCGCAGGTCATTATCAATTGTTTTTGGGAAGCCAATAACCGGAATACCTTCTGTTTCATACAGTCTTTTGGCTGCGCCGTTGGTGTCATCACCGCCGATGGTAACTATCACATCTATTTTATACTTTTTCAGATTCTGTAAAATCTGGGGGACCCGGTTTTCGGGGTTTTTCTTTGATGGGAAAGGATTGGTGCGGCTTGAAAGAAGGGCTGTCCCGCCATAAAAACCATCATAAGGCTGGTGTGATAAATCTACGATGTCGCCATCGCCCAGCAGACCTTTCCAACCCTTGCGGATGCCATATACCTTAAAACCGAGGATGGAAGCCCTGTTTCGGATGGATTCTATGCTTGAATTGAGAGCAGGGGTGTCGCCTCCGCCTGTGAGTATCGCCAGGGTTTTTCCCTCAAATATTTTGTGACTGTTTTTCATTTTTCTGGATTTTTTTTGACAGGCAAATATAGGATATTTTTTTTGATGGAGAGGGGATTTTTAGGGGGTTAGGCTATTAGGTCCGACATGGCAGACTGCGCGAGAATTTCTTCATTTCTTTTCCCGCGGATTACGCTGATGTTCGCAGATTAAAAAGCCTTTAATATCTTCCCTGGTTCGGCAGCGGTTGTACTACCGTCTTTTTATTCTTATAGGCTTTGCCTATCAAATAAACTGCATGTTTGTCAGAAAATTCAAAAATATTGATTCTTCTCTCCTTGTGTTTCTGTGTCAATCTGCGCTAACTGCGGGACAATTTCTTCATTTCTTTTTCCACTGATTCCGCCGATGCTCGCAGATTAAAAAGCTTTCAAAATCTTCTCCGCCAGTACCAGCGCATGTTTAACATTTGATTCCACTGTCCATCCGGCAATATGCGGTGTTAAAATCACATTTTCTGCTTCTACAAGGTATTGCATTGGCTCAGGGAATTTTTCCAGACCGATTTTTTCAAAAGAAGCGGATTCGTACTCAAGCACATCGAGGGCTGCACCAAGCACCTTGCCGCTTTTCAGGTTTTCAACCAGGTCAGCCGTTCTCAATACTCTACCGCGCGAAGTGTTGATGATGTATATGTTCTTTCTGAAAGAATTAATGAAGCTGTCATCCACCATATAATGCGTTTCATCGGTCAGCGGGACATGCATACTCACAATATCGGCCTGTTCAAACACCTCCTCCAGCGATTTTTCGCAGACATTTTCATCAGAATACCCAAATTTATATTTGTCGTAAGCTATCACATTCATATCGAAACCAAGCAAACAACGGGCAAAAGCGCTTCCCATATTGCCGTAGCCGATGATAGCTACAGTTTTTCCCGGAAGTTCCGTTCCGCGATTTTCCTCACGTATCCACAATCCGCCACGAACCTGCCTGTCGGCAAGAGTTATTTTATTCAATAAATTCAAAAGCAATCCCAATGTGTGTTCGCCAACCGCCTGGCGGTTTCCTTCAGGAGAATTGAACCATCGGATACCTTTCTGATCAAGGTACTCCGTGTCAATACTCTCCATTCCCGATCCTATGCGGGCAAGAAATTTCAGTTGTGTGGCTTTATCGACCAGCTCTTTATCAATAATAAAACGGCTGTTCACCACAACCCCATGATAACCGGCGATTAGCGGTTCAAGTTCTTGTGAATTTTTCAGGATTTTCACATCACACTCATGCCCTGTCTGCTGCATTTTCTCAACAAAAAAAGGATGTATTTTCGATGCAATAAGGATTTTCATTTTTTTGTATTTACTGCAAATTTAGATAAAATATGCCGTTATAGAATTTTTAGAAAGACAAATAATAAAGACATTTAATCTGTTTTACAGTGTTTCATTATGCACATGTGCCCATGTTGTAAAAATCCGAAAAAAATCCAACGTATTATTTTCTTGCAAAGACGCACTCACGCAAAGTAATTTGATATTCACAATTTCACTTATCTTTGTATATATGCAAAAAAACGACAAGCTTACCGATTGGCTTCCGATAAGTAAAGAAGAACTCGACAAACGCGGATGGGATTATGTGGATGTGATTATTGTCAGCGGCGACGCCTACGTAGATCATCCATCTTTCGGCCACGCTATGATAGCAAGGCTTCTTGAGAAAGAAGGCCTGCGGGTGGCAATCCTTCCCCAACCCAACTGGCGCGACGACCTCAGGGATTTTAAAAAGCTTGGCAAACCACGCTTGTTTTTCGGCGTTACTGCAGGCTGCATGGATTCCATGGTAAACCACTATACCGCTTTCAAACGCTTACGCAGCAACGATGCCTACACACCCGGAGATAAAGCAGGATTCAGGCCCGACTATGCTTCGGTCGTTTACAGCAACATCCTCAAAAGATTATATCCCGACGTTCCTGTGGTGCTGGGCGGCGTGGAAGCCTCGCTGCGCCGCCTGACACATTACGACTATTGGTCGGATCTTTTGAAGCCCTCCATACTGATTGACTCCGGCGCCGACCTGCTGATCTACGGCCAAGGAATAAATCCATTGAAAGAGCTGGTAAAACTCCTGCAGAACGGGGGTTCCATCAACTCCGTGCAACAGATAAGGCAGATAGCTTATGTTGTGGAACCCGGCAAACTGGTTGATGATGAAAATTCCATCATGCTTCCTTCCCATGAGGATTGCCTGAAAGACAAAAGGAAATTTGCAGAAAGCTTCTGCACCATCGAAACCGAATCAAACAGAATGCGCGCTAAACGGCTGATACAGCCTTGCGGAGACAGGGTTACCGTGGTAAACCCACAATACCTGCCCATGACCGCAGCCGAACTTGACAGTGCCTACGACCTGCCCTACACGCGCATGCCACATCCCCGCTACCTGAAAAGAGGCATCATCACGGCTTATGAGATGATTCGCCATTCTATCAACACTCACACGGGATGTTTTGGTGGTTGCAGTTTTTGTTCCATCTCCATGCACCAGGGGAAATTTGTAGCAAGCCGGTCAGAAAAATCCATAATACATGAAGCTGAACAAATAACCCAAATGCCCGATTTCAAAGGACACCTGAGCGACCTGGGCGGGCCTTCTGCCAATATGTATCAAATGCAGGGCACAAACCTCCACATGTGCGAAAAATGTGCACGCTACTCATGTATTCATCCAAAGATATGCCCCAACCTGAATGACAACCATGCCCCGATAATAGATATTTATAAAAAAGCAAGTGCCGTTAAGGGAATAAAAAAAATTTTTATCGGCAGCGGCCTGCGCTACGATTTGTTTATTGGCCGCACGCCTCAGGATGATAAAGAGAAACACCTCACAGAGTACTTCACCCTTTTGGTTGAAAAACACGTATCGGGGAGGTTGAAAGTAGCCCCTGAGCACACTGTCGGCAAGGTGTTGGCGATTATGAGAAAACCTTCTTACGCCCTATACAAACAGTTGCAGGAGCAGTTTTACAAAATATCTGAGAAAGCAGGCCTGCGACAACAGCTCATACCATATTTTATCTCCAGTCATCCCGGCTGCACCCTGGCCGACATGGCCGAATGCGCGCTGGAAACAAAAAACGCCGGATTACAGCTTGAACAGGTGCAGGACCTTACGCCTACGCCCATGACTCTCTCGTCGGTTATGTATTATACTGAAACAGATCCCTATACCGGCAAAAAGCTGTTTATTGCAAAAAATATAAAAGAAAAACGCGAACAAAAGATGCTGTTTTTCTGGTACCTGAAAGAAAACCGTCAGGAAATCATTCACATCCTGAAACAACGCGGGCTCGCGCAGTACATCTCCCGCCTGTTTCCTTTTAAGGGATAAAAAAAAAGCAGGATGATGTTCACCCTGCTCTTTTTTAAAACTATCCTTTTTTATTTTGTAACAGTAATCTT
The DNA here is from genome assembly GCA_018004645.1 of Bacteroidales bacterium. Taxonomy (GTDB): domain Bacteria; phylum Bacteroidota; class Bacteroidia; order Bacteroidales; family CAIWKO01; genus CAIWKO01. The sequence goes on from JAGNBV010000053.1 coordinate 16,601, forward strand.
TTCGGTCTTGACAGTATTGATATTGGCAGTTTCGATATGATATTTTACAAAATAAATTCCGGCATTCAAATCCGAAACATTGATTTCCTGTGTTGAAGGCACATCGGCCGAACAATCTCTGGTAACTTTGCTAACCTCGTCACCCAGCATGTTATACACGCCAAAAGTAATTCTTCCGCTTTCGGGAACCGTGTATTTTAAATTTACCATTTCCCTGGCAACGGTAGGATAAATAACCACCGAAGCGTTGTTATTGCCATTGTCTTCAATGCCGGAAGCCACACCGCATACCTGTCCGTTGATCCAATCCACATTATAAGTTTGGTAGTATTCATCGGCAACAAGTGTATCGGTAGGATAAGTACCCCATGATACGTTGGTACATGCACCCGTACTGCTAATATAGGTAAAATTAACGGTGCACAAAGTACCATTGATTGGTTGTTGCATATCACCCCAAACAAAAGTGGTAATGTGTTCGTAGGGTGCTGCCTGAGGATAAACTCCCACACCGGTAACTCCGGGAAACCAGTTGGTAACATTCACATAGGTCAATACCGCAGGATCCCATGAAATAGACCACTGAAACGCCGTTACCTCATTGGCAAATCCGGTCATGGTAATAGGAACAGATACTGTTGATCCCTGAGTAACACCAGAAACAGTTCCCAGTTGACAAACCTGTGAAAATGTGCTGACTCCCATCAGCATCAAAAAAGCTAAAAGTAAAGTTTTTCTTTTCATAAATTTTTATTTTTTTTATTTAAATAATTACTTAATTCCATAATTATGCAGTTTCAAAAATACACAATTATTTTTATGCAAACCAAAAAATTCTAATTTAAAAATAAAAATTCCTGAAGGAAGATCCTCGCGCGAAAAAATAACGCTATGATTGCCGGGGTTTTGCTGCTCTGCAACCATCTCTTCCACCAGTTCTCCCAACAAATTATATACGGACAACTTTACCGAACCACTTTCTGGTACTGTATAAGATAGATTTACGGTACCATAAAAAGGATTGGGGAAGCCGGTCAGTTCTATTCCCGAAACATCAGCGCCGGCATTGACAAAAATTTTCGGCAGCATCAGGTAAGCATTTTCATCGGTCATGCCGTACTGATCGCCAATAACGCCGCTTCCATGCATATCAAAATCCACCATGCCCGAAAGTTCCCCTGTATTGGCCAATGGCTCGAATCCCAAACGGATCACTTCATCATATCCTGCCAAATCAAAATGCCGGGTAGTGGCATAAACCACTCTTATTATTCCGTCATGCTCGGTAACCAGCAGGTCGTTATCCTCCGCCAAAATTTCATCAAGCGTTGGGTTTATCTTAACTGCTTGCTGGTTTTTGCCTGCACCGGGTATGTAGGCGCTTACCAAACGGTACTTATGGCTGGGATAGGTCAGCTCCAGCCCCAACGCCGAAAACTCATTCATCTTTGTTCCCATAAGCAACGGCACCTCAAAATAACGCTGGCTGCCCGTGGATACTGACTTGTCAGTTGGGATGATAATCTCGTCTAAAACCGACTTTGCCTGTCCCCAACTTGTCACCGAGTCTTTGTATTTGGTACCCGAAGCATCATAATCGCCATAGGCAATGGTTTTCAGTGTAATGTTCAGGTCGGCTCCGGAAACGCTCACCAGGGTGTCAAAAGCCACCCAGTTTCCTTTCGGAAAGTTTCTAGAAGGATCATACGGCGAACCCACTTTTGCCTTTATCCTCGACACATCAATAGCATTGATGGCAGAGCTGTTATCCACATTGGCGGCTTTTTTATGTTTGGGGGTGAAACTTCTGGAAGGGTCTGTCAGCGTATCCTGGCCAATCAGGTATTTTATCAGCGCCACATCAATAGCATTTACATCATTGACGGTCTGCATAGTATCGCCGGTATATTTATCGTACGATATGATATAGTTGCCATCGGGCACATTGGTAAACTGATAAATCCCCAACGCATTGCTGGTGTCCCTTTTCAGTTCGGTGCCCGCCGGATAAGACTTCAGGCACACTATTACCTTATTGATGTTATATAATACGGAGTTATAGGTTGGAGTGGCAGGTGCCGGGTTGCCTGATGTGGCTTTGGCCATATACCGCGTTTTGCCGGTGATGGTATGCCCGTTGCCGCCGAAATATATGGTTGCCTGATCGGATTGGACACAACCGTTATTGTTGATGGTGAGGGTATATGTGGTGGTTACCGTGGGTGAGGCGGTGGGTTGTGGTACGGTGGTGCTGCTCAGGCCTGCGGCGGGCGACCACATGATAACGCCGGGCCCGTTGCTCGGGTCTCCCATCAATATCGGTGTTCCATAAAAAATGGTATCGTGGCCGGCATTGGCAATAGGTATAGGACTGACAACCATATTCACTGTATTGGACCATGCGGGATTGTTGGAAACGCAAGCTGCATTGGAAGTGAGCCTGCATTGTACCAGATCGCCTGTAACAAGCGAAATGGTGGAATAGGTGCTGTTGGTAGCTCCTGAAATGAGATTCCCATTTACATACCACTGGTAAGCAGGTGCAGTACCTCCGTTAACAGCCGTGGCCGTAAATGACACCATAGTATGCGTACAGGCAGGATTATCAAAGGCCTGTATGCTGACACCGGCGGTTCCGCTTGAGTTTACTGCCATCGTTATGGTATCCGACAAGGCCGGGTTATTGGAAGCACAGGTAAGATTGGAGGTGAGCCGGCACACCACCTTGTCGCCATTGGCTAATGAGGCATTTGAATAGGTAGAACTATTCCCGACCAGCGTGCCGTTGAGGTACCACTGATAGGTGGGTGTGGTCCCCGGATTGGTTACAGTAGAAGTAAAATTGACCGTTGTGCCGGAACATACCGGGCCGGCAGGATTGGCAGCGATATCAATGTCAACAGGCAAATTGGAATTTACTGTTACCTGCATACCCGCCGTGGTAGCACACTGGCCGGCAGAAGGTGTAAAGACATAGTTGGCAGTGCCTGCCGAAGCGGTACTGATGGCTACCGGGTTCCAGGTTCCCGGAACCCCGTTGAGCGAGGTGGGCGGCAAGGCTGCCGGAGACTGATTTACGCAGTATGGCCCCAGGGGGGTGAATGTGGGCGTTACAGGAGTGTTCACGGTAATGGTAACGACATCACTCGCCGTCTGTGTGCCGCTGCTAACGGTAACCGTATAAGTAATAGTAGCCGGCGTTGCCGAGGTGGGAGTACAGGTGGGATTGGCCACAACCGCATTGTTTAAATAGGTGGAAGGCGCCCAGGAATAAGTATAAGAGCCATTACCTCCATCAGCCGTTGGGCTGCCTCCAAGCGTAACGGCCTGGTTAAGGCAGGCTGTTTGGTTGTTGCCTGCATCGGCCGTCAATGGTGCGCCTTCGCAGACAGACTCCACGCTAACGCTTGGGTCGCTGGCATAAATATTGGCTGTGCTGGCCGATCCTGTAGCCACATCGGTAAGGGTAAGCGATTCGGCAGCCGGAGCAAAGGACGACCGTACAGGGGTTATCGTTTTTTCGCTGCATCCGCTGTAACCATTATTATCGGTTTTTACAATTTTATATCCCAGACCCATACCCGAAGAAAGCAAACCGCAGCCTCCCACCACATAGCCTCCGTTGGCTAGCTGTTTGCCATCATTCCATATGGTATAACCCATGCTGATAGGCATGCCGGAAACAGAATCCTTGTACGACCTGCAGAAATCAACATCAAAGGTACTGTTGAGTTTCAGCAAAAAGTTGCTGAAGTATGAAAGACTGGCCCCCAATCCGGTAGTAACCCCAAACAGGGCATAGCCCCCGTCGGTAGTAGGCTGGGCTGCATAACCAAAGCTGATATCCATGGATAAAAACCCGCCCACCTTATAACTGTATTGGCTCACCGGCGCGTCGGAAGAATTGAATTTCCATAAAAACACATCCGAAGCGCTCATGCCCGAGCCGGTTTGTGATGTGTGTCCTGCCACTATATATCCCCCATCGGCTGTGCGTTTTACGGAATGGCCTTCTTCACTTTCTGCGTCCTGGCCAAAAGTTTTTGCCCATTGCAGGGCGCCCGACGAATTTAATTTCAGAAGAAAAATATCCGTAGTTGTATCAGCATTGACCCCCGGGTTATAGATGGTGGTTGAATATCCGGTAACGATATAATCGCCGCTAACCAGTTGGTCCACATCCGTGGCCTCATCATTGTAATTTGTGCTCAGGTGGTAGGCCCGTTGCCAGGAAATTACTCCGGTGCTGGTTGTCTTTACAATATAGGCGTTGCTGCCCTGGTAACCCACACATATAAATCCGTTATCGCTGGTTTCCCTCACATATTTGCCATACGAGGCGGAGCCGTATGTCTTTGCCCAACTGACGACGCCTGTGCTGTTAGTTTTGATGAGTACCATCTGGTCGCCGAGACTCCCTGTCATGATATAGCCGCCGTCGGTAGTTTGCTGTACACAGCCTCCCATAGAAGAAACCGTGGGATCAAGTGAAACACAGCTTCCTAAAAACATGACACACTTTCCATATTCTTTTTTCCAGGTAACCACACCCTGGTCGTCGGTTTTTATCAGCGACATTTTCATGGGCGGCAGGTTTACATCAGTTTTCCATCCCTGAAAAATAAACCCTCCATCAGAGGTTTGCTGCACACTTTCGGTAAAGTGATGATAACTGCCAATCTGATAAACCTTCTGATAAGCCTGCGCAAAGCTCTGCGAACAAGCCAGGGCAAGCAATACGAATGCTATAAGTATTCCGCGGGTAGAAGTTTTTGCCATACCAAATAGTTTTAATTAATAAATAAAATTATGATTACAACATGTCAAGTTTCACAAGGTTGTTTATGATAACTTGTATTAATTATTTTCAAAGATAAAACTTTATTTTTAAATTCATCAGGTTTTTGTAAAAATATTTCAGGTTTAATTTCAAACCATTTTTCAATAG
>JAGNBV010000054.1 GCA_018004645.1 Bacteroidales bacterium
CTTGTTTTTCCAAAACAGCTTATTTCAGGTTTTCAATAAAAAGCTCGCGCATGAGCTCCAGTGTTTCAAATCTTTTGCAAAATGCAAACCGCACCTGTCCTGAGATGAAGTTCTTTGCAGCATAAAATGAATTTCCCGGAACGGTTGCCACACGGGTTTTTTCGATAAGTTTTTTCGAGAAATCAAAGTCATTTTCGGCTTTTAAAAGTGGAAAAAGACCGCTTGCATCCACCATAATATAATAGGCGCCCTGAGGAATATATGGCTTGAAGCCTGTGCTGACCAGTGTTTCGGTAATATAGGCCCGCGATTTTTCATATTTTTCGCGAAGTTCGTGATAGTAGCCAGGTTTGAATGTGAGTGCGTGGGCAGCTGCATGCTGAAATGGCGTGGGCGCTCCAACAGTTAAAAAATCGTGGACTTTGCGGATACGCGCTGTAATAGCAGGAGCAGCCACTGCCCAGCCGACACGCCAGCCGGTAACAGAATAGGTTTTGGATATTGAATTAATGGTGATGGTCCGTTCGGCCATTCCCGGCAGCGAAGCCAGAGAGATATGCACCGAATCATCATAAAGGATGTGTTCATAAATCTCATCGGTGATGGCCAGGGTATCCCATTTTATACATAATGCAGCAATCTTTTCCATCTCGGCTTTTGAAAAAACTTTCCCTGTAGGATTGTTGGGAGTATTAATGATGATTGCCTTGGTTTTTTCATTAAAAGCTGCTGCCAATTCGTCAAAATCAATATACCAGCCGGGTGTATGCAGTTTAACATACCTGGGTGTAGCGCCCGATAAAATGCCATCGGGACCATAATTTTCGTAAAAAGGTTCAAAAATGATGATTTCATCGCCCGGATTGATCACGGCCTTCAGCGTGGCAATCATGGCTTCGGTAGCGCCACAGGTTACGGTAATTTCGGTGGCAGGGTCGGCTTGTATTTTGTTAAAATTTAAAATCTTTTTGCTGATAGCTTCGCGCAGCTCAGGTTCACCGAAAGTTACCGGATATTGATTCCAGTTTTCATTTATGGCTTTTATGGCTGCTTCTTTAATTTCCAATGGACTCTCAAAATCAGGGAACCCCTGGGACAGGTTAAGTCCGTCCATGGCGTCGCTGATCCTGGTCATCTCACGTATTACTGATTCTGTAAAGGTTTCCGTTATGTATGATAAGTGTTTCATCAGAGATTTATTAATAGTACTGTAAGAATGATAACATGCCAAAACTAGCCATTACAAAGACTTCCCCCTACTTTCCGTAAAAGCTCCTCACCACCTTAATCACGTATTCCACCTCGTCGTCGTCAATTTCAACATTCATAGGCAATGAACATACTTCACGGCTCAGAGCCTCGGTTTCGGGGAAACCGGTGTCTTTCAGTTTCAGAGCTTCATGCTTATAATAGGGTTTGCGGAATTGGGTAAGGACTTCTACCCCGTTTTCTTTGAGATAATCCGAAAATTCGCTTCCCTGCTTAGAACGTAAAGTATAATTCTGATAAACATGATCGAAACCCGGCACGTTATAGTGTGGCAGCAACAGGTCGGGAATATCCGACAGCGCTTCTCTGTAACGGTTTGCAATGGCCTGCCGTTTCTTTATCCATTCACGCATATACTTTAGTTTCACGTCGAGGAATGCCGCCTGCAAATTGTCGAGCAGGCACGTAAAGCCATGCCCGTGGTATTCGCCGGTTTCCCTGTCTTCGCCGTTGAAACGCATGCGGCGTGCAAATGTAGCCACTTCTTCGCTGTTGGTTGTGATAGCGCCGCCATCGCCATAACCGCCTAAAATTTTAAAAGGATAAAAACTGAAACAACCGGTCAGTCCCCAGGCGCCGGCGCCAATGCCATTTATTGATGAGCCCAGGCTTTGGCAGGCATCTTCAACCACCACCAGGTTATATTTCTTTGCGATTTCCATTATCGCAGGCATATCGGCCATCCAACCGCTGAGGTGCACGGGCATAATGCCGCGGGTTTTGGAAGTTATTGCCTCTTCAATTTTGTCGACGGCTATATTAAAATCTTTTGCCACATCAACCAAAACGGGTGTAGCGCCGACATTGACAATAGCCGAACAGCTGGCAACAAAGGTGTGTGCAGGTACAATGACTTCGTGGCCGGCACCTATACCGGCAGCACGCAGCGAGATATGCAGTGAATCATAGCCGCTGTTCAGTCCTACGGCATATTTTGTTCCTACAAACCTGGCGAGGTTTTCTTCAAATGATTTTAATTGTCCACGGTCGATAAGATCGCCTTTTGACATAACCTCGAAATAGGCATTGTCGAGTTCTTCTTTAATCATCCGGTACAACTTAGCCGGCTCAACAAAACGGACTTTATAACTCATACTATGTTTTTGCTTAATTTATAAGGTATTTAAAATTTTTTCCAGGATTTTTTCTGGAGAAATGTTGTATAAATTTCTCAAATAGTTTTGATCGCCCACTTTAGAAGTAAATGTTGTGGGCAAGGCAAAAGGAAGATAGTTGTCAAGAGTGATACCCTTACTACCGACCAATGATTCGAGAATAGCAGCGCTGAACCCACCAATAATGCTGTGTTCTTCAAGAGAAACCACTAATTCATATTCTTTAAAAATACGCCTCGTTGTTTCAATATCAAAGGGTTTGATGGTATGATAACTAAAAACAGAACTTTGAATATTTTGTTGTTTTAGTTGTTCACAAACTTTGACAGCTGTTTCAAGCATACCACCGGTTGATAAGATAGCCAGCTTGCGGTTGGACGTTTCTATCAGCGGGAAAGCCTTGCCGATGACCAGCTTTTTTACACTTTCATCAGTATGTAAGGTGGCCTCTCCTGCCCTGCCCAGTCTGAGATATACAGGGCCAAGATCTTCACAAATGATACGTTTGGTGAGCTCATAGGCTTCCTTGGTATCACCGGGAGCAAATACAGTCATATTCGGAATACTGCGCAAAATGGCCAAATCTTCAGTGGCATGATGTGAAATCCCTAAGGATCCGTAGGCAAGGCCGCCACCCACGGAAACAACGGTAACATTGAGTTTGTGATATGCCACATCGTTTCTGATTTGCTCCAACGGGCGAAGGGTATTAAAATTTGCGATAGAATAAGCAAAAACCTTTTTGCCTGCAAGTGCCATTCCTGCAGACAGTCCAATCAAATTTTGTTCAGCGACACCAGCATTTATAAATTTCTCAGGATGTTTTTTAAGGAAGCCATTGATAACGCCAAAGCCAAGATCGCCTGTAATAAACACAGTCTGAGGCTGTGCATGGTCTTCTAATGCCTGAAAAAAAGCAGTTCTCATTAAATTTTGCCCTCCAACTCATTAATTGCCTTGTCGTATTCCTCACCCTGTGGTGTCCGGTAATGCCACAAAACCTGGTTTTCCATAAAAGAGACTCCTTTGCCTTTGATTGTGTTGGCAATGATACAGTTAGGTTTATTCTTATCAAAAGGCACACCTTGCAGAACGTCTTTAAGTTCATCACAATTATGGCCGTCAACCATTTTAACGGCCCATCCGAATGATTGCCATTTGTCGGCAAAAGGTTCAAGGTTTATAGTATCCTTTACCGGGGCAAGGCTTTGAATTTTATTATAATCAATTATCGCAATCAAATTATGCAAATGATGATGAGCGGCAAACAGGGCTGCCTCCCAGACAGATCCTTCATCGCATTCGCCGTCGCTCATCAAAACAAAAGTACGGTAATCATTTTTATCCATTTTAGCAGCCATGGCTAAACCTGCGCCTACAGACAACCCATGCCCCAAGGAACCTGTTGACAGTTCAACACCAGGAATGCCTATATGCGACACGTGCCCCGATAGCATAGAGCCGTTCTGATAATGAGTTTTTAACCAATCTGAGGGGAAAAATCCTTTTTCGGCCAATACCGCATAAACGCCGGCACCTGCATGTCCTTTGCTTAAAATAAAACGGTCGCGTTTGCCCCATTTTGGGTCGTCGGGCCTAACATGCAAAATATCATTAAATAAAACAGCCAAAATATCGGCAATGGAAAGGACAGCGCCTACATGGGAACTTTTTCCCAGGTGTGTCATGTTAACCGCATGTATGCGAATTTTTTTTGCTAACTCAACAGTCGTCATTTGATTATCTCCAATTAGGGAATTTCAGCATAAGCAATATAAGGATCAAAATCCAAGCGTTTCAATGCGAGTTTGTTGATTCCGAGCGTTTCAAGCAGTGCCACCGTTTCGCCAGGCCAAATGGGATTATCGAGTTCGTCAAAAGCTATAATGGATCCTTGTGGCATGCGCGGAACAAAATTCTGAATAGCTGCCTTGGTAGGTTCGTAAAGGTCCATATCAAGGAACAACAAACTGACCATCAGGTGCTGGTTTTTTTCAATAAAATCGGGTATGGTTTTGCACACATCGCCTTTCACCAGGCTAACCTTGCTGATATGTCCCAGAAAACGGTTTTTATCAAAAACTCGGATTAGTTCGCTGAGTTCATCATATACTTCAGCCTTCAGGTCACCTATCCCCGGATTCCGAAGCAAATTATTATCTTTTTCATTGACATTTGGAAAGCCTTCAAAAGTGTCGAAACCATAGATCCTTCGGGTAAGATTTACCGGTTCTAACATATCGCTAAACAAAGCCCATGACATAAGTCCGGCTCCCTTAAACACTCCACATTCAACAATCGATCCTTTAGTATGCAATACTTTCTTAAATATTTCGTACCGCGCCAACAGTTTGGTAATGTCCTGACGTCTCACGTATTTAATAAAATTCTGAAGTTTTGAAGCCGTGGTATCTGTTGACTTGTCGAAAATATGAGCATATTCTTCAACAGCTTCTTTCTCGGAATTTCTGCGAAAATTTGCTTCCGCCTGTATTGTTTTATCTAATGGCATTTTCAATGCTTTTTTTAAAACTAATTTATTTAATTTTTTAATTTTCCTCTGAAAAATTTACACAAAAGTATTAATTTTTCCCCGGCTATCATTAAAACATAAACACGATAATAAAAATCACTTATAAGACACCATTTAAAAACACCTTAGGTATTTCCAAGAACGGGCATCTATAATTATATTATTATGGAAAAGCAGAATATGACTGTGGATCCAGAATTTGATAGTTAAGATTATTTATATCAATTTTATGCAAAACATTATTTTGCATAATATAAAGATTGTTATTCCAGGCAGTCATGCCTTGAAAATTAAACCAACTAGTGCTACTATAAATTGTCGACCAATCAATAGGATCCACTCTATATAACATACCATGATGCATAATAAAAACAAAACCACCTGCAAATGCAATAGATTGAGTGGCATTCCAAGCGGAACTAGCATTATATCGACATGACCAAGGATTTTGATTGACCTCGTATAAAATTCCATTGCAAATTAAATAAATTTTGTCAACGGTTCCAATTTGTCCACCAGTAAAATACAAAACATTAGGCCAGCCCGGATATGATGATATCGTAGAAAATGCCATTGTGTTATAGTCATAATTAGCTTTATAAAGAATATTATTCTCAATATAGTAATAATAAGCTCCAATTTTTATTGTAGGTATATAGGGATAATTACGGTAGCCAGTCAGATCAATTCCATTATCAGGATAAAAGAATTCGATTCCATTGTTGTAATTTGGGAAAATGTTATGCCTAAACACTGCATTGATTTCATAACAATTAATATCTGTGTATAATCCGCTAAGATGCGCCCCTGGAGAAAATTCTTGTATACCAAACAATTTATTATTAATAAATCCGATATTTGCTACTGAAGGATAACAATCTTTTTCCATACCCAAAGCAATCGCATTGCATCTGAGAATGGAATTATTTTCGACAGTCACATAAGATGATCTACATACACTTAATGCTACAAAATTGTTATCACTTGACTGTCCAAAATCATGATTTAAAATTAAATTGTTGGAAATTCTAATATATCTACCTCGCCCTTGATATATAGAATGTCGCCCTGCACGATTAATAATATTATTTTCAATAACTACATTCCATACATTATCATTATTGATTCCATATCCATTTCCAGGTCCGTTCTCCAAATCAGTGTATCTAAAAACATCTTCAATTATATTATCATGAACCCAAGCATTAAAATTTGTTGTTGTTGTACTATTTGGATCATTCTCAGGATTACCACCTAAGCAAATTCCATTGACAAGATTATGAATATATAAATGATGATAATTCATATTCGTAATATTTTTTACACCCAAATTTGATCCTATTGCATCTGAACCTTGAATTGGATTCCTCGTAGCTGGTCCAATAATCGACATATTGCAAATTTCCAGATCATGAACATCGCTTTGAATATTAAAGCAATTATATACATCTTTTGTTAGCAATAAAACAGTGCGACCCATTCCAGCTCCCCTTATCTTTAAATGGCATTTCTTCGAAATATATATTTCACTAGAAACATTATAGTTACCAGCTGGCAAATTAATAATGGTGCAGGATTCAGCATTTTCAATTGTTGTTTTCAACATTGTTGAATTCGTTACAGTTATAGCACTCCAATTTCTACAATTTGGACAAGTTCTCGTACTTTTGTTTAAGGCAAAAAGGTTCGATTGTTCTTCGCTTTCAATGAGTGATTTTGATTTCTCGCAACTGCAAAAAGCCAAAACGATTATGCAAAACAATAAAAGAGTAATTTTTTTCATATGATATGAACTTGATTGATTATTAAAAATATAATTAGATTTCAGAACTAATGGTAGGTTCTCAAAATGCATATTAATTTTTTGATTCAAAAAAATCGTTCGATCCCGTTAATGGTTTTCTTAAACCAAATCCATAATTCAATATTTTTCAAAATATAAAATCTTAAAATACACCTATTATTAACTATTATATGTTTAACCTACAATATATCCCAACGAATGACTTTTTCATAACGTGACAAAAAGAAAGTAAAATCTATCAAGCCAATTAGAGCGTTTGCTCTGACAATCTCAATTAAACTCAACAATTAATCCGTTCCATAAATTCAAGCACATTCTCAGACTTAGTCTGATTCAGAATTTTTCATGTGTACTTTCTTACAATAATCAGCAAAGTTAAAAAAACAATTTTAATATCTGTCCAAAAAGAATGCTCCCTTACATATTTAAGCTGTAGACGTTTTTTCTCAGGCCATATCAGCTCCTTATATGCCATATCGGGGTCTTCGGCGCCTTCCAGAATTTTCCCCTCGTCGGAGTTCCAGATAGACGCATAATCGGTAATGCCCGGCTTGACCGACAATATGGCTTTTTCTTCTTCGGTGAACATATCGGTAAATGATTTTACTTCGGGACGCGGGCCCACTACACTCATTTGGCCTGTCAAAACATTGATGAACTGCGGAAGTTCGTCAAGCTTGGTTTTGCGCAGAAGCTTTCCAACCCTCGTAATACGCTTATCGGAGGCCGTGGTAGATGATGCCCCTATCTTGTCGGCATTGACAACCATGGTTCTGAACTTGAACATCCTGAAAAGCCTGCCGTTTTGTCCCACACGCGGCGCCATATAAAACACGGGGCCAAAATCGTTGAAATAAATTATCAATGATAAAATAATCAGAAGTGGTGAAAAAATGAGCAGTACGCTAAGGCTAAAAATAAAATCGAAAATTCTTTTCACATTATTGGTTTTTTGGGGTTTTTAAGAACAACAACGGTTTTGAATGCAAAGTATTTAAAAAAAGGTATTTTGAGAAACAGGCGGTCAGCAGCTTCAACACTGCGCATTAGCCATCGCGGACAAATAGAAAAAACAGGCACCAGCATCAGCACCAAAAAACCCCGGTAATACATCGTACATTCAGAAAAACTGCCGGCCATTTTTTTCCAATCATCTTTTTTCATAATATGACTTGCTGCCCATTTTGTACATCTTCCCGACCTCACATTAAGCCACCTTTTAAAGTTGGTCAACGGATTGTGCCCAAAGGTTTCAATTGCCACCAGGCTTCCGTCGGGCTTTAATACCCTCAGCAGTTCAGGAAAAGCCTTTTCCATGCTGAGGCTGGAAAAAGTTCCGTAATCAATTACCAGGTCGAAAGAGTTATCAGAAAATTGCATCTGCTCACAATCCATAACCTGATACATGGCATTAGCATTGTTTTTTTGTACAGCTTTATTGGCAAATTCTATGGAAACGGATGAAATATCAATGCCCATAATCTTCCAGTTGTCATCGGCCAGAAACATGGTTTTGTAACCTGTACCACAGCCATAATCAAGTATTAATCCTGATTTTTTCTCTGCCTGCAATGTTTTTATTTGTGCAATAAAACAATCGTGAGCATTTTGTAAAGCCATGTCAACTCGGCTTTTCCCGATTTTATCAGGATCGTCTCCCCTTACAGCCGCTTTCTGGTCATAATGTTCGGTTTCTATTTTTGTTTTGTCATTCATAGGTGCGTTAATAATCAAATGATTACTTCGTTGCCTGGGTTTTAGGTTTTTTAAATATTGGCGCGGTCCTGGTCAACAGGCGGAGCAAACCCCATACAACCCCTGAACCATGCAAAAAATGATATAGGAAAAAACACACAGGCAAGGTAAAAACATGGAGGAATTTTTTGTACCTCACAGCCTGCTGCACCGATGATATGATAGCAAGCAAAAAATATACAGCCATAACAGCGGCAAGAACATACCACAGAACAGGTACAAAGAGAGACAACAGCATGCCCCCGATAATCCCACCAAAAAACACAGCCGTTATGGCATGCCTGTATGCAAAAGTATAAGGTGCCACAAACCACATGTAGGCATTGTAAGGCGCTTCGTACAGCAATTGTTTTTTTAAAAATTTGTGCATATCCGGCTGGTTGTAATAATTCAGCTGCACTTCGGGATTAAGCCAGATGGTCCCTCCTGCCCTCCATATCCGCCTGTTGAACTCATAGTCCTGCGCCCGGACAAGCCGTTCATCAAAATAGCCTATCTTATTAAAAATACTGCGCTTAAAAAAACCATAAGGCACCGTATCTGCGGGGCCTTCTTTCATGCCCACCCTGAAACCAGAATTGCCCACGCCGAATTTGTGGGTGGTCAGCGCCTGAACAACACTGGCCCTATAACTTTTATTAAAAGGCCTGGTAATCACCAGCCCGCCGGTGTTGTCGGCGCCGGTGCGCAGAGCCGTTTCGTAGAGCAGCTTCAGATAATTGACCGGATAATCCGAATGAGAATCCAGTCTTAAGATGTATGAACCTTTTGATAGCGGTATGGCTGTATTTAGTGCATACGACTGTATCCTTCCGGGGTTATCAATCAGGCGGATGCCTGGATCTTCCATGATTTTGGCCGCAACAATTTCACGTGTCTTATCCGCTGACATGCCATCAATTACCAATACTTCGGTTTCGCATCCGTCAGGAATTTCAAAAGCGCGTACACTATCGAGGCATTTGCCAATAAACTTCTCTTCGTTGTAGCAGGGAATCAGAATCGATATTATTGTTTTTTCGGTCATCAATAAAAATTGAGATAGTTAGCTTTAATATACCTGTAGGCTTTTTGCTGCAATTGGTAGATATTTTTCTTAAATCCTGTGCTATCAGTGGAAATATGCTCATTGTGAAACACTTCAAAATCAGGCAATAACGCTATTTTCATGCCGTTTTCAGCACATTGCGCAGCCACGCTGTCTTCTTCTCCATAAAGGAAATATCCGTAATCAATTGTACCGCCCATTTCAAAATAGCTTCGGTGAAAAATAAAGAAAGCCCCATAAGCAGAAAAGATGGCCTGTTTCGCCGGTTTTGCCATTCTATGATGCCTTGCTGTAGTTGATTTGATTAGTTTTCTGGCATGATAAAGAATCAGGCCGAAATAATAATTGGAATAAAGTAAACGGTATTGAAATTTCTGAAACCTGCTCACAGGGCTTGTCCTGTGTGGATTTTGATGCCGGCCGGTGGTTAACGAAATAATATCGGGGGCAATAACCTGAGCATCGCTCTGCAGTTCAAGAAGGTTTTGAAAAAATTGCCGGTCGCGAATTTCAATGTCGTTATTAGACACAATTACATAATCATATCCCTTACTATTGCCAGGATGTTTTAAAGCAAAATTTACCGCACCGAAATATCCCAGATTTGACGGGGTTTTCAAGATTTCAACATCACCTTCAGTGAGCTTTTTAAAATTGAGCAGTTGCTCATATTCCTCTGAGGATGCCGAATTGTCAACAACGACAATCCTGAAATGTTCAACACCCGAAATGGCAAGAAGACTTTTTATCAGCTCGATAGTCATGGCTGCCTGAAAATAGTTCACTGTCAGAAAAAGTCCCCTTTTCATAATCAATCTGCGGTTTTTTGAGGCGCTGCAAAATTACTTTTTTTAATGAAAAACAGTGTTGCAAAAGAAATCAGCCAGCAAAGTATAATGGTATTGTAATTTAATATGTTGACGGTTATGCTCCACAACAAAACACTGTAAAACAGCGAAAGCAGCCCCATGCAGATCACTGAGTTTTTTTTGGTTCTTTCATATAATATCTGTGCAATAATGCCGGCTAAAAAAAGTACGAGCAAAGCGCCCGGCAAGGTAAAATCTTCGATAAGTCCGCGTGCCATAGTATAAACGTTGGTCTGTACAGGATTACCGTTATATTTACCAACTTCCACATTTTTTTCTCCATATAAGCCAATTTCACGCTCACCGAAGAAAAAATTATTTATCCCCGACAGCGTATATTTGAACCCCGTTATGTTTTCGTGCGAGTAGGATTTGTACCAAATGGTAAATGTGTTTACCGAACAAAAATACGATAAGCCACCGGCATTCACGTACTCAGTATCAGCGCTGACTTTTCCCGACCTCAGTATTTGTGTGAGGGGTATCAGGGCAAGAATAAAAACAAAAATCAGCACTACGCTGCTAACCAATCTGCCAATCCTTTTTAGTTGTCCGTTTTTCATGAATACATATACGGCTATATATCCAGAAACCCAAAGAATCAACATAAAAATAAAACCCGATTTTACACTGTTGGTAATGGTAAACACGAGCATCACTGCAAAGGGAAGCAAACTTATCATTTTATTCCAAAAACCTTTGCCTGACAAAGCGTATATGCCACCCAGAAACCCGGCAGAATACAGAAAGGCCATTAGAATAAGTCCATATTTGGGCATGTCGGTGCCACCAGTATACCTGATTACCGAAATGGTATTGGCGGCATACAGCAAATCAGCAAAACTGCCAATATGGATATCAAGAAATCTAAGCTGTAAAACAATGGCAGCCATTCCCAACGATGAAAAAATGATTGTAAGCCATTTGATGCGTTTATGTTGCAGGCAATCGATTTTTGGGGGCACCATGCTATGGGCGGATTTTTGCCCGCTTGCAAAAATCAGTTTTTTTGCCACCAATGAACCGATAATAAAAGACACCAGCAATAAAAACAAGGGTATCAATCCGGGCAAGTAAAGTTCAAAATGAAAAACCTTCGAAAAAAACACACTGAAAACTATCAGGCCGCCCCAATACAGCGCTGAAACAAACATGGGGTCCAGCCATTCTGATTTCACTATCCGTTGGAGCAACAGCAGCAGCAAAAGAATTGATGTTACTATGACAATGACGCTAAGCATTTCTGAGTTTTTTATTCAAATTTTTTATCAACAGCAACATAAGTAACAATTCGGTAGCCACCACCGAAAGCGAAGCGCCCAGGTCGAGTAAAAAATGAGAGGCCGCCAGACAAAAAACAACATTAAACAGTCCGCTCCGCAGCACTTCATTTCTGAATTGTTTCTCCATACCCATATTCAACATTCCTAAAACACCGAGCACATTATTATAAGTACCGATGAAAAGGATTACCGAAATAACACGCATATCAAGGATTATGGAAGGGTTAACCGATCCTGTGAGCAGCAATACAATTTTTTCAGTAAAAATAAGCAGTCCTGCGACCAGCAGCAGTAACATAGGAGTCAGGTATAACATCAGTTTTTTCAGCACACTCACTGAATCCTTTGTCTTCTGCCCTGCGAAACGCTTGCTAAGATAAGGGTACAAAGCCTGCGTAATAGGCGATACCACGTACCTTATTCCGCGAATAGTTTTTTCGGCCACCGTATAAAATCCCACCAGGTCGTTGCGGCCGGTAACTATACCCAGAATAAAACTGGTTGACGTCATATACAGGCTGATACCGACGTTGGAAATAAACACATCCCTTGTTTTCAGGATTATCTCTTTGATAGGATTTTTTTGCGGCTTGGTAAAACCGAAATTGTTCAGGTACAAAGCCACAAAAAAAGCCACCAGCCCTGCAAAAATAAATCCCGAGGAATTGATGATAGCGTATAAGCGATAATCGGCAGGGGTAAAAATGGTGAAAAATATAAGGACAGTAAATATGGTTTTAGCCAGCACATTGAAAAACATAATATATTTCATCTTTTCAATTCCCTGAAAATACCATACTGGAAACAGCAACTGGCCTATTACGAGGCCAAACGAGAGATAGTAAAGCTGCCATTCTTTTGAAAACTGTCCGAATGAAAAAACCACGATGTTCATGATCAGGAAACTCACCAGCAACAAAACAAACTTCACATACATCACCGAACTGAAAATTTCAGTAACCTTTTTCCTGTCGTTGCGGTGAATAGAAATCTCACGTGTAGCGGTAAGTTCAAAGCCAAAATCCACCAATATCACAAAATACTGTATAAAGGCCTGGGCAAACATTACCAAGCCAAAGCGATCATCACCCAAAACTCTTACCAAATACGGAATAGCGACAAGCGGGATAAGGTAATTGGCCGCCTGCATGAAAGAAAGAGAAATAAAGTTTGAAAAGACTTGTTTTTTCTCCTTTTCCTTAAAAAAAAAATTTGTCTTTTTAAACATCAGATTTTCGGTAAAAAACAAAAGTAGTCATTAAATATGAGAGGATTTTTAACAGCCCTTAAAAAAGATAACAGCACAATGTTAATAAACTGCAGTATCCAGGTCAGCTTTCACTGATAAATAATTATTGCTACATTTGAACAGAAAAAAATACCATGATTATTTTTCTTACTGGCTTTATGGGTTGTGGGAAAAGCAGCATCGGACTGAAACTTGCCCAAAAAATTTCTGCACCTTTCATTGACATGGATGAGCAGATAGAAAGCCGTTCCGGAAAATCCATTACTGAAATATTCCATTCTCAGGGTGAATCTGTGTTCCGTGAAATGGAAAAAGAAGTGATAACCCAGTTGGTGAAAAGTCGCGATAACATCGTTGTTGCTACCGGTGGAGGCACTGCCTGTTTTTTCGATAATATGGAGGTGATGAATAAAAATGGAATAAGCGTTTATATAAAAACCTCACCGGAATTGCTTTTCAGCCGTTTAAAGGATGATGCACGGAACCGCCCATTACTGACAGGCCAAAAAGACCTGAAAACATTTATTACTAAAAAGCTTGCTGAACGTGAGAAATATTACAAGAAGTCAAAATATATCATCGAATTTGATCAGAGCCAAACTGAAGAAGAGATTCTGGAAAAAATCCTAAAACTAATTAAAAATTTACCTGATGGAAACTAAAATGAAAGCCTTGCTGATTGGGGCAAGCGGACTGACGGGCGGACATTGCCTCCGGCTTTTGCTAAACGATACCTTCTACAACGAAGTGGAGATATGGGTACGCAAATCCACCGGAATCAAACACCCCAAACTCATCGAGAAGATCATTGATTTCAACGTGATAGAAACCTTTAACAATACTGATGCACAGCATGTTTTTTGCTGCCTTGGAACCACCATAAAAAATGCGGGAAATCAGGAAAATTTTCACAAGATTGACCACGACTACGTAATTGCTGCAGCGACCATAGCCGCTCGGTCCGGGGCCGAAAAGTTTTTATACATTTCGTCAATCGGTGCTGATAGTAAATCGAAAAACTTTTATCTGCGGACTAAAGGCAAGGTTGAAGACGATCTGAAAAATATTTTCAAAAACGGCCTGGTCATTTTCAGGCCCTCGATGCTGATGGGCAAAAGACAGGAATTTCGTTTCGGGGAAGTCATGAGCAAACCTATAATGCGTGTTTTCGGTTTTTTGTTTATAGGCAAATTGAAAAAATATAAGGGTATCGAGGCATCAACAGTTGCCGAAGCTATGGTACGGTGTGCAAAATCAGAAGTCAAAGGCTTGCTGATAATGCCTTCCGACAAGATCGCCGCACTCGCAGGCACCGCATAAGTTTAATATACAGAAAATCACGATAAAAAACGTTATTATTGCAAAGAAAAAAATGCAAAAAGCCAGTGAATGAACATTCAGATTGAACTAATATTATTTGCTGTTGCTATCCTTTTTTTCCTGAGTCTTTTGGCGGGGAAAGCCGGCTCTCGATTTGGTGTTCCGGCCCTGTTACTCTTTTTGCTTGTAGGGATGCTTGCCGGCACCGACGGTCTGGGCATACAATTTGAAAATTTCCAGTTTGCCCAGTCAATCGGAACTGTTGCCTTGTGCATCATCCTGTTTTCAGGCGGACTGGACACCAAACTGGCAGAAATACGCCCAGTTATGGTCAGGGGAATTGTTTTGGCCACTGTCGGTGTGTTTCTTACGGCTATCCTCTCCGGGGTGATTATCTGGTGGGTATTGGGAATGACAATACATATAGCCTGTATTTCCATTTTATCGGCCATGCTGCTGGCAGCCATCATGTCTTCCACCGATTCGGCTTCGGTTTTTTCCATTCTCCGGTCGAGGGGCCTGAGCCTGAAAAATAATCTTCGCCCGTTGCTTGAACTCGAAAGCGGAAGTAACGACCCCATGGCCTACGTATTGGTCATCACATTTATTGAACTGATCTCCATGGGCTCAGAACCCAATTACCTGCAAGCTGGCCTACACCTGGTGCTGCAACTTGTCATCGGAGGTATTGTTGGTTTTGCTCTTGGAAAATTTGCCGTGTTTGTTATCAACCGTATAAAAATTGATAATATTTCCCTGTATCCGATTTTGGTTTTTACGTTTTGTATCTTCATTTTTTCTTCGGCCTACCTCCTCCATGGAAATGCTTATCTTGCCGTGTATTTAGCAGGACTGGTGATAGGTAACTCCAAATTTGTCCATAAACGTTCGGCACTGAACTTTTTCGACGGGCTGGCCTGGATCAGTCAGTTACTCATGTTCTTAACTTTGGGCTTGTTGGTAAATCCTCACGAATTAATCCCTGTTCTTGTGCCCGGCCTGATTATCAGTTTTCTGCTGATTTTTATTTCCCGGCCGCTGACTGTTTTTCTTTGTTTAGCCCCTTTCCGAAAGATGCCCGTAAAAGACAAAACCTTTGTTTCGTGGGTTGGGCTGCGGGGCGCGGTACCTATTATTTTCGCCATTTTCCCGCTGGCGGCGGACATACCCAATGCAAGGTTTATTTTTAACATTGTGTTTTTTTGCACCCTGGTGTCGTTGCTAATACAGGGAACCACACTTGCACAGATGGCCAAATGGCTTGGCCTGGCCGAAAAGCCAAGAAACATCAGAAAACCGGAGACTTTTGATGTGGATTTTTCTGACGAAATAAAATCGGTTACCTGCGAAATAACCATAAAACCTGAAGCGCTGCAAAAGGGAAGCCACCTGATGGATTTGAATCTGCCCGACCAGACACTGGTGGTCATGATCAAACGCGGGGAGAAATATTTTGTTCCTACGGGAAAAACATTGCTGATGGCCGGCGACAAATTGCTTATCATCACTGATAATCAAGAAGCTATGATTGAAACCTACCGCAATCTGGGAATAAATAACGACAGAAGTGGACAAAATAGATAAAAATGACTTCATCGTCATGCACTATTAAAGATGCAAAAGGCCGAATGATCAATAAAAACCATTAAAAAATAAATCAGGATATGTCTAATTTCCACCAGTATTCACTGAAACTATTTTTCGTTCTATTATCATTTTTATTTAATCGTAATGATGTTACAGCCCAACATACGGACAGTACGAAAATCAGCCCTGCTCTGCAACAAAAATGGCTGGAACAAACAGCATCACGGATGATTGATTTCATCCCTGAATCATCAACGGCATTAATCAACCCCGTTATTAATGATTTTGAAGAGTTTTATATGGTTTCATTCCGGTTAATAGATTCCGGCTGGATAAAACTAAAAAATGATCAATGGATATTTTTAATTTCTTCCTCCGCACATTCCAGCTCTGAAGTGGGCGATATCACGATTGCCATGGATAACAAAAAGCACTTTTATACTAATAATGGCCATGTTTGCGGCGGAATAGTGCATTTCCAATGCAGAAAAAAGATAAAACTTAAGTCTCCTTCAGATTTTTTTAATAACTTTTTGAGTGATACCGACGGCAAACCATGGAAATCCCTGATTCTAAAGAATGCAAGAGACGGAGATTTGTAAACAGCACGGTCATTTCACTTGATTTGCTAAAGAAAAACCATTCATAAAAATGAAAGAATTGTTGTTATCGGCCTATCTGCTAGGGATTTCATTTTTGCTTAACGCAGCAAAAACAGATACCATAGTAGTACACAGCCCTTCCATGAAGAAAAACATAAAAGCTTGTGTCGTTATACCGGAAAATTATAATAATACAGAAAAATCATTTCCTGTTTTGTATCTATTGCACGGCTATGGCGGAAATTATGCCACTTTCGTCAAGAATTTTCCTGTGATCTCCGAGGCGGCAGACCAGTATGGCATGCTGCTGGTGTGCGCTGATGGCGGGCTGTCGGGGTGGTATATGGACAGTCCCGTGGATTCCTTGATGAGGTACGAAACTTATATTACCAAAGAACTAGTGCCTTTTATTGACAGCACTTATGCGACAATTATACACCGCGAAGGCCGTGCCATAATGGGATTAAGCATGGGCGGCCACGGAGCTTTATACTTGACTATACGGCATCAGCAAATGTTTGGCGCCGCCGGAAGCATGAGCGGATGTTTGGATTTGAGGCCATTTAGCAACAATTGGGATCTGTCCGGGCGTCTGGGCAGCATAGATACATACCCCGAAAACTGGGAGGAAAATTCCGTAATCAATATGCTGGGCCGGATAAAAAACGACTCCATATCGATAATCACTGATTGTGGTGTGGACGATGTTTTTATCAGCGTAAACCGGCAGGTTCACGAGAAAATGATTTCACTGAATATCAGCCATGATTATATTGAAAGGCCCGGCGGACATACCAGGGAATACTGGAGTAGTGCACTGCCCTATCAACTTCTTTATTTTCACAATTATTTCAGCAAATACAGGTAAACAATACATATTGACCTGTGGTATCATTTCCTAAATAATCATTCATTCAAACTTCACCTTCGGAATATACCCCATCCTGCGGATAATTGCACCCCTGTATCGCTGTGTATATCTGGATGGTGTCAGCACCTTATAAATATGAGGGTTGGGCAGTACAGAGATCAACGAGGCCGCTTCATACTTGCTTAATTTTGATGCATGTTTTTTGAAATACTTTAATGATGCGGCTTCCACGCCATAAACACCCGGGCCAAATTCCACAACATTCATATACGTTTCCATGATCCGTTCTTTTCCCCAGATGAATTCAATGAGAATTGTAAACCAGGCTTCCAGCCCTTTACGCACAAAATCGCGGTGCGGCCACAGAAAAACATTTTTGGCCGTTTGCTGGCTGATGGTGCTTCCGCCTTTGGTCCTTTTACTTTTTTGGTTCGACTCATAGGCCAGCTTAATCGCGCGAAAATCAAACCCGTGATGTTTCAGAAAGGTATCATCTTCCGCTGCAAGGGCAGCCTGAAACAGGTTGGGCGACATTTTCTCAATCGGTATCCACTGATAATCGGTCTTTTTATCGGTCTCAAAACCGCGCAGTACCATTAATGGCGTAATTGGCGGAGCAATAAACTTATAGATCACTACCGGGAGTATGGAGAGTCCCAAAAAAATCAATAACAGCCACAGCAGTATTTTCAGTATCTTTTTTAGCTTTTTCCCTTTTGCCATTGTTCATTCTATCCTGTCTGCATGATTACAGGCGCATGCCGCACATGCATTACATCCAAAACATTATGATTTTCGCTGTACAGCCTTCATTGCGGCATTTACCACATTGGTGGTGTCCAGGCCGTATTTGACCATCAGTTCATCGGGGGTACCGCTTTCGCCGAATTTATCGTCCACAGCCACCATTTCCAATGGCAGGGGCATTTTGCGCGAAAGCAACTGAGCGATGCTGTCGCCCAGGCCGCCATTCATCATGTGTTCCTCAGCAGTAACCACGCAACGGGTTTTACTGACAGATTTTAAAATGGCTTCCTCATCCAGCGGCTTGATGGTGTGTATGTTGATCAGCTCAGCGCTGATACCTTTTGCCTTCAGGATTTCCATTGCTTGCATGGCTTTCCATACCAGGTGCCCGGTGGCAAAAATACTCACATCACAACCTTCTTCAATCATGAGGGCTTTGCCAATAATAAAAGGCTCGTTTTCAGGAATAAATACAGGCACTTTTGGTCTTCCAAAACGCAGATAAACAGGTCCTGTATAGTGTGCTGCCGCTTTGGTGGCGGCCTTGGTCTGGTTAAAATCGCAGGTGTTTATGACCACCATGTTGGGCAACATTTTCATCAGCCCGATATCTTCCATGATCTGGTGCGTGGCGCCATCTTCGCCGAGGGTGATGCCGGCATGGGAAGCACAAATTTTGACATTTTTATTTGAGTAAGCCACACATTGCCTTATCTGGTCGTAAACACGGCCTGTGGCAAAATTGGCGAAGGTGCCGGCAAAAGGGATTTTCCCGCCAATGGTAAGGCCTGCGGCTATACCCATCATATTGGCTTCAGCAATACCGACCTGTATAAAACGTTCCGGGTAATTCTTGGCGAAAGCATCCATTTTCAGGCTGCCCGTTAAATCGGCCACCAGGGCTATAACTTGTGGGTTTTCTTTGCCTAATTCGTTCAGCGCTTCACCAAAACCCGAGCGGGTGTCTTTGTCTCCTGTTTTTTGAAATCTATTCATTTGTTTTTTTTATGATTTTAATATTTCCCGCAGATCTCGCTGATTTTCGCAGAAAACTATCAGTAAAACTGCGTCTTTTGCTGAAATATATTCTATATTAATAAAAGTTAACTCTTGTTGTGATACCTGATTCAATTTTAAATGGTTTATCGATAGTATAAAAAGAATGCGTGGCATACTTCGATCGGAAAATAATCCGGTATTTGCCGGGCAACAGGTACAACATTTCCTGCTGACCTTCTTCATTCAATTTATATATCCATGTCAATTTGTTGTTTTCTTCAGTGTACAAGTCGCCGTATCCCCGCATGGCAATCTGAATAACTGCTGTGCCGGGAGTGGGAATTTCAACGGTGGTATTATAACTCTGTTTGATTTCCACATCGTTGATTTTCAGCCGCGGCAAACTAAGCACCTCCAGATCATAAATGCCGGTAAGATATTTTGTTTTTTGGGTAAACGACTGCACGTTGAGGGTTTCCATTTTCCCGCTTTGCCTTACAATACATTGAAAAGTGAGATTCGGTGGCACCTTTCCTCCCACTTTAAGTTCGAGAGTTCCCTGCGGCGTATTGGCAGCGATGGTGGTATGTTTCCCCGGGGTAATCACAATGCTGTCGTGGGAAACCGGCGGAATGGTATGAACCACCAGGTCGTATGCCAGCAGCGGATCCAGCATCAGGGTATCCGGCAAACCTTCATTATTAAAGGTATGCACAAAATCATACTTTATGGTTTTCGAGAAATTATCATACAACGTCATACCGACATTGGTTTCGGTTGGTTTACCATAGCTATCCAGCAGATTGATCTGCGCGGTGGTGGAATTGAGCGCTTGCGAAATAACGGCATTCAACGCTTTGCTAAATTCTTTCTCGGTGGAGGCGTCAAAATAAGTTCCTACACAGTCGAAAGATTCTTTGAAATTTTTCCCGATGCCGATAATAAAAGGTTTTAGGACTAACCCCTTTTTCTGCAACGCCAGTGAAACAGCACAAGGGTCGCCACCACACTCCTCGAGACCGTCGGTGATCAAAATGATAATATTCCGGCAATTGTCGCAAGGGGGAAAATCGTTGCCGGCAGCCTCCAGAGAAGCGGCTATGGGCGTGGTTCCCCGCGGGTTGACCGTCTTTAACTTGTTTTTAATTTTTTCGATATTCCCTTCTCCGATAGGGATTTCAAGGCGCGTATCATCACAATCCTGAGGCGGGTAATACTTCTGATGCCCGTAAACACGAAGGCCCAGATGCAGGTTGGCAACGGTTTTCAAACTGTCGAGCAACTCCGACATCAGCTTGCTGGCAATGGATATCTTGCGGTCGCTCTGCCACACGCCAAACATGCTTTGTGAGGCATCATAAACAAACAATATTCTGGTAACCGGCGTAGGTTTGGGTTTTTCTTTTTCCGAAATGGTAATCTGTGAAAAAACCTGCCCCGACAACACCAGTGCCACGATGCATACCAGAAAATTCTTTAATGATGCCAATCTCATAGTTGTCATTTTAATAATCGCCTAGCGTAACCGGTAATTGGGCCAGTGCATTGGCGAGTTGTTCATCACTCGGCGGACTGCCATGCCATTTATGGGTTCCCATCATAAAATCAACGCCATAGCCCATTTCGGTTTTCATCAGAATAACGACAGGAACACCCTTGCCAGTATGCGACTGAGCATTTTTCAATGTGATATGAATTTGCTCCATGTCGTTTCCATTCATTTCCAGTACTTTCCAACCAAAGGCCAGGAATTTGGCTTTCAAATCCCCCAGGCTTAATACTTCATCCACAGGACCATCTATCTGTTTGCCGTTATAGTCAATCACGGATATAATGTTATCAACTTTTTTGGCCGCGGCAAACATCACAGCTTCCCATATTTGTCCTTCTTCCAGTTCGCCATCGCCATGTAAACTGTAAACAAGGTGTGTATCCTCATTTTGTTTTTTTGCCAGGGCGGCGCCAATAGCCACCGACATTCCCTGCCCCAACGACCCGGAGGCGACCCGCACACCAGGAGTATGTTCGGCCGTGGTCGGATGACCCTGCAAACGGGTTCCAAGCTTCCTGAAAGTAGCCAATTCGCTGACGTCAAAATACCCTGAACGGGCTAAAACGCTGTACCATGCGGCAGAAAGATGCCCGTTGGAAAGAAAAAAAAGATCTTCGCCCCTGCCATCCATGCTGAATGGTTGCGGCTTATGTTCCATAATCCCGAAATAAAGGCAGGTGAGAAAATCAGCACAACCCAGCGAACCGCCGGGATGACCCGACTGCACAGCGTGGATCATGCGTAAAAGATCGCGCCGCACCTGAGTAGCCATGTTTTTTAGTTCTTCAATAGTGTACATATACAATTTTTTTCAAAAATATAGTTTTTATCTGCCTGTTTTTTGATTGTTAAAAAGTATTGAATAAGTTTTTTAAAAA
>JAGNBV010000055.1 GCA_018004645.1 Bacteroidales bacterium
TTATCTTCAAAACTATCTAAACGAATTTATTTACAAGTTAAACAGGAGATTCAATGGTGATTTATTTGAAAGAGTCATCATTGCCGCTGTTTTTCCTTACTGGTACAAAAGTGATTAATCAATTAATTTTTTGAATTTGTTCCAAGAAAACATATTTTTGCACTTTATTTTATAAAATCAGATCGAAAACTATGAAAAGGTTTATTATTTTAGTATTGTCCGTATTTTTCTGCGGAATGGTAAACGCACAGGTTAATGACGAAGTACTTCTTACCGTAGCCGGCGAAAAGATTACAAAAACAGAATTCCTGAATGTGTATAAGAAAAACAATATCAAAGGCGATTTAATGGACAAAAAATCACTTGATGAATACCTGAACCTGTATATCAATTTTAAACTCAAAGTAAAAGAATCTGAAGAGCTGAAACTTGACACGTTTACTTCATTTAAGAACGAACTTGCCGGATACCGCAAGCAACTGGCTCAGCCTTACCTTACCGACAAACAGGTTGATGATGACCTTTTAAAAGAAGCCTATGACAGGCTGCAGTGGGATATCAGAGCCAGCCATATCCTGATAAAGGTCAATAAAGATGCCACTCCTGAAGATACCCTGGCAGCCTATAAAAAAGTGCTGAAAATACGCGAACGCCTGCTCAAAGGCGAGGACTTTGCCACCGTAGCCAAAGAAACTTCCGACGACCCTTCGGCACGTGACCGCGAAGAACCCGACTCAAAATCAATTTTTAAAGGCAATGGCGGCGACCTCGGTTATTTCTCCGTGCTGGATATGATTTATCCTTTTGAAAACGGAGCCTACAACACCAAAGTGGGTCAGGTTTCACTGCCGGTACGCACCGATTATGGCTATCACCTGATTAAAGTAGTGAACAGAAAACCGGCCATGGGCAGGGCTGTGGTGGCTCATATCTTTATTGAAGTGCCTAAAGATGCTAAACCCGAAAATCTGGCTACCTACAAATCTAAAATTGACGAGGCTTATGCGAAATTAAAAGGCGGAGAAACTTTTGAAAACGTGGTAAAAGAATACTCAGATGATAAGGGCTCTGCTGCAAAAGGCGGTGTGCTGCAGGGTTTTGGAGTAAACCGTATGGTGCCTGAATTTATCGAAGCCGTGGCCAAACTCAATCTTAATGAATACTCAGAACCTGTGCAAACGGTTTATGGATGGCACATCATAAAACTCATCGAAAGAACCCCGGTGAAATCTTTCGACGAAGAAAAAACCCAGCTTAAAGCCCGGATAATAAAAGACAGCCGTGCCAACAAAAGCAAAGAATCAGTGATCAATCGCATCATGGGCGAATATGGATTTAAAGAACTGCCGGGTGTTGTCAACGACTTTTACGCTGTGGTGGATTCTACCATTTATGAAGGCAAATGGGAACCTGCAAAAGCAGCCAGCCTTACCAAACCCATGTTTACAATCGGAGAAAAAACCATAACACAACAGGATTTTGCCAAATTTCTCGGCACAAAGCAGGGTAGGAGAATCAAGATGAAAATCACTGATTTTGTTAATAGCCGTTATGATGATTTTATTGATGAAAGTTGTTTGCAGTACGAAGATTCAAAACTCGAGCAAAAATATCCTGAATTTAAGGCGCTGATGAAAGAATACCGCGATGGTATCATGCTTTTTGAACTTACCGACAAAAAAGTCTGGTCAAAAGCTATACAGGATACTACAGGCCTGACTGCGTTCCACGAAAATAATAAAAGCAAATATATGTGGGACGAACGTCTTGATGCATCGATATTTACCTGCAATAATCAGGCAAC
Source organism: Bacteroidales bacterium (assembly GCA_018004645.1). Classification (GTDB taxonomy): domain Bacteria; phylum Bacteroidota; class Bacteroidia; order Bacteroidales; family CAIWKO01; genus CAIWKO01. The sequence goes on from JAGNBV010000055.1 coordinate 1,805, forward strand.
AGCCAAAAGTGCCCGCAAATTAGTGAAAAACTATATCAACGGAAAAATGACCGAAATGGACATTTATAAAAAAATCAACATTGATACGGTACCCACACTGAAAATTGAACATAAAAAGTATTCGAGAAAAGATAACCCTGTTATTGATCAAATCAAATGGGAAAAAGGCGTAACTGAAGATATCAGTAAAGATGATAAAGTTATTTTTGTGGTGGTGCATAACCTGGTGGCGCCCGAACCCAAACTGCTGAAAGAGGCCAAGGGACTTATCACTGCCGACTATCAGAACTATCTTGAAGAGGAATGGATAAAACAACTCAGAAGCAAATATCCCTATGTAGTCAACCAGGGCGTTTTTGATTCGTTGTTGAAATAAGGCTTATAATCATTAATACGTAACCGTTTCTTTCGGTATTTTGATAAAATATTTTTTGAAAAAAGTCTTTTTTATTCTTGCTGTTTTTTTGTGTGCATGTCATGCCAGGCATGCCGGAGACGAACAGCCCCTGGCCCGTGTGTATGACAAGTACCTCTATGCTTCGGATCTGCAGGGAATGCTTCCGCTGGATATGGCCGGTCAGGACAGCATGGAGTTTGTCAGCGAATATGTTGATAACTGGATAAATCAGCAATTGATTATTGCCCAGGCCGAGAAAAATCTTTCGGATGAAGAAAAAGATTTTTCGAAACAACTCGAAGAATACAAAAATTCCCTCACGGTTTTTCAATACGAGTCAAAACTTATCAATCAAAGGCTTGATACAGTGGTTTCTGACGAAGAGATTGCCCGCTACTATGAGCTGCACAAAGAAAATTTTGTGTTGAAGGAGAACATTGTTAAGGTTGTCTATGTCAAAATACCCAAGGAAGTATCGCCGGCCCCGGTACGCAACCTTATTAAGTCGGGCGGTCAGCAGGACATGAAAAAACTGCAGGACTTTTGCCATAAATACGCTGTAAATTATTACTTAGATGATCAGAGCTGGCTGTTGTTCAACGACATGCTTAAAGAAATTCCCATCAACACCTATAATCAGGAAGAGTACCTGAAAAACAACCGCATTATTGAGATTCAGGATTCGGCCTTTACTTATCTGATGAATATCAAAAGGTTTATGATCAAAGAAGGCGTATCGCCGTTGAGTTTTGAACAAAGCAATATCCGCGATATGATAATCAACAAAAGGAAGCTTACGCTGATTGAAAATATGAGGAAGGATATTTATGATAATGCCTTGCGGAAAAAAGATTTTGAAGTTTTTAAAAATTAATACATTCATACTAATTTAGAGTTTACATAGTTATTATCAGATAACACCCCGAATTAATGACGAAAATTATAAATAAAACCGTACTGTTATTACTGTTCCTCACCTCATCAGTGGCGGGCATAGCACAGCAAAATAGCGAAAAAATCCTTATCGACGAAGTGGTAGCGGTGGTGGGCAGCAACATCGTGCTGTATTCCGATATCGAAAACGAATATTTTCAATACCTGATGCAGGGCAGCACCAAGGGCCCCGGCCTCAAATGCCAGATTCTGGAGGAGGTGATGTTTCAGAAACTGTTGCTTACACAGGCCGAAATTGACAGTGTGACGGTTACCGATAAACAAGTGGAAAGCGAACTGGACCGCAGGATGCGGTATTTTATCGACCAGATAGGTTCAAAAGAAAAACTGGAGGAATATTTCAAAAAGACCGTGCTTCAGATCAAGGAGGAGATGCGCAGCAAAATACGCGATTACCTGCTAATACAAAATGTGCAGGCCAAGCTTACGCAGAATGTGAAAATTACTCCCACGGAAGTTACTGAGTTTTTTAATGCCATTTCTCCGGACAGCCTGCCGCTGGTGGGTTCGCAGATAGAAGTGGCTCAGATTGTGAAAAAAGCCGTCATCAGCCAGGACGAGGTAAACATGGTTAAAGAGAAGCTCAACGGCCTGCGTGAGCGTGTGTTAAAAGGCGAAGATTTTGCCACCCTGGCCAATTTGTATTCCGAAGATCCCGGCTCTATGACCAAGGGTGGTGAGCTCGGCTTTGTGGGCAGAGGAGAACTTTTCACCGAATTTGAAGCGGCAGCTTTTTCGCTGAAACCCGGAGAAGTTTCCCCCATCGTGAAAACTCAAAAAGGATATCATATCATTCAAATGATTGAACGCCGGGGTGAATATATTAATGTGAGGCATATACTTATGATTCCTAAAGCCTCGCTGACAGATATGATAAAATCGAAAAAAGAAATTGACCGCATCGCCGAGATTATTAAAAAAGATTCCCTATCTTTTGAAAGAGCTGCGGCACTGTATTCTGACGACCCCACCAAAGTTAACGGCGGATTGCTTACCAACCAGTATTCGGGTGATTCGAAATTTTCGCCCGAAGAGATTGACCCCAATATGTTTTTTGTCATCGAAAAAATGAAAGTCGGAGAGATTTCGGCTCCTATGGTTTATACCAATGAGGATGGGCAACAGGCCTACCGTATGCTGAAACTTAAATCACGCACTGAGCCGCATAAGGCCAATTTAAAAGATGACTACCCTCAAATACAAAATATTGCTGTTCAGGTTAAGCAAAATCAAGCTATCAGCGATTGGATCAATGAAAAAACACAAAACACTTTTATCAGTATTTCCGATAATTATAAAGACTGCAATTATAAATATACCTGGCTCCGTAACGATAAACAATAAAAAACTGTAACGATGCAATTCAAATCCGATATAGAAGCTCTGGAAGCGCTGGTAGAAAAGTATAACAAGGTGAAAGCCGAAACGGCCAAGGTGATTATTGGACAGGATGAGGTGGTACGCAACATCATAATTTCAATTTTCAGCAACGGACATGCCCTGCTCATAGGCGTCCCCGGTCTTGCCAAAACGCTGATGATCAATACTATTGCAAAATCCCTGGGGCTGAACTATTCCAGGATACAGTTCACCCCCGACCTGATGCCATCCGATATCATTGGCTCCGAAATTCTTGATGAAGAACGCAAATTCAGGTTTATCAAAGGACCTGTCTTTGCCAACATAATTCTTGCCGACGAGATTAACCGCACCCCTCCAAAAACACAATCAGCCCTGCTCGAAGCTATGCAGGAAAAGGCCGTTACTGTGGCCGGAAAAACTTTTAAACTCGATGAGCCGTTTTTTGTATTAGCCACGCAAAACCCTATCGAACAGGAAGGCACTTATCCTTTGCCTGAAGCGCAACTCGACCGGTTTATGTTTAACATTTGGCTTGATTACCCCGATTTTGAACAGGAAGTCAATATTGTAAAAACTACGACCACCAATTACATGCCCCGTGTAGAAGTGGTTCTCACGGCCGAGGAAATTCTTGAATTTCAATCGGTCATCCGCAAGATTCCCGTGCCCGACAATGTGTATAATTATGCCATAAACCTGGCTTCGGTAACCCGGCCCAGGACCGCTGCCGCCCACAAATGGGCTAACGATTATATTTCGTGGGGAGCCGGCCCCCGCGCCTCGCAATACATGATTATCGGCGCCAAATGCAACGCCGCCATCAACGGAAAGTTTTCGCCGGATATCGAAGATGTGCAGCATGTGGCCCCATTGGTACTCCGCCACCGCTTAGTGAAAAACTACAAAGCGGAAGCTGAAGGTATCTCGGTCGATACCATTATCGGTGAATTGATGAAATAAAGAAAGTTGTCTGCAAAGTATTTTTAAGCATCTTTTCGATCTCGACAATACGTTTTGGCGGAACCGGCCCATGAGATTTCATTTTTAAAACCAAATACAATATTTCATACTGCAAAATTTTGTATTTTCGTTTTTTTAGAAACAGTGTTCAATTTATGAGATTTTCAGATATTATCGGACAACTTCCTGTCAAAAATTACCTGGTTCACACGGTAAAAAACAGCCGGGTCAGCCATGCGCAGCTTTTTCTTGGTGCCGAAGGATCAGGAAAACTGGCCATGGCTATTGCCTATGCTCAATTTATTTCATGTACCAATAAGCAATACTACGATGCCGGCTCGCCCCTGGCCGGAGATTCGTGCGGCGTGTGTCCTTCGTGTGTCAAGTTTAATCAGCTGATGCACCCGGATATACACTTTTTTTACCCGGTAACCACTACCAAAGACATAAAAGCCAAACCCAGAAGTATTGATTTTATTCAAACCTGGCGTAATTTGCTCATACAAAATCAATACTATATTTCGCTGAACGACTGGTACGATGCTGTGGGTGTGGAAAACAAACAGGGAATTATCAACGCTTATGATTGTGATGAGATCGTAAAAAGATTAGGCATGAAATCCTTTGAGTCGGAATATAAAGTTGTGCTAATCTGGATGGTCGAAAAACTCTATCATGCCGCGGCTCCCAAAATCCTCAAAATACTTGAAGAACCACCCGAAAAAACTTTATTTCTCCTGGTGGCCGAAAACCATGAACAGATTATCAATACTATTATTTCGCGCACACAGATAGTTAAAATTCCGCGGCTGGGAAACAATGATATCAGCAACGCCCTGGTGGAAAAATATCAGGCTACCGAAATCAACGCCAGGAAAATTGCCAATGTAGCCGATGGCAACTTTGTGGTTGCCAAAGCCTTGTTGCACGATGTGGACGAAGACGGCTATTATTTCAAATCGCTGACATCCTGGCTGCGTCTGTGTTACCGTTTCAACAAGTCCGATGTTTTTGAGCTGAACAAATTCATTGAAGAAATTTCAAAAATCGGCCGCGAAAATCAAAAGATTTTTTTCAATTACGCACTGAAAATCATCCGGAACACCTCGCTGGTCAATCATGGCAACGAAAAACTAATAAAATTGGTGGAAGAAGAAAGCAAATTTGTTAAAGGTTTTTCAGGCGTCATGACGGCTGAACGTATTCCTTATTTTGCCGAAGAATTTAACAATGCCCTGTATCATATTGAACGCAATGCCAACCCCAAGGTGCTTTTTATGGATTTGTCGTTCAGGCTTAATCATATTATGCGTTCATAATTTTGTCAAATATCCCCCAAAATATTTTATCTTTGCGGTAATATGTAATGCTATGACAAACGAAAAAAACGAATTTCTTACGCGGGGCTGTGATAGCAAACCTAAGTCGCATCAGAAAAACGATAAGATATACAGTCATTCCTGCTGCAAACGCAACGCCTACGACTGGCTGAAAGATATAAATCCCCCCAAGATTTATCCGGCCTTTCCTTATGTGGAAGTGCGTTTTAAGAATAGCCGGAAGGATTTCTTCCTGGTTCCCGAAAATTCAGATTATAAGGTGGGCGATATTGTGGCGGTGGAATCTTCGCCCGGACACGACCTGGGCATCATCACGCTTATGGGAGAAGCCGCCCGCCTGCAGATGAAGAAGAAACGCGTGAATTTTGAAACACGCGAAATCAAAAAGGTATATCGCCGGGTCAGGCCTTCTGACATCGAAAAATGGGTGAGCGTGGTAGCTCCAGAAACCGAAACCCTGTATAAGACAAAAAAAATTACCGGCAACCTGCATTTGTCCATGAAGGTCAACGACGTGGAATATCAGGGCGACGGCACCAAAGCCACTTTTTATTATACGGCCGAGGAAAGGGTTGATTTCAGGGAACTTATCAAGGTGCTGGCCGAGCAGTTTGGCGTCAGGGTGGAAATGCGGCAGATTGGCGTACGTCAGGAAGCCAGCAGCCTCGGTGGTATTGGAACCTGCGGCAGAGAGCTTTGTTGCTCCAGCTGGCTCTTTGATTTTAAATCGGTTTCTACCAACACAGCCCGTGTTCAGCAAATGAGCATCAACCCGCAGAAACTTGCAGGACAATGTTCTAAACTGAAATGTTGCCTTAACTATGAATACGACTGTTATGTGGATGCCCTGAAAGAATTTCCGAATACCGACACCATAGTCAAGACCAAAAAAGGCAACGCGCAGTGCCAGAAAATTGATGTGATAAAAAAAATCGTGTGGTATTCTTATGTGGACGATCCGGCGAATTTACTCGCCATCGGTGTCGATGTGGCAAAGAAGATCATCAAAGACAACGCCAAAGGAATAGTGCCCGAAAAACTGGAAGATTTTGCCCAGAAACAGGAAAAGAAAATTGAATTTGAACATTTTGAGGAAGACCTATCCAAATTTGCTGATGACTAAAATGAAAAAGATTCTTCTTATTCTGCTCGTTTCATTATTTGTGTTTTCAATCGTTTCGTGCGGGCCGGGCGTGCTGGTGGACAGAAATAAGAAAATAGAAAATTCTGTTTGGAAGAGCAGCGATATCGTGAAATTTTCGGTACCCATTACCGATACCACCGAATTGTATAATTTTTATATAAATATTCGCAATGCATCTGATTACCGGTATAGCAATATCTTTCTTTTCCTGAAAACCTTGTATCCCAACGGGATGTATTCGGTGGATACTATCGAGTGCCGCCTGGCGGACGACTCGGGTAAGTGGCTTGGTAAGCAGCGCGGAAAAATGGTGGATAACCGCATTTTGTTCCGTAAGGGCATAAGGTTCAGATTGTCAGGCAATTATTCTTTTGAGTTTGAACAGGCTATGCGCGAGCCCGAACTGCAGGGAATAGAAGATTTTGGTATCCGGATTGAAAAATTTGAAACTGAAAAATGATATGGCAAAACGTGCGGTAAACAGCGAATTTCAAACACATATAAAACGACTCTGGATTATTTATTTTTCAGTAATCGGGGTAGTCATCGTTTTGTTTACTTTGATCTCTATTGGTGCTTTTGGTTTTATGCCCACCTTTGAGGAGCTTGAAAATCCCCGCAGCAATCTGGCGTCGGAGATTTATTCTTCCGACCAGGTAGTCATAGGCAAGTATTATGTAGAAAACCGTTCCAACATACATTTTGAAGACCTCTCGCCCAATATTGTCAATGCTTTGGTAGCCACCGAAGATGCGCGTTTTACCGAACATTCCGGTATTGATGTCCGCAGTCTTTTCCGTGTGATGTTTGGTATGATTACCGGAAACCGCGGTGCCGGCGGCGGCAGCACCATCACTCAACAACTGGCAAAAAACCTTTTTCCCCGCGACCCCCACCAGAATTTTCTGAAAGTGGCCATCACCAAGTTCAAAGAGTGGGTTACCGCCGTGAAACTCGAACACAATTACACCAAACAGGAGATCATTGCCATGTACCTTAATACGGTAGATTTTGGTAATCAGTCATTTGGAATAAATTCTGCCGCACGTACCTATTTTGATAAAACCCCTGATTCGCTCAATATTCAGGAATCGGCTATGCTCATTGGCCTGCTGAAAGCCCCTACGCGGTACAGCCCGGTGCGTAACCCCGAAAACGCCATGAAACGACGCGAAGTGGTGTTGAAGCAAATGGAAATCAACGGCTTTATCAGCCAGCAGCAATATGACTCGGTGCGGGTGTTGCCGATAGATATGTCGCGGTTTCGTATCCAGGATCATACTGTGGGCATGGCGACCTATTTCAGGGAATACCTGAGGATATTGCTCACCCGGAATAAACCCGAAGAAGAAAATTATATAGATAAGAAATTATATAAAGAAGACCTGGACCAGTGGGAAAACAACCCTGCCTATGGGTGGTGTAACAAAAACCTGAAAGCTGACGGAACACCCTACAACATTTTTAAGGACGGGTTACGCATCTATACCACCATTAATTCCAAAATGCAACGCTATGCCGAAGAGGCTGTCAGCGAACACCTGGGCAAAGAACTTCAGAAAGACTTTTACAGGCACTGGAAAGGCGTTAAAAGGGCTCCTTACGACTGGCGTGTTACCGACCAGCAGATTGACAAAATGATCATGCAGGGGGTCTATCGGTCGGAACGCTATCAAAATCTGAAGAAAGAAGGCATCTCCGACGATAAGATTATGAAGATATTTAACACCCCTGTCAATATGAAGGTTTTTGCCTGGGGAGGCGAAAAAGATACGGTGATGACTCCGCTGGATTCCGTGAAATATTATAAATGGTTTTTACTGGCAGGGCTGATGTCTGTTGAGCCGCAGACCGGCTATGTCAGGGCTTATGTGGGCGGTATCAATTACAAATACTTTCAGTACGACCATGTGTGTCTGGCCAAACGGCAGGTAGGCTCCACTTTTAAACCTTTTGTTTATACGGTAGCCATGCAGGAAGGCGAATTTTCGCCCTGCGCTAAAGTGCCTAATGTGCCGATAACTTTCGACCTGGAAAATGGCCAGAAGTGGGAGCCGCGCAATTCGGGTGAATATAAGGAAGGCGAAATGGTAACACTTAAAGAAGCCCTGGCCAACTCCATCAACTGGATATCGGCCTTTTTAATCAAAAGGTATTCTCCCGGCCCTGTGGTAAAAGTTGCCCACAAAATGGGCGTCAAAAGCGAGATACCCGAAGTGTATGCCATCTGTCTGGGCACCCCCGACCTGTCGCTGTACGAGATGGTGGGTGCCATCAATTCCTTTGCAAATAAAGGCGTATATATTGAGCCGATATTTGTTACCCGTATCGAAGACAAATACGGCAACACCCTGGCCACTTTTGTTCCCAAGACTCAGGAAGCCATGAGCGAAGAAACTGCCTATCTTATGACCAGCCTGATGCAGGGCGTGGTGGAAAGCGGCACCGGCGCCCGGCTGCGGGGCAAATATGCGCTCACCAATCAGATAGCAGGCAAAACAGGTACCACCGACAACAACTCCGACGGCTGGTTTATGGGTTTTGTCCCTAACCTTACCACAGGAATCTGGGTGGGCTGTGAGGACCGCAGCATTCACTTCCGTAGTACTTCACTCGGGCAGGGCGCCAACATGTCGCTCCCCATATGGGCTTTGTATATGAAAAAGGTCTATGCCGATAAATCCCTGAACATACTTCCCTCGGATAAATTTTCAAAACCGGCTGGTGAACTTTCTGTAGAAACAGATTGCCAGAAATATAATCAGGAAAACAGACCGGTGAATTTTGACAATAAAAACTTCTGAGTTACAGCATCTTTTGTTAATAACTCATCTGCAAAATTTGAAATAATTGTTTGTGAAACAATAATTTTGTAAAAAAACAACTGTATGAGTGAGTCGATAAAACACGAATGCGGTATTGCCTTTATCCGATTATTGCAACCTCTCGAATATTACCGTTTAAAATACAATACCCCCCTTTACGGCCTGAACAAGCTGATGCTGATGATGGAAAAACAGCATAACCGCGGACAGGACGGCGCAGGAATAGCCTGTATAAAACTTGACCTGGAGCCTGGTATGCGTTTTATCAACCGTTCACGATCCAACTCTTCCCAACCTATCACGGATATCTTTTCTCCGGCTTATACCGCGCTGAAAGAATTACGGAAAACAAAACCATCGCTGTACAGCGATGTGAACTGGCTGAAACACAACGCTGACTTTGTCGGGGAACTGTACCTCGGCCACTTGCGCTACGGCACTTTTGGTAAAAACAGCATCGAAACCTGCCATCCGTTTATCCGGGAAAACAGCTGGGAAACCAAAAATATCGTATTGGCCGGAAATTTCAATCTTACCAATGTGGACGAGTTGTTCAACAAGCTGATCAGTCTCGGCCAACACCCTGTCGAAACTACCGATACCGTTACTATTCTTGAGAAGATTGGGCATTTTCTTGATGAGGAAAACGAAGATCTTTATCAGTCATATAAAAAACAAGGCGTCAGCAAGAAGGATGTGTCGGCGCTGATAGCGGCAGATCTTGATGTGCAACGGCTGCTTACCCGCGCTGCCAGAGATTGGGACGGCGGCTTTGTGCTGGCCGGTATGATAGGCCACGGCGATGCTTTTGTAATGCGCGACCCTGCCGGTATCCGCCCTGCTTATTATTATGCCGATGATGAGGTGGTGGTGGTGGCATCGGAACGCCCGGCCATCATGACCACCTTCAATGTAGCCATCGAAAAAGTCAACGAAATTTTGCCGGGTAATGCATTGATAGTTAAAAAAGACGGCAGCTACAGGCTATCGCAGTTTGTACAGCCGGCAAAAAAAATGTCATGCTCTTTTGAACGTATATACTTTTCGAGAGGTACCGACAAGGATATCTACCTTGAACGTAAAAAACTTGGCAGTTTTCTGGTGCCTTCCATCCTGAAAGCCATTGATTACGATTTGGAAAACACGGTGTTCTCCTATATTCCGAATACGGCTGCCGTGGCGTATTATGGCATGATGGGTGCTCTGGAAAAGTTTTGCGACGGCGTAAAAAAAGACAGAATAATGCAAGCCGGGAACGATATCACAGCTAAAGAACTGGAAAAAATCCTGGCTTTTCATCCCCGTTTTGAAAAGGTGGCCGTGAAAGATATGAAACTCCGTACGTTTATTACGCAGGATAAAGACCGTGACGACCTGGTGGCCCATGTATACGATGTTTCTTATGGAATTATCAGGGATTATGCGGATACAATTGTAGTAATAGACGATTCTATTGTGCGTGGTACCACCCTGCGGGAGAGCATTATCCGCATGCTTGACCGCCTGAATCCGAAAAGGATTATTATAGCCTCTTCGGCTCCGCAGATTCGTTATCCCGACTGCTACGGCATCGATATGGCCAAGTTAAATGATTTTATCGCTTTCAGGGCAGCTATTGCGCTGTTGCACGAAACCAAACAGGACGATGTTATCAACCGTGTGTATAAAAAATGCAAAGCACAGGAGCATCTGCCGAAAGAAAAAATTGTCAATTATGTGAAGGAAATCTATGAGCCTTTTACTCCGGAACGTATTGCCGAAAAAATAACACAGTTGCTGGTGCCTGAAGATATCAGGGCCCGGGTGCAGATTATTTTTCAGTCGGTGAGCGATCTTCATGCTGCCTGTCCGGGCAATACCGGTGACTGGTATTTTTCGGGCGATTATCCCACTCCCGGCGGGAACAAAGTGGTAAACCGCTCGTTTATCAATTATATCGAGAAAAGAGATGAACGGGGTTATCAGGCAAAAATGCAGGGTGCCTGAACTAATATGCCCAATAATCAATAGCTGGTATTATTCGTTGCCGTTTTTTTTAAACTGTCCTTCAATAGAATTTTCCTGTTCTATGTCGCGGTACACATCATCTTTTTTGAAAAAACAGAAAGACGGCAAAGGAATATCCCATTGGGTTTCATGGTAAGTATATTTTTGCAGGGGCAGGGGAGAGTCCTTATAAAAAATGTCGGCCAGTGATGACGGGATAAAATGCGAAACGCTGTCGCAGTGCCACTCAAAAACATCTGTTATGGTAAACTCCTTATTTGCTGTTGCTGATTTATAAAATTCATTGGTATAGCTGTAGCATAAACTTGCCGGGAACCACTTGTCTTTTTCCTGATAATACTCCACTGTCAGCTTCCCATCCACAAATTCTTCATAATAGCGTTTGGACGGCAGTAAATAATTATTGTTTTTTGGATAATGATACCACGGGTTTCTGTATGCTTTTCTTTCGATTTTTTTAAAAGCAAAAGTTTTCCTGTCAATAATTAAAACTCCTTCTTCGCGGCTTTCGCCCTGCCATCCAACTTCTCTGATGTTACTCACTCCGTGCATTTCACTGGAGAAGCCGGCGCATTTATAGTTGATGGTGTAATCATCTGTATGTTCAGCGAGCGTGTCAAAACTGAATTCGTAAAAGCTGAATGCATTGGGGTTCAATGAACTTTCAGCCAGATGATATACCGGGTTCTGTCTTAATAAAGCGGAAAAATCATAATCATCATATTGCAGGTCATCAATGACATAGGTATGATTGCTTTTTCTCATGTGTTCAATGGCAAAGCCATAATCCGCCGATTTATAGTTTTTTACGGTGTTGATAATAAACGAGACAACAGCCTGAACTTCAATCAGGTTTTTAAATTTACCATTGATTTTTTCGTATTGCCGGTAAAACGAAAAGGCTGCAAAACTTGAATCGGTGTAGTTTGCGGGGATTTGTAAAACAGCTTTTTTTACGATCTCTTCCGCGTTAAGTCCCTCTACCTCAACAAGATTAAGTACAAGAGGCATTTGATCAACATAAATTTTTTCTGTTCCCTTAAAAGTAGGTTGATGGATAATGGTTTCGCGCAGCCCAAAAGTGGAGATTTCCAAATGCACCGGCGTTTTGCCCGAAGAAATTTCGAAATTAAATTCGCCTTTGATGGTAGTTTCCACATAGCTACCTGTTTCAGCCAGTTTCACTATGGCAAAGGGTATAACAGTGGAGTCCTGCCGGCTGAGCAGTACGCCTCTGAAAAAGCTTTGTCCTTTTGCTGGAACTGTCAGCAACAACAAGACTCCTATTGCCCAGAATATGTTCCTGAATCTGGTCATAGTCATCATAACAAGTAGGGATTGTTCTTCCTCTCATTTCCGATAGTGGTCTTTGCCATGTGCCCCGGAAATACTGTGTAATCATCGTCCAGTGTCAATAATTTATTTTTTATACTGCTGATCAGCAGGTCATAATCGCCTGTTGGAAGGTCGGAGCGGCCAATGCTTCCCTGAAATAATACATCGCCTGAAAATACTGTTTTTTGCCCATGGATCAAATAGCAAACGCTGCCTTCGGCATGTCCGGGGGTGTACAGGACATCAATTTTATCGTTGCCCAGGATAATTGGTTCTCCCTCATTAACAAAGCCTGCAGGGCTAATCACCCGGTCGAGCTCGAACCCGAAAACCGATGCATATCCTACGGAAGCTCTCAGAAATTCTTTTCCGGCAGGGTGAATCCATGCCCCTACACCAAATTTATCTTCCAGATGTGTTACTCCCAGGATGTGATCGATATGGCAGTGGGTAATAACAATTTTTTCGATATGGTACTGCGATGTTTCGATAAAATCATCAAAAGTTTTTTGCTCGGCGCTGGTATAGCAACCCGGGTCAATGACGATGCATTGCTTGTTTCCATTGGCCAGGACATAGGTGTTCACGCCAAAATCGTTAAATTGAAAAGTCTTTACGGTAAGCATAATTAAATTGGTTTATATCTTTAGAAGCTCGGGCAATTCAGCGCCCTCATTCTCTTCATGGGCACGGAATAGCTTTTGGGATACTTTACGGTGTACCCAACTTTTAGCGACAGGACTTTACCCGTGTCAATAGTATAGTTCCATTTAAGGAACCCAGTAAGCGGATTGTGTTCTGCTGCCGAAACCTCATCGACTGTAATTTCTATTTCCTGGCTGTTACTTACGGGTATCTGATCCTGTATTTCAATATTTACAGGGGATGTACGGTTGTTTTTTATTGAAAGTTCATACACATAGGTGGCTTTTCGTTTAGTGCCTATTAATACCCTGCTGCTGAAATCTTTAAGCTTTACGCGGTCAACCTGTATCCGGCTGTCGCGGCCAAGGGATATTTGCAGTGTATCGGCAATTTCGTTGGGATTGATGTATGACTGGCCTACATAGGTCCCATTGAGATAAACATTTGCATAACCTTCTACCAGGTTTAGTTCTTCCCAGTCGTTGATACACGCCATAAGAAAAGCGCTTTTTTCAACAACAGGAACACACACATACCGGTAGCCCGCCTTGACAGAGTGTTCTTCAATGTCAACGATATAGGGCTTTGCATCAGAAGGAAGTGTATAATAATTTTTGATGTTAAAATCAAAACTTAATTCCGGGACCTCAATTTGCTTTGTTTTCACCGATTGCTGTTGTGTTTTCCCTTCCGCTTTTTGGGTCTCTTTATTTTCCAGATTATCAGTAACAGCCTGGTTGTACCATCCTGATTTGCCATAGTTGACCTGGCTTACGTAATTTGTCAGATACCATGTCTTTAATTCAGGTACGGATATATTAAGAGAAGGGTCTGTCGTAGATAGAATCAGCGAAACATCATTCCAGTCAATCCCAGTGTTGTTATAAGCCTTGGCCCGGTAGTTCAGCGTGATAGGCTGGCTGATATCATCGCATTTGAGGTCGTAATAGGGCATCCAACCGGCATCGTTTACTACATATGAAACATCCAGGGAGGTAGCTTGCGTATTATTTGCATTTATAAGCAGCGACACCTCCGACCGTGAAATATTTAGTTTGGCATTGATTTCATCAGCCTTACGTTGCAACCCGGAAAGCAATGCCGTTTGTGTATCGGTTTCTGTGGCTAGGTCAGATAAACGCTTATTGATATCAAAGATTCTTAACTGGTAAAAATCGGCTGCTTTCTGAAGCTCTGCGACATTCACACCCGTTGATTGCCCTCCCAGCGACTGGTTCTTCAACAACATCTCTTTTTGAACCGTCAATGCGTTTTTTTCATCATTGATGATGGAAATTTTTTTGGTGATTAGTTTTATGGAGTCATTTATCCGCGTATGTTTCTGTATTTCGTTTTCTACCGGCGAGGAAGTAACTTTGTTCGAGATGGAAAGTACGGTGGCATTTTCTTCCGCCCTGATTTTGATTGATTGTGGGTTCAGTCCGGGGGCAAAATTTTCAAAAACCACTACATTTCTTCCTTTAACCAGGTTTACATTGACCTTATATCGCAACTGGGCGCCGGTTAAGTAAATGATCACATCATTCAGGGGAGGATTTAGTTTGATGGTGTTATCTCCCTGGCAATAAATCATTGCAGGAGATAAGGTGCCGATTATTAAAAGCAAAATAAATTTTTTCATGGATTTGTTTTTTTTCAAAAATAAGCATTTAACGAGGTTTAAATTAGAAAATGTAGTAGTTTTTTTGTGCAAAAAATATTATTCAAAAAAGTTTAGTGGTTTATTACAAAGTATGGCTAAAAAAGCTAAATTTGCGCGACAAATAAAAAAAACATTTATTTAAAAACCTAATAATCTATATGAAAAAAATCCTTATTGTCGGAGCAGTTGGTCAGATAGGTTCTGAACTTACCATGGAACTCCGCAGAATTTACGGCAATGACAATGTAATTGCCAGTACCCGGAAGACAAAGCCTTCTGAAATCGTTGCTAACTCAGGGCCTTTTGAATATTTTGACATCCTGAATAAGCAGGCAATGGCCGAGGTGTGCAAAAAGTATCAGGTGGACTGCATTATTAACATGGCTGCAATTCTTTCCGCTGTGGGCGAACAAAATCCGCTTATGGCCTGGGATATCAACATGAACGGCTTAATCAATGTGCTCGAACTGGCTCGCGAAATGAAGATGGAAAAAGTGCTGTGTCCAAGTTCTATCGCTGTGTTTGGCCCGGGAACGCCACTGGATTGTGCTCCTCAGGAAACCGTGCTGAAACCATCAACTATGTATGGAATAACTAAAGTTGCCGGCGAATTGATTTGCGATTATTATGTAAAAAAATATGGAATGGATGTTCGCGGGCTGCGTTATCCCGGCATTATCAGCAACGAAACCCTGCCCGGCGGCGGCACCACCGACTATGCTGTGGCAATCTATTACGATGCCATTAAATATGGCAAATATACCTGCTTTGTAAAAGAAGATACCCGTCTTCCGATGATGTATATGCCCGACTGCCTCAAGGCTACCGTGGATTTATTGCAGGCCGATTTTGCAAAACTGAAACACCACAGCGATTTCAACGTGGGCGCCATGAGTTTTTCGGTGAAGGAAATGGCTGAAAATATTAAAAAATATTTGCCTGATTTCACTATCGAGTACAAACCGGATTTCCGCCAGGCTATAGCCGACAGTTGGCCCGATGCTGTGGATGATAAGGCTGCACGCGAAGAATGGGGATGGAAACCAAGCTACGACCTTGATGCCATGACTCAGGATATGCTTAAAGTGATTGGTGAAAAACATAAAAAAGGATTAATATAAAAAATAAAATCATAAAAGGAGATTTAACTATGCAAACAAAAATGAAAGCCTTTCTGGCAGAGGAACTCCAGAAACTTGAAGAACAAAAACTTTTTAAACACGAACGTATTATTGAAAGTCCGCAAGGTGCCGAGATCATTGTAAAAGGCAAAAAATGCCTGAACTTCTGTGCCAATAATTACCTTGGCCTTTCATCACACCCTGAACTTATAAAAGCCGCACATAAGGAAATTGATAACCGTGGTTACGGATTGTCATCGGTACGTTTTATTTGCGGAACACAGGACATCCACAAAGAACTGGAACGCAAGGTTTCCGAATTCCTTGGCATGGAAGACACTATTTTGTTTTCTTCATGTTTTGATGCTAATGGTGCCGTTTTTGAACCCCTTCTTGGTGAGAACGATGCCATTATCACCGACGCACTGAACCATGCTTCCATCATCGACGGTATCCGCCTGTGCAAAGCTCAGCGCTGGATATACAAACACGGCGATATGCGCGATGTGGAAGAGATTGACCCGGCTAACGATAAAATGGCTAAAGGTCTCGAACGCTGCCTGAAAGAAGCACGTGAAAAAGGGTGCCGTTTTGTAATGATTGCCACCGATGGATCGTTTTCGATGGATGGCGACATTGCCAAATTAGATGAGATCTGCGACCTGGCAGAAAAATATGATGCTCTTGTAATGGTTGACGACAGCCACTCCACAGGCTTTCTGGGCAAAACCGGACGCGGAACTCATGAATATCGTGGAGTGATGGGAAGAGTTGATATTATTACCACCACCTTCGGAAAAGCCTTAGGTGGAGCTTCCGGTGGATGTATTTCTTCAAGCAAGGAAATCGTAAGCTGGATGCGTAACAAAGCCCGTCCTTATCTGTTCTCAAATACCGTTGCCCCATCAGTTGTTGGCGCAACGATTAAGGTTATTGACATATTGACAAAATCTACAGAATTACGCGATAAACTTGAACGGAATACAAAATACTTCCGTGAAAAAATGACAGCCGCAGGTTTTGATATTATTCCCGGCGAACATCCAATCGTAGCAATCATGTTTGGGAAATATCCGGATTGTTCGAAATTGGCCGTTGACTTTGCCAACAAAATGCTGGATGAAGGTATCTATGTAACTGCTTTCTCGTTCCCGGTGGTGGCCAAAGGTAAAGACCGTATCCGTGTGCAGATCTCTGCAGGACACGAAATGGAGCACATCGAAAAAGCTATTGCCGCCTTTACAAAGGTTGGTAAAGAATTAGGAATGTTAAAATAGTAGCGAGAGATAGGAAAATTAAAAGGGCAGCGCTTGTTGCCCTTTTTTTATCTGAATACATAATTTGTTATAAAAGCCTTTTATTATGTTTTCTGAACACGTAGGAGAATTTGCTGCATTGTTTACGGCCTGCTGCTGGACAGTTACCGCCCTTGCTTTTGAATCGGCCAGCAACAAAGTAGGCTCCATAGCGGTGAACCTGCTGCGCTTGCTACTGGCTATGGTGTTTTTAAGTGTTTTTACATATTTTACCAGAGGCAGGTTCTTTCCGGATGATGCTGGCAGTAACACCTGGTTCTGGCTGGTGCTTTCAGGTCTGATAGGTTTTGTGGTCGGCGATTTGTTTTTGTTTGAGTCATACACTATTATCGGTTCGCGGGTGGCCATGCTTATCATGACGCTGGTGCCGCCTATGACGGCTTTTCTCAGTTGGCTGATGCTGGGCGAAACGCTAACATTATTTAATCTTTTCGGAATGTCGCTCACCCTGGGTGGCATAGCGCTGGTGGTTGTTAACAAAGGCAAAGGTGAAAAAATGTTCTCATTTGCTCATTCCCTTAAAGGAATCCTGTTCGCATTTATCGGCGCGGTAGGGCAAGCCATAGGCCTGGTGTTCAGCAAGGTGGGCATGGGCGATTACAATGCATTCGCCGCTACGCAAATACGCATCATAACCGGGATTATCGGTTTTTCTATTGTGATTACTTTCTGGAAGAAATGGCAAAATGTGGGGCTGGCCGTGAAAAATGTTTCTGCTGTCAAACGCATCAGCCTGGGCGCAGTTTTCGGGCCTTTTCTGGGCGTGTCATTTTCTCTGTATGCGGTTCAGCATGCCAACGCAGGTATAGCCTCAACTATTATGGCTATTGTACCCGTGCTTATAATCCCTGCATCGGTGTTGTTTTTACATCAGAAAGTTACGTTGAAGGATGTAATTGGCGCCGCTATCAGTGTTTGCGGGGTGGCATTGTTTTTTTTGTAGTAGCCGGTTCTTCTTTATGGTTCAGCTCGTTGATAGCAGCCCACGCCATCAGGCCCATGCCTGTTTCAAGGCTGTTTTCGGCAACGGTAAACCCCGGTGTATGTAGGTTTGATATTTCTTTGCTTTTGGGATCTTTAACGCCCAGGCGGTAAAAACATGATGGCAGGGTATGCGAAAAATAGGCAAAATCTTCAGCGGTCATCCTCAGGTCAATTTCCTGCACGTTTTTATTGCCCAGATAATCTTCGGCATAATGCATAATGCGGTGTGTGAGGGTTTCATCATTAAATAAAAACGGGTAGCCTTTATCAATAAAGATTTTACAGGTGGCTCCAAAAGCCGAAGCAATGTTTTGTGCAGCTACGACGATTTTTTCGTGGGCTGTTTTGCGCCAGTTTTCGTCAACCGTGCGAAACGTACCTTCGATGAACACCTCGTCGGGAATAATATTGGTTTTGCCATTGGCAAATATCCGTCCGAATGAGAGCACGGTGGGGATGGTAGGGGTGGCCATACGGCTTACCACCTGCTGCAGTCCTACGATGATGTGCGAAGCCACTACTATGGGGTCAATTACCAGTTCGGGGGTGGCAGCATGTCCGCCTTTGCCTAACACATTGATATACACTTCATCGGTTGAAGCCATTGATTTTCCGTGCTTGAAACCCGCCTTGCCCGCATCTACGCTGGGGTGTACGTGTTGACCTATCATGCAGCTGACTTTGGGGTTTTCCAGCACTCCTTCCATAATCATTTGTATGGCGCCACCGGGATATTTTTCTTCTGATGGCTGAAAGATAATTTTAACACTGCCTTCAAAGGAGTCTTTCAGGCGGTTCAGGATAATTGCAGTACCTATCATCGAGGCCATGTGCACATCGTGTCCGCAGGCATGCATACGGCCTTCGTTTTTAGAGCTGTAGTCGGCATTTGTGGTTTCGGTCATGGGCAGGGCATCCATATCGGCTCGCAGGCCTACGGCTTTTTTGTCGGGATTTTTTCCCTTGATAAGCGCTACAATGCCGGTTTTGGCAATACCCCTCCTGTAGGGGATGCCGGCCTTGTCGAGCTCGGCACAGATTATGTCGCCGGTTTTTATTTCTTCGAAAGCCAGTTCGGGATAGGCATGAAAATGTCTTCTGAGGGTTATTATTTCAGGAGCATACTCCCTGGACAGTTCTTTGATTTTAGATTTTAAGTCTTTCATAGAAAAAATGTCGAGGTTAAAAATCAGTGCTTAACGAGATATAAAAAACAGGTTTCTGCAATAGACCGTTTTCAACGCCCCAGGCATAGTCGGCCCGGATAAAATACCCCAAAAGTTTTGTCCTCAGGCCAAAGCCAAATCCGCCAATAATGGGGTCGCGTTTTTTGATGAGGGTTACGGTAATCGGCCCTTGTTGCACAATTTGCCGGGTAATCACGTTTTCGTCGGAATAAGGGTTTAATCCTGTCCAGGCGGTGCCTATATCTCCGAAACCGACGATCTGCAGGTTGGTGAACAGGTTGTCTTTGAGGGGTTTCTTTGAGAAATAACGAACGATGGGGAATCGCAGTTCGCTGTTGATGACGGCAAAGGTAGGACCGTTTCGGACATTTTGCACAAATCCCCTCATATTGGTGGCTAAGGTCTGGTAGGCATAGTT
>JAGNBV010000167.1 GCA_018004645.1 Bacteroidales bacterium
GGCCATCCATACCGAGAATGCCAGCATAAAAGGAGGCTCGCCCACGGCTTTGCTTTTTCGTATGGTGTTATTATTAGCGGCGTTTTCAAGCAGTTGTATGTTGAATATCTCCGGGATATCCTGCGCAGAAGGAATTTTATATGTGTCGGGCGAACAGGTCAAAAGGCGTCCGGTGTCGTCCCATTTTATTTCTTCGGTAGTAACCCAGCCTACACCCTGAATAAATGCTCCGCAAACCTGTCCTGTGTCTATGGGTTCGTTCAGGCTGTCGCCAACATCATGCACAATGTCAACTCTTGCAAGCTTATGAGAGCCGGTAAGTATATCGAGTTCCACCTCTGCCACCGCCATTCCGTAGGCAAAATAATGAAAGGGTTTTCCAATGCCTTTCTCCCTGTCGAAATAAATGTCGGGAGTCTTGTAAAAACCCGTGGCACTCAGGCTGACTTGCTTTAGGTATGCTTTGTCGATAACCTCATAAAAAGGCAGTGCTTGTTTCGGGTATATTTTGTCGAACACAAGGTCTTCACAAAAAGTGATTCTGTTTTTCGAAAATTTCCTGTCAGGAAACTTGTTTGTCAATAACTCAAATGCCACCGGTATCAAACGGTTTTTTAATATGTCAACCGCATTTTTTACGGCAGCGCCGTTCAGGTCCGATCCGCTGGATGCCGCCGTGGCAGATGTGTTGGGCACCTTAGATGTATTGGTAGCATTAACTTTGATATACTTTGCAGAAATCCCCAACTCGGCTGAAGCCACCTGGAGCATTTTGGTGTTCAGTCCCTGTCCCATTTCAGTGCCGCCATGATTGACCAGCACGCTGCCATCGCGGTAAATGTTCACCAGGGCTCCTGCCTGATTCAGAAAAGAGGTAGTGAATGAAATGCCGAATTTGATTGGTGTCAGCGCTATTCCTTTTTTTACAAATTCATTGTTTTTGTTGAATTGATCAATGGATTTTTTTCTTTTTGCGTATTCAGCGGTTTTGATTAGCCGGGCATAAATCTTTTGAAGCCTTATATTATCAATTTTCTGGTGGTACGGAGTGATGTTGCCTTTGTTTTCGGTGTAAAAGTTTTTTACTCTGATTTCGGTGGCGTTTTTTTTCAGGAAACGTGCTATGCGGTCTATAGCGCATTCGATGACGGCCATGCCCTGCGGGCCTCCGAATCCACGGAAAGCCGTATTTGAAAAGTGGTTAGTGCGCCAGGCTGTGGCAGTAATTTTTACATTAGGGATATAGTAGGCGTTGTCGGCATGTAACATAGCCCGTTCCAGGATAGCCATACTCAGATCGGAGGCATGGCCGGCATCGGCATTAAGGTCCACGGTGTAGGCGTTGATGCGGCCTTCATGGTCGAACCCGATTTTATAGGTGGACTGGAAAGGATGGCGTTTGCCGGTAATTTTCTGGTCATCGTCGCGGAACAGGTGCACGGCGACGGCTTTGCGGGTTGAGTTGGCCATCAGTGCAGCCCAGGCTGCCACATGGTTGCCCTGTGTTTCTTTACCGCCAAAAGCGCCCCCCATACGCCTTACTTCACAAACCACTTCTTTTTTTGAGATGCCCAGCACTTCAGCAACAATGGCTTGTGTTTCCGATGGATTCTGGCTTGAGGCATATACCATCATCTCGTCTCTTTCGCCCGGGACACACAGGGCTGATTGAGCTTCCAGGTACCAATGTTCCTGTGCGCCGCTGTGCAATTCGCCCTCCAGAACATGAGCAGATTTTTTAAATGCTTTGGCTATATCGCCCATTTCAATGGTGCGTGTGGGCGCAATCCTGTTGTCGGCCGTCTGGGCGGTTTTTATATCCAGTATGGGTTTTAGCGGCTTGTAGGATATGGCAATCAATTTTTCGGCTTCCAGGGCTGTTTCCTCATTATCAGCGGCTATCAGCGCTACCGCCTGGCCGATTGCAGTAACCTCTTTTTCGGCGAGGCAGGGTTCGTCGTGGGTTACGGGGCCCATTTGGTTGGCGCCGGGGATATCCTTGTACGTCAACACTGCATGAACACCTTTTACCATTCTTGCTTTGCTGACATCGCAACGTATGATCTGTGCGTGGGCATGCGGGCTGTAAACCACCTTTCCGTAAAGTGTTTGCCCACTGACTTCCATGTCGTTAACATATACGGCTTTCCCGGTTACATGCAATGCTGCACTATCGTGGTGGAGGATTGTCTCTGAAGTTTTTTTCATACTACTTTTTTGAAGTGGTTTCTTCATAAAATTTCCATAAAAGATTTCGTGCGGCCAGGCGGCGGAATTCTTCGCCTGAACGGGCATCCGATAAAGGTGTGAATTCCTGATAGAGTATAGCTGCCGCTTTTTCAACAGTGGTTCTTGACCATTTTTTTCCTGCCAGAAATTCTTCTGTTTTTGTGGCACGGCGTGTCAATGCAGCCATTCCTCCATAGGCGAGGATGATGTTTTTGACGGTATGGTCGTTTTTGTTGAGTTCGAGCATAAATCCGGCGCTGCAGGTTGAAATGTCGAGGTCTTTGCGCTTGGATATTTTGTATGATTTAATAATCTGATCTTTCTCTGGAAAAGGGATTCCTATGGAACAGATGATTTCGTCTTTACGCAGGTCGGTGGTGCGGTAACCTTTGATAAAATCCTGTATGCCGAGCACCCTCGAATCGTTGTGGCTGCTCAATGCCACCACCGCGTTGCAGGCCATCAGCACAGGCAGGGTGTCGCCGATGGGCGAGGCCGATCCGATATTGCCTCCTATGGTGGCCAGGTTCCTGATCTGTTTTGAGCCAAATACCGACAGCATTTTATGCAGGGCAGGGAACAGTTTTTCTGTTGCCAGTTTCACTTCTTCCATGCTGACACCGGCACCGATAGAAAGACTCTGCTTTGTTTCAGTGATGGATTTCAGTTCTTCTACTGCTGAGATATCAATAATTTCAGTTAACAGTTCATGTTTTTTTGATACCCGCAGACCGGTGTCGGTATTTCCTGAAATAATCAGCGCATCAGGGTGTTTTCTTTTTAATTCGAGGACATCAGTCAGTTTGAAAGGCTTGTAATATTTTTGTTTCGGAGTAGTGATAACAATAACATCCTGATTGTTGATTTGTTTCAGTAGATTTATAGTTTGTTTTTCCCTGATACTAAAGATATCCTTTTCTTTTTTACTGCATGCTTTTGCTGCGGCCTCGATGATGGGCAGGTAGCCGGTGCATCGGCAGAGATTACCCGTGATGGAATCCAGAATTACCTCGTTGACAGGTTTTACAGGACTTTTATACAGGGCAAACAACGACATTACAAAGCCGGGAGTACAATAGCCGCATTGGGAAGCATATAAATCAATCATGGCTTGTTGTACAGGATGTAAGTCTCCCTTGGCATCAGCTAGGTTTTCTACGGTAATCAGTTGTTTCCCATGTATCATGGGCAAAAACACAAGGCAACTGTCAACTGCTTTATACCGTAAACCATCGCCATTCAATTCGGCCAGCACCAACGTGCAGGCTCCGCAATCGCCTTCACCGCATCCTTCTTTCACTCCTTTGTGCCCGTTTAGCGAACGCAGGTATTTTAATACGCTGGTGGTTGGTGTGTATGGCGAATTTGCAAAATCAATCTCCTGTATCTGGTCGTTAAACACAAAGCTTACTTTGTTCATATTATTTGTTTAGACTGTTTTTTACATCTATTAGTTTCGCGGTAATGCTGATGGCAATTTCCTCCGGTGTTACGGCATTAAATTTTATGCCGATAGGCATATCCACCATGTTGATTTCCTGCTCTGTGAAGCCTTCTTTTTCGATGAGGTTTTTGCGGGCGACAGCAACTTTGGCTGGGCTTCCAATCATTCCCAGGTACGCATGAGGTTTCCTGAGGAGTTTTATCAGTATGTTTTCATCGTACAGGTGTTTGGGAGTTACGATTACACAAAATGTACCGGAGTTGAAAGTTGCTTTTTCAATTGCAGCAAAATAGTTCTCATTGATGCAGGTGTATGCCGCCGAGTCAAATTCATCAAAAATTTTGTCTCGCTGGTCAAATAATGTAACCCTGAAGCCAAAATCCCTGGCAAATCTGGCTACTACGCGCCCAATATGTCCTGCTCCAAAAATGTAAAGGTCGGGGTGGGATTTTATCGGATCAAAAAACAACTCTACGGTACCCCCACAATGCATGGCCAGGTCTTCTTCGAGTTGATAGGTTTTTTTTGTGGGAACGCCGGTTTTCATGACATCGAGCGCATCAGAGATTGCTTGAAATTCTATGCTTCCGCCTCCTATGGTGCCGGTGATTTTTTTGTCGGGAAATACGATCATCTTGGAGCCGGCTTTGCGCGGCGAAGAACCTGTGGTATCGGTTATGATACAAAGCACAGCTTCCTGATTTTGCCTGATGATTTCCGAAATCTGTTTGTAAA
>JAGNBV010000168.1 GCA_018004645.1 Bacteroidales bacterium
TTTTAATATTCATGAAATTATTATTATATACATTGGCCGATGAATTAAAGCTTGCAATACCGCAAAACACCTTCCAGTATGTATTAGTCATTTGAGTACTATCGCCAATTGTAATATTATAAACATTATCCAGGTATATGCCATGCCGTGGTTTGATATTAAGATAAGGCTCAATCATTCCTGTACCGGATTTTTCAAAAGTACAGCCATAAATTTTACCTTTATAGGCAGGAAGCGACAATAAACTGAAATAATTTCTTACCATTACCGATGTATAATTATTTTGGAATATCGAATTTTTCAATTCAAATTTACCACCATTTTCTGAATATATGGCATTTTTGGCATCTTTTACAGTTGAATTGTTTTGAATTTTAACTGTAGCATTGCTGTCAGTTACATAAATACCGTCCCACATATATTTACAACCTGCATGAATATTTGAACTTGTAATAGTAAAAGTATATGATGGATTTACAATAAATTTTGCTTCAGGGGCCATAAAAATGTCATAAATATTAGAAACATTGATATCGGCATTTATCACAATGGTACCATTGAAAAATGGTGTGAGGTTGGGAGGATTGGTGAAATAAGATGCATCTGTTATGGTAACATTACTGATAGCAGGTGTGTTTTCATTTTTTTTACAACACTTCCAAATTCTAATACTGTCAATGGAACTACAACCGGTTATCGAATCAGTGGCTGTCACATAAATCCAGGTAAACTCCGCATCGGCAGCAACCCAAAGAGGTTCCCATAGAACAGAAATGGTTTTTCCTGTTTGAGGAAAACTATTACTATAATTAGCATCACCAATTGACCAATAATAAGTACAATTGTCTTGTGCATTCGAAATGGAATAAGTAGCATTGGTATCACAGGTGTTGTTATTTCCGGTAATAATTGGTAAGTCAGGTAGTGGGGTTATTGTAACAGTAACTGTTGCAGATCCAGTACAACCAGCTTCTGAAGTTCCGGTAACAGTATATGTTGTTGTAGTTGTCGGACAAACATTAACCGTTGATTCTGTTAAATTGCCTGGCATCCATGTGTATGTTGATGCTCCGCTTGCAGTTAAATTTGTACAACCGCCAAAACAAATTTGCGGGTTGGATGGTGTTACATTTATTGTAACTCCTTCAACTAAAACATACCCTACTATATGATACAGATATTGTCCTTGTGTTTGATCATAAACCCATAAGTCGACTCTATATAATCCCGGTGATGTGTAATGCATCATAACAGGGTCATTTGTGTCACATGGCGGATCGGCAGGGGGTGTTGGTGCACCGTTAAAATCATATTGAAGGCATATAGTATGACCAACCAGTACATAATTTGAATAATAATAATTCCAGCATACCTCATCTAAATAAAATGAAATATCTTCAAATGGGCATATTGTATCTAATATACAAGTATCAGATATTGTGTGACATTCGCTAATACTTGAATCGTCCTTATTTTCAGCCATTAACGAGCAATGCGGGATTAACAATTGAGCTTTCGCCTCATTACCCGCGATCAGAAACAACAGTGGTATTATTATTTTTTGTAAATATTTACGAATTTTCATAAATTTCTGTTTTAATTTTTAATATTAAATCACCTGCCACTATCGCAGTCCGGCTTTGCTTCTCTGGCGCATAACTTATTTCAAAAATGCCGTGGCGGGGTTTTTAAAATAAAGTTGTTATTCAGCATTCTTTTTTATCTTTGCCGCTTGCCTCCTTGTGTTTGGTTAAAATTTGTTGTTTATTCGCAGTATCAATATTTTTCAGCCCGCTTGGAGGCATTTTTATATTTTTTCATTATTTTGTGGCAAACATACAAATAATGCAAATAAAAATCAAGTTTTATTAAATAATTGTTTTTAATTTATACATGTTTTACCACTCAATCGAAAAAATAATATTTTCTATGAACCATTTGTCATCTCATTAATATATTGTATCTTTGCACCCCAAATTAATTTTTTATAATTAACTTATTTATTAACCCCTGTCTGCGAGCATATTGCAGGCATACAAAGAAAAAAAACATTACATGACCGACGAAACAAATTTGAACGATCAGGAAAACGTTCAGGAAAACATGGAACAACAGGAAAATCAGGCTGAAACCAATTTTGAAGCCCAGGCACAGGAAAAGCCGGCCGCAGAAACAACAGAAACAGTTGTTGCAGAAGAAAAACTCAGCGGGAAACCTAAGAGAATTGAAAGAACAGTAGATGAAAATTTTGATTGGGAAACTATCGGAAAAAAACACGATACCTATTCCGGCAAAGAACGCAAACAGTTGGAAGACCTCTATGACAAAACCTTAAGCTCTGTTGTGGAACAACAAGTTGTGGAAGGAACTATCGTAGGAATGAACAACAGGGAAGTTGTGGTTAATATCGGCTTTAAATCCGATGCCGTTATTGGCCTCAACGAATTCAGGGATTTACCCGACCTGAAAGTAGGCGACAAAGTGGACGTATATGTTGAAAGCCAGGAAAACCTGACCGGACAACTTATACTTTCTCACAAAAAAGCCAAATTACTCAAAGCCTGGGATCGTGTAAACGAAGCCCTCGAAAAAGACGAAATCATCACAGGATACGTAAAATGCCGTACTAAAGGCGGACTTATCGTGGACGTGTTTGGTATCGAAGCTTTCCTCCCCGGCTCACAGATAGATGTGAAACCCATACGCGATTACGATGTTTTTGTAGGAAAAAATATGGAATTCAAAGTGGTGAAGGTGAACAACGAATTCAAGAATGTGGTTGTTTCGCACAAAGCCCTTATTGAAGATGAACTCGAACAACAGAAATCGCAGATTATTGCCAAACTCGAAAAAGGACAGGTACTCGAAGGTATCGTCAAAAACATCACCTCCTACGGCGTATTTATCGACCTGGGCGGCGTTGATGGCCTTATCCATATTACCGACCTTTCGTGGGGCCGTATCAACCATCCCGAAGAAATAGTAACCTTAGACGAAAAAATCCAGGTAGTAATCCTCGACTTCGACGAAGGCAAAAAACGTATCGCCCTCGGTTTGAAACAACTTACACCGCACCCGTGGGAATCACTCGATGCCAACCTGAAAGTAGGTGACAAGGTAAAAGGAAAAGTGGTTGTTATTGCTGATTATGGCGCATTTATCGAAATTGCGAAAGGTGTTGAAGGACTTATCCATGTTTCTGAAATGTCGTGGTCGCAACACCTGCGCACCGCACACGATTTCCTGAAAGTGAACGACGAGATAGAAGCTGTTATCCTGACATTAGACCGCGAAGAACGCAAGATGTCCCTTGGTATCAAACAACTGATTCCTGATCCCTGGACCAACATCAGCGAAAGATATCCGGTACATTCAAAACACGAAGCCATCGTTCGCAACTTTACCAACTTTGGTATCTTTGTTGAACTCGAAGAAGGTGTTGACGGACTTATCCACATCTCTGACCTCTCCTGGTCGAAGAAAATAAAACACCCGGCTGAATTTACCAAAATCGGTGAAAAGATCGAAGTTGTGGTTCTTGAGGTCGATACCGAAAACCGCCGTCTGAGCTTAGGACACAAACAATTAGAAGAAAATCCCTGGGACATCTTCGAAACCGTATTTATGGTTGACAGTGTCCACAAAGGAACTATTGTCAGTGCCAACGATAAGGGCGCTATCATATCGCTGCCTTACGGTGTGGAAGGCTTTGCACCCGCACGCCACCTGCTGAAAGAAGACAACAGCAACGCCCGTACCGACGAAACTTTGGATTTCAAGGTTATCGAATTTTCGAAAGAAAACAAAAAAATCCTTGTTTCTCATTCGAGAATATGGCAGGATATCATCAATGCCGAAAAAGTAAAAGACGCCGCCGATAAGAAAGCCAAAGATACCACAGCCAAAAAAGTAGTGAAAAAGATTAAAGACAATCTCGAAAAAACTACCTTAGGTGATATCGAAGCTCTGGCCAACCTGAAATCGGATATGGAACAGACCGAACGCGATAATTTCGAAAAGAAATACAAGGAAAAACAAAGCAAAAAAGCTGAAAAGAAAGAAGAACCTAATAAAGAAGAACCGAAAGAAGACAATAATGTAGCTGACGGAGAAATTAAGTTCGAAGAATAAGCTTTGCTTTATGATGTTAAAAACCGGCCCCACAAGAGCCGGTTTTTTTTATTACCATGAATGCCTTTTGCTGATTTTCTCAGTCCTGCAGGTTCAATTAGGATTGTCATTAGAAACGGACTGTATTAATAACAAGCAAGGGATTTATTTAGTTGCTCCTTATGAACTTATTTTTCAAGGATTGGGTAACAAAAAAAAGTTTGAAAAAATAAACGAAAAATTAGACACAAAAAATCTTCTTTGAGTTTTTGCATCATTTTCTTCAAATTCC
>JAGNBV010000169.1 GCA_018004645.1 Bacteroidales bacterium
TTCTTATTCATAATTATCATTATTTGTACAAAAATAATAATTATTCCGTATTGAGTATATAAATGCCTAAATAATTTGATAATTGCCCTATGTAGCCTGTTCTTTGCTCCGGAAGGATGGTTTTATCCCAAATTACGCATTAAAGATTTTCTAATACGTAGCATTAGAACACTTTCTTCATAATATCTTGATTATTTGGTATTATAACTAAACATTTTTATTCGTAAACGACAAAGAAAATGTAATCCCGACAAATAAAAATTGTCGGAAAACATTTTCTAAGTCGGGATAAACCCAACTAAAGCAATAGATTGTATAACCGTCTGGACAAGTTCGCACACTTCTATTGCTTGAAATTTGGGTTTATCATTTTTACAACGGTTTTACTGTGCAATTCCGGCCAACAGGAGTGAGAGCATGATGAGCCAACGTAAGGGCTTCATGTATTTCCATAGAATCCTCACTTATTGTTTCGCTTTTGTATAAACCATACCATTGCAAAACAAATGATTTTTTTACCTGCTTTTTCACCAGGAAGTGAAAAATGCTAAAGTCAGATTTAAACCCTGGCAAAAATAATCATGTAATTATTACCGTATTTTTTTGCACATTTGGGACAGTAGGCATAGTGGATATAATAATCGCCTGCTTTTTTTCCCAGAGAGTTTAAGTACTCATTCATTTGTTTGATAAATTTGGGTATTGCATTGTACGGTCCGGCATAAACTTTTGAAATCAAGGTTCCGGAAATACCAGCATTATCAGCGCCGGAAACAGCTCCTGCTACCGAAAGGTATATCTCGGATCTGAAGGCACTTGGATCGCGGAATAATAACAATACCTCTTCCGGGTTCTTTTCTTCCATTTTTGAATCTTCGGCAAGCTTCATCAGTTTGACAACCTTTTTTCCAATGGAGGAAGGAAAAGGAATATGAAAAAATGTCGGGATGGTTTCTCTGATAAACGGTTTGTTTTCCCATGTAAAAGTTTTTCCATCCCATTTTTCCGGGTTGAACTCAGGGCAACATTCTTTGTTTTCGTAGGTCATGATATATTTTTTTAGAGTTAAAAATATGAAAAAAGAATGAATCAGGCAAAAAAAACTGAAAAATTCATCTTAAAGGTTATACCGATTGGAAAAATAATATAGTCCAAACTTCGCTTCACTCGTTTGCACTTCCGCCGTGGCGGATATTTTAACCATCGGTATAACCCTGTCAGACTGTCGCAGACAGGCAGGCAAATAAGAAATATCATTACGTCCTATTGGACTGATTGATATTTCAATTTGGTATTATAGGCCAATTCGTTGGACCATTACATATTTGCAATCGGTATTACTTGATGAGCGTGATGCTTCTTTTGATGAACCCCGTTAGCTCTTCGCCTTTCAAAAGGTTTTGGGCAAGTTTGGCCAGATCAAAAAACTGTTTTACCAAGTCGTTTTGTTTTGTTTCATCGGCTTCGTTGAGCACTTTCAGCATGAAATCGTTATTGGTGTTGACCACCAGGTTATAAATCTCAGGGTAAGTACCCATGAAAGGCATGCCTCCGCCAATGGCAGCCATATCTTTCATACGGCGCATAAATTCGGGCTGAACTATAATAAAGGGCATATCGTCAGCGGTGAGCGCTTCAAAATTCACATGAAACTTCTCCTTTGGGACACTGCGTTCAATGATTTCTTTCAGCTTGTTTTTTTCATCCTCATTGATTTTGGATATAGTGGATTCTTCCTTTAATACCAGTTTGTCAATGGTGTCAGAGTCCACTCTGGCAAAGGAGGCGTTGCCAAGTTTGTGTTCAATCATGTTGATAAAGTGCATATCCAGCGGGCTGTCCATGAGTAGTACATCGTAGCCGCGTTGCCGTGCATTACTGATGAAGCCGTACTGTTCTTCTTTGTTGGAGGTATAGAGGTAAACAATTTTTTTATCCTTGTTGGTCTGCAAGGCTTCGATGTGTTTTTTGTATTCCTCGAAAGTGAAGTATTTGTCTTCGGTATTTTTGAACAGGAAAAACTTTTCGGCGCGTTCGTAAAACTTTTCATCTGTAACCATACCGTAAATGATGAAAATTTTAAGGTCGTCCCATTTTTTTTCAAAATCTTCCCGCTTGTTTTTGAACAATTCTTCCAGTTTGTCTGCCACCTTTTTCATAATGTGCGACGAAATTTTCTTTACGCTGGGATCGCTTTGCAAATACGAACGGGAAACATTCAAAGGGATGTCGGGTGAGTCGATGACACCGTGCAGCAACGTTAGGAAATCGGGTACTATGCCTTCCACTGAATCGGTAACAAATACCTGGTTGCAGTACAATTGTATTTTGTCGCGCTGTACTTCAAAATTGCGTTTTACCTTGGGGAAATAAAGTATGCCCGTCAGCTTGAACGGAAAATCCACATTCAGATGGATATGAAACATGGGCTCTTCAAAGTTCATCGGGTAGAGTTCATGGTAAAAACTATTATAATCTTCTTCTTGGAGTTCCGTTGGCTTTTTGGTCCATGCAGGACTGGTGTTGTTGATGATGCGGGGTTTTTCGACTTCTACGGTTTTATCATTTCCTGTTTCATCTTTTTCGCCTTCAGCTTTTTCCCAGGTTTTCTCCATGCCAAACTGGATAGGCACAGGCAGGAATTTGCAATATTTTTTCAAAATTTCCAATACGCGCGATTCCTGGCTGTATTCTTCCGAATCATCGGCAAGATATAGGATAATTTCCGTACCGCGCTCCTGGTTTTTCAGTTCGGTCATCGTGTACTCGGGGCTGCCATCGCATACCCATTTCATTGGCTTGGTATTGCCTTCGGTCTGATAGGTTTTGGTGCGTATTTCCACTTTTTTTGAAACCATAAAAGCCGAATAAAAACCCAGGCCAAAATGTCCGATCAGTGCCTGCTGGTCAGCTTCGCTTTTGCCGGCGTATGTCTTCAGGAATTCTTCCGCGCTCGAAAAAGCTATCTGGTTGATATATTTGTCCAGCTCTTCGGCCGTCATGCCTATGCCCCGGTCTTTTACGGTCAGGGTTTTTTTCTTTTCATCTGCAATAACCTGTATGGTCAGGTCGCCGAGTTCTTCTTTAAATTTTCCAACCGAAGAAAGCATCTTTAGTTTTTGAGTAGCATCAACCGCATTGGATATAAGCTCCCTCAGAAATATATCGTGATCGGAGTACAAGAATTTTTTGATAACAGGGAAAATGTTTTCTGTCTGAACGTTTATCTTTCCTTTTTGCATAGTAGTAATTTATTATGGTTCGCCGGTTTTCTTCAAAGGGTATGCCAAC
This sequence comes from Bacteroidales bacterium, assembly GCA_018004645.1. Classification (GTDB taxonomy): domain Bacteria; phylum Bacteroidota; class Bacteroidia; order Bacteroidales; family CAIWKO01; genus CAIWKO01. The sequence continues at coordinate 3,292 of JAGNBV010000169.1, forward strand.
GGCCCGGCACTGACAAAATGACCATAAAAATAGTGTTTTGCAGATATTTTGCTGGCTTATTATGTTTTAAGTCACATAAGTTGTAATCCATGCTTTTATTATTTTTGTGAAAAATCTGTTATGAGCAGGCTTATATATAATTGTATAATTACTTTTTTACTTACGCTGCCGGTTTTTGCTCAAAATGACATTAATGGGGCCGGCGCACTGAATGCCGAAATAGAGGCTTTGAAAAAAGATGCCGGACTAAAAAGTGCTTCCTGGAGTATTTTTGTCATCGAAACAGAAACAGGAAATACTGTATGTGCCCATAATGCCGATGTGGTGCTGGAGCCGGCCTCTGTCATGAAAATTGTCAGCACCGGAGCCGCACTTTCTTTGCTGGGGGCTTCCTGCACTTTTGAAACAAAGTTGGAATACTCGGGAACTGTTGACACTGTGGGAACCCTGCATGGCGACCTTTTTATTACCGGAGGTGGCGACCCTACTATTGGCTCAGGCCGCTTCGACAAAACTGTCAGTACCGATACGGTTTTTAATGAGTTTTATCTTGCATTGCAACAAAATAATATACGACAAATCGATGGCTACCTTGTTGGTGACGCTTCGGTTTTTGAGGAAAATCCTGCCGCAGGCAGTTGGCTTTGGGAAGACATTGGAAATTATTACGCGTCCGGGGTTTTTGGCCTTAATATTTATGAAAATTCTTACCGCTTATATTTTAATGCCGGAACCACTATCGGCAGCAGGGCAGAACTTACTAGAATGAAACCGGTGATGGATGAGCTCACTTTCATTAATAATGTAACAACTGCCGGGGCGGGTACCGGTGATAATGTGGTTATTTACGGACAGGCATACACTCCGCTCAGGATGTTGGAAGGCACGGTGCCGCTGGGAAAATCGGATTTTGATGTGGACGGTGCTATACCCGACCCGCCGCGATATTTTGTCCAACAGTTTGCCTCATACTTGAATAATCAAGGTGTCAAAATAGAAAAATCATTTACCACGGACAGGGAGATGAAGTGGAAAAATCAAAGCGACACCGCAGAGCGGAAACTACTCGCTAAGCACATATCGCCACCGGTTAGTGATAT
>JAGNBV010000056.1 GCA_018004645.1 Bacteroidales bacterium
GCAATCATATCCACGGTAACTGCTATACGCGGGTAATAATCATTGCGGAACTGTGCCAGCACCGATTTGGGATCATCGGCATTATAGGTAATTTTTTTGCAAAAACGGTTTTCTTCGGCAAATTCTTCACGCACAATTTGAATGATATCATCGGCATGGCTGTCGGTTTTAGCAAAGATGAGTGTTTTTGGCACTTCTTCACGGTGGGGAAATATTTCGGGCAGTTGCTCTTTAAAGGTACGGATGATTTCACGGATCTGGTTGGGGTTTACCACGGTATCGTCCAGCTTTTTGGCAGAATATTCCAAGTCTTCATCCAGTTGTTCCCAGCGTTTTTTTCTGCTTAATTTCTCGCGAAAATCCACATATTCCCCTTTCCATATAACGCCACCTCGTTTTGATATGACTGTTTCAATAAGGTAAACATTGAACCCGACATTCACACCATCAATCACAGCCTGCTCGTGGGTATATTCGCTTACGATATTCTGATTAAAAAAACCAAAAGTCCGGTTATCGGGAGTGGCTGTGAGTCCAATGAGAAAAGCATCAAAATATTCAAGCACCTGTTTCCACAGGTTGTAGATGCTGCGGTGGCATTCATCTATCACTACAAAATCAAAAAACTCTATGGGAACTTTTGCATTATATCCCACGGGAACAGGCTCCCGTTTTTCCCATAGAAATTCTCCCGGATTAGTTTCTTCTGCGGTTTCGTCAAGTTCTTCTTCTTTTAAAATAGAATACAAACGCTGTATGGTGCTGATGCAAACCTGGCTGTCGGTAGCTACATAAGAGGAACGCAGGCGCTGAACATTATAAAGTTCGGTAAACTTCCTGTTATCGTCGGGTGGGAGAAAGCTCATAAATTCCTGCTCTGCCTGTTCCCCAAGGTTTTTCGTGTCAACCAAAAACAGCACTCGTTTTGCATCGCAGAATTTCAGCAAACGGTAAATAAATGTTATAGCGGTAAAAGTTTTTCCCGAGCCGGTAGCCATCTGGATCAGCGCTTTGGGCTTATTTTCTTTAAATGAGCTGTCCAGTTTTTTTATTGCTAAAATTTGACATTCGCGGAGACCATTAGTAGGTAATGCCGGTAGGTTAAGCAGCCTTTTACGCAACGACGCTGTTTTTCGCTGCCACTCGCGGAATGTTTCTGGTTTGAAAAACGTAAATACAGGGCGTGACCTGGGTTTGGGGTCGGTATAATCCGTAAAACGTGTCAGTTCTCCGGTGCTTTCATAAACGTAAGGCAGCGGGTCGTTATTCAGGTGTTTAAGTTTGCTTCTGGCATAATCTGATGACTGATCTTCAACGGTTGTCAGCCTTACGCCTTCTTCTTCTCGTTTGGCCTCAATAATTCCGACCGGCTTACGATCAACAAAAAGCACATAATCAGCCGGGCCAACATCGGTAAGATATTCCCGGACAGCTACACCAATTCCGGAACCAAGATTTATTTGTTCTTTATTCTGAACATTCCACCCGCAGGTAATAAGCTGTTTGTCAATATTGTCGCGGGCTTTCTGTTCCGGGTTCTGGTTAATTTCCTGACTCATTTTTTATTAATCAGACCCCTAAAATACAAAAATTGTCAATGTGTGTAAATATTATCAGGAATAATAAACGATTTGTGTTCATAAAAGCAGGGTGTGGTTTATCGACTCAAAAGCAGCACCTCTCAATCCATTCTAATGAAGAATAATACCAATTGGAATAATAATATAATCCAAACTTCGCTTCATACTTTTGCACTATATTATTATTTTAACCATTGGCATAACCCTGTCAGACTGTCGCAGACAGGCAGGCATATGAGAAATATCAAAAGTACCGTATAACTCAAATAGGCCGGAATCCTTTCTGTTACCAGGCTCGTACACCACCTTGCATCCCGGTTGGTATTACTTTTATAACGCTTTCACAAACAATAAAACCCTGTTTATTAATCCCCGGCTTTGTATTTTATCAAAGTTCCAGAGTATTTTTTGTCTCAAATCGAGTCGGATCAGTTGCGGGGTCATTTCAATGTATCATCTTCATTAACCTGCAATCTGAAACTTTATCTCCGGAAAACTCCATCTTAAAAGTATATAATCCATGCGGTAATTGGGCTGTTGGAATCTCTAAAATATGCTTGCCGCTCATTTCTTCACCGTCCGCAATTTTCCTCACCAATTCACCTAAAGAATTATATACATTGATTTTTACAGTCCCGTTTTCCGGCAAAGTATAAATCAGGTTTACTGTGTTACCGAAAGGATTGGGATACCCTGACAAAGTTAGTAAGGCATCCATTTTGTCATCCTGCATAAAAACCCTGGGCATCGTAAGATAGGCGCCATCATATTCTTTTCCGTACTGGTCGGCCATAATTCCGGTTCCATTCAAGGTAAAATCCACCTCTCCCCTTTCTGTTTTCTCAACCATCAAAAAGCCCAGCCTGATTATTTCTTCACCGGCGGCCACATCAAAATAATCAGTTGTGGCATACACCACCCTGATAACCCCGTCCAGGTCGGTTACCAGCAGGTCTTTGTTGTCGGCAATGATTTCCTGCAATGGCGGATTTATTTTTGCTTCACCTTCTTTAACGGAAGCTTTTGGCATGGAAGCGCTTACTAATTTGAATTTTTTATTCGGATAACTCAATTCCAGACCCAAAGCAGATAACTCATACATTTTGGAGCTTGCCTTCAGCGGAACCTCAAAATACCCGGGACCACTGATACTCATAGTTTCTTCGGAAAGCTGAATGATGTTATCCTCCGGTTCTGATTTTGCCATACTCCAGGTAAGTGTCGAATCCCTGTATTTGGTACTCGACGCATCGTAATCGCCATAACAGATGGTTTTCAGTATAACATTCAAATTGGCGCCTGCTACAGTTACCACCGTGTCAAAGGCCACCCAGTTTCCCTTGGGAAAATTCGCAACAGGAAGGTATGGCTGGCCAACCTTTGCTTTGAGTCTTCCGGCATCTACCGCGTTGATAGATGCATTGTTATCGATATTTATTGCTTTTTTATGTTTCATGGAAAAGTTTCTCGACGGGTCAAACAACGTGTCGTGGCCTATAAAATATTTGAGCATGGCAATATCTACCGCATTAATCTCATTTCCAGTCTGCATGGTGTCTGCCGTGTATTTATCGTATGAAATTTTGTAGGTCCCATCAAGAACGTCGTTAAACTCATAGTCGCCGGTAGTGTTGCTGGTATCCCTTGCCAGCTCTACTCCTGCCGGGTAACTTTTCAGTATCACAATGACTTTGCCAATGTCGTACTTAACCGAATTATAGGTGGGAAGATTCGGGGCAGGATTTCCCTGGAAGGCTTTTGCCAAATAACGTGTTTTACCAGAGATTTTATGTCCAAATCCCCCGAAATACACGGTAACCGTGTCTGTTTTCACACAACCATTATTGTTAACGGTTATTGTATATGTGGTATTCACTGTCGGTGATGCTTCGGGTTGCGCGATAGACGTATTATTCAAACCTTCCGGTGGCGACCAGGTAATGGTTCCCGGGCCGTTGGCGGCATTTCCGATTATTATTGGTGAGCCATAATAATAAGTTGATGTTGGTCCGGCGTCGGCGGCTACTATCATATTTGCATTGATAACCACATTGGCGGAAGCAGCAGAAGTGCAGCCTGAGGCATTGGTAACGGTAAAGTTATAGGTTCCCGGCGCAAGAGCCGAAATAGTGGTACTGTTTCCTGAGCCGTTTACATTACCCGGATTTATTATCCAGTTTCCGTTGGGCAAACCGCTCAGGACCACACTCCCTGATTGCACATCGCATGTGGGCTGCGTAATCGTTCCGACAGCCGGGGCTGCCGGGGTTGTAGGCTGCACGTTAATAACCACATTGGTCGATGCAGGGGATGTACAACTGCCATTATTTACAGTAAAATTATAAGTGCCCGCCACCAGGTCCGAAATAGTAGTGGATGTGCCTGTCCCGGTAATATTTCCCGGATTGATTGTCCAGCTTCCTGCAGGCAAACCGCCAAGTACGACACTTCCTGTTGCTAATGTACATGTTGGATGAGTGATAGTTCCCACAGTTGGCGCCGTTGGGGTTACAGGCTGCGCATTAATAACCACGTTGGCTGATGCAGCAGAGGTACATCCCGCGGTATTGGTAACCGTAAAATTATAAGTCCCCGCCACAAGCCCGGCAATGGTTGTGCTGGTGCCAGAACTGCTGATATTGCCTGGGTTGATTGTCCAGTTGCCTGATGGCAGTCCGTTCAGCACCACACTACCGGTGGAAACGGCGCATGTCGGGTGGGTTATGGTTCCCACGGAAGGAGCCGCAGGTGTTACCGGCTGGGCATTAATAACCACATTGGCTGATGCAGCAGAGGTACATCCTGAGAAATTGGTAACGGTAAAGTTGTGTGTTCCTGTTGTAAGACCTGAGATGGTTGTACTGGTACCCGATCCGGAAATATTACCGGGGTTGATAGTCCAGTTGCCTGTTGGCAAGCCGTTCAGCACAACGCTTCCCGTTGAGACGGTACACGTTGGATGCGTAATGGTTCCAACGCCCGGTGCGGCGGGTGTTACAGGTTGTGCATTAATGACAACATTCGCTGATACAGCAGAGGTACATCCTGAGGCATTGGTAACGGTAAAGTTGTGTGTTCCTGTTGTCAAACCTGAGATGGTTGTACTTGTCCCCGATCCGGAAATATTACCGGGATTGATCGTCCAGTTGCCTGATGGCAAGCCGTTCAGCACAACGCTTCCCGTTGAGACGGTACAAGTTGGGTGGGTAATGGTTCCAACAATTGGGGCTACCGGTGTTACCGGTTGTGGGTTAATTACCGCATTGGCCGAGGCTACCGAGGTACATCCCGAAGTATTGGTAACGGTAAAGTTATACGTGCCCGCCACAAGGTTTGTAATCGTAGTGCTTGTTCCCGATCCGGCTATATTGCCGGGGTTTATGATCCAGTTACCAACAGGCAAGCCGTTCAGGGCGACATTCCCGGTTGACACGGTACATGTGGGATGCGTAATGGTGCCAATAAGGGGAGCGGCGGGAATTGGCTGTGGATTGATAACCACTGTAGGGGTGGCTTGCGACGGACATCCAGATGAATTAGTCACGGTAAGATAATACGTTCCTGCGGTAAGGTAAATGGTCTCATTGGTCCCTGACCCGCTAATATTTCCGGGATTGATTACCCAATTATCCGCAGGCAGGCCGCTAAGGTCAACGGCTCCTGTTGCCTGTGTGCAGGTGGGCTGAACGATATTACCAACGACTGGAGTCGATGGCCTGGACATCCCGCTTATGGCCGCCCAGCCTTCGGTGTAAGGCAAAGGAACACCTTCGTTCAACAGCACATTATGTAAGTTCAAATTAGTATTAGTTCCAACCATAAAGGCAGGTTTCACTGTGAATATAACATACAAAAATGTGCCTGAAGCGGTAAAAGGTGAAGATCCTGACACTGCAAAAACAACCCTGCCCGGGGATAGATTTCTGGCACTGGTCCAACCTTGTGTAGGCAACCCTGTGGTCGAAAAATCCACAAAAGAAAAATAGGTGGTGTCATAATCTAAAACAGCCTCTATTGATTGGACTGATTCTCCGGCGGGAAGATGGCCAATCCGAAGCGGATAATAAAAGGCAGAAGCTTCCAGACATACCATGGTGTCAGGAGTTATGATCCTGGTATCATAGATTTGAAAAGCCCCGGTCGTGGCAGTGGCTCCCAAAAAATCAACGACACTCACATACACGGTGCCGCTTCGGTGTGCAGTCATTAATCCCGACTGATTAAGCGAAACCACATTGGTATCGCTTACAGACCATGTAAATGGCGGAGTCCCTCCACCATCTACAGTAAACTGTTGTGTTTCGCCGGCAACGAGATACCCTGTGTTTGGCTGAATAGTCAATGCAGGCAAAATCATCGGCGAAAACAGACCATTGGTAAAAGCCGGCAACAAGGTTTCGCCGAACATCCCGGTGGTAAAAACAAGATCGGAGGTGGACGTTGATTGGGTGGAAACATGAAATTTCACATAAACGAGTGTACCGCTTCCGGTCAATGGGGCAGTCCCTGCAAATGCCAGAGAAAAGTATCCGGGAATACTGCTGTTGAATACCGGTGCCGGGTATGATGCCAGCATCGTCCCCGCCTGGGAGATACCGACCGGTGTCAGGATGTTCTGGTTATAGGTAAATGCGAAATTTCCCGACATGATGTTTAATCCGGTCAGGTCGGTAATATTTACCGGGATATCAATATCCGCACCCTGCCACTGACTGAGATTGTCGGGAATACTTAACCGTATCGCCCTTATCTCAATGTTGCTGGTGGTATCCCTGAGTCCGTTATTATCCACGGCAATCACCCTGGTGCTGCCTGCCTGAGTTGTTGTAAGCAAACCTGCTGCATCCACTGTGGCTACCGCCGAATTTGTTACTGACCACTGATAGGGCGGTGTGCCGTCATTGACGCTGAATTGCAGTTGTTCTCCCCTGGCAAGGACACCGTTATCAGGATTGACGGTTATTGTCGGGGGTGCTGAAATATTTGCGTACCCGTCGTCAAAGGACATTTCCGGAGTTCCTTCATTAAAATAATTTCCGACAGGCCCTGTAAAACCGACACTCGTGCCACCGGACTTCAAAGCCAAAAATCTGACATAAATGAATACTCCCGAACCCGTAAGGGGCGATGTGCCTGCCGATGCAATGGTAACGGTTCCCGGCACAGAAGTATTTATGGCGGGAGTGCCGAATGGTGCGCTAAGAGTACCTGTATAAATAACCCCTGCCGGTTGAAAATATTCAGCATTGAAGGTTATTTGCAGCATATACGACATGATATTTTGACCTGTCAGAGTATTATCAGCATATACGGGAATATCAACAGTATTGCCCGCTTCGACCGTCGTATCGGGAATGCGCATGGCGATGGTCTGGGCCTGTAACCATCCGCTAATTAATATCAGCAACAATAGAAAAAATAAGGTTTTATTTTTTTTCATTGTCTTAGTTTTAAAGTAAATGATTCCTGTTTTCCTCAAAAAAGCATTCCGTCTCTTTATTATAAAAAGACGGAGATGCTACTTATTTTATGATCTGAATCAATTGTGTCTGCTGATATCCGTCCACCGTCATCCTGATCAAATAAGAACCACGTGCAAGTTGGTGCCTGTCCTTTGAAATGGATACGGAATATTCGCCTGTACTTTGAGTCTGATGAATCAGCGTCAGGTTTTTTCGTCCTACAATATCAAAAACGTCGATAGTAACCATTTGATTGATGCCATTAATACGATAAGTCAACACCACATTACCTTCTGATGGGTTGGGATAAACGGGATACATAAATCCATTAGCGTTTTCCTGATTCTCTGTAATTCCTGTCGTCATATTATCGTTTATGGTAACGCTTCCGTTTATAGCGCCTGCGGTCAAATCATTTTCGTTGGCCAGAAATTCTGCAACCGTTAATGGTGTTATGGCAGAATTTCCCATGGGCAGCATGGTATGGAAGGTGATTTCGGCAAGAACCGCATCAGCATTCAAAGGATATGCTCCGGCCATTGCTATGGTCAAAACCCCGTTAATCGTGTCGTTTCCGTAAATCAGGTTCATGCCGGGAATCATATTTGCCACCTGGCTTACTTTCAGGTACAAGGGGTCATATTGCAGCCTGATTTGCGCTGATGACATCCCTGAAACGTTGGTAGCACTCAAGGGAATAGTCACATCCTGACCGTTTATTGCAACGGCATTGCCCACGGATAATATTGCACTGGCGGGCAAAATACCTCCTGATTTGGTCTGTTCAGCAGGAAATGAGTTAATTATCCCGACAACGTATTGTAGGATTAATGACGCATCATACGAGGTAACACCTGCCGTACCGCTGACATCGGCTACCTGTTGCTGCAGGCTGTTAAGAGTTATGCTCCCTACCACTTTCTGTAAAATGAGCGAGGCGTCATAGGCCTGCACCAGGCCATTCAGGCTGACATCGCCCATTAACGGACTGGTTGGCCCATTCGTTTTCCAAGGCGTATAGTCTACCTCATCGGTCACAAGCTCCTGGACACTGGTTCCGTTGCCCGGGGTATTTGTCTGTATTGGCCCGAGATTACTTCCCCACCAGCAGTTTTCTGCCATAATGGTAAAGGACTTGTCAACATTATTAATGGCAAAATAATAGTTATCATCAAAATCGCAGTCATTAAATACTGGATTAGAGGCAGCAGTAGCGTATACTCCGTAGTTATTACGATTTATATTGCATTTTGTCACCGTGGGACTTGCACTGTTGGTTCTGATTCCACTTTCGGCAAATCTTATGATGCAATTCTGCAGATTACATAAGGGATCCAGCGATTGATCTTCAAACACCAACCCTGACCAACTGCCAGGTGTTGACCAGGAAGAGGTACCATCCGAATTGGCATCGCCGCCGTAATAATCATCCCTGATATCCGTAAACACAATATTACTGTCGGGTGTAGCGCCACCTATTGCCGAAAGGCCTTTGTAAACGTTAATACCATTATTCGTTTCATAATATGGCATGGTGCGGAATTTACAGACTATACCCGGGCTTATTGTAAGTGATGCGCCTGTTCCAACCGTATAATGCTCGAAGTAATAAGGAATATTTGTGATACCGCCGAAATTCCTTTTTGGCAAAGTAACATCCTGAGTCAGGGTTTCATCTCTTACCTTCAGCACCTTAAATGTTGTTCCTGAAATAGTATTATTTGATGAAGTGACCGGATAAGACACCAGGGATATCTGTACCGGATAAAACCGCAAATTATTAAAAGTACAATTATCAATACCGGGCGCCGATACTCCGTTCATATCAATCCCATAGTATAAATTTTCAAACAGGCTGTGATTTATCGTGGGAGAAGCACTTTGTGTGATTATACCTTCTTCCCCATACTTCATTACCGCATAGTCCATTGAGCTTAAATCATCACTTACATCATTGAATGTAAGCCAGTTTCCGTACCAGTTCTGCCCCCAGGAATATCCGTCAAGGGGTTGTGTTGCCGAACCATTTTGGTTCATATCAGGCGGGTTACCATATTGATCGTCTGCAAGGTGTGTAAATACGACAGGATTGCCGGAAGTTCCCAGAATATTCAATCGCCCATTTACCTCAAATCCTTTCATATAATTATCAAAATTGCCAATAGCTCCTGTTTTAAAAACAATGCCGGCCGGAATGGTAATAGTTGTCCCTGAATTAATGGTACAGACGCCCTCCATGAAATAGCCTATATTTGAATAACCTCCAAAATCCCTTACAGGAATGGTATCTGTCTGCGAATAAGTTTCCGGAATGACCGCAAGGGCCATCAGCCCCACATTCAAAGCCGTGCAATTCGTAAATGATGGATTTGAAAACATACTGAGCTCTATGGGGCTATAGGTCAGATTATAAAATTGTGAGTTTTTGATTTCCGGATTAGAAGCTCCCCGGATAGACATGCCAAATGCTGATTGTTGAATAATACTATTATCCAGGGTAATATGAGAATTTTGCATCCTGATACCGACATTAGAATAAGATATTTCACAATACTTCAGCGAATTGACCGTGTCTGCCACCTGGCTGTTGTTGTAAAACCGCAACCCTCCCGGCTGATCATCGCAATTGCTGGTATAGCCCCAATCCCCCATAGCAGGAACAGTGGTGTTTCCATCATTGTTAGAATCACCGCCTTTTGAATCATCGGCAAAAGATGTAAAATAAACTTTGTGTGATGCGTTACCGTTTACAAGAAGGTTCCCATAGATATCCATTTTGGACGGTATCTGGTACCATCCACACCAGTCATCCGTCCTGAATTTGATGACCACGTCGGGTTGGACGGTAAGGCGGGCGTTACTGGAAATTGTAAGTTTGCTGACAACATAGGCGATATTTGTTATCCCTGCAATATTGCGCGGACTCAGCACAGCATTGGATGAGAGCGTTCCTTCAATAATCTTTATTGCCTTACTGTAATTTGAAATAAATGTGATATTGGTAAAGGTGGGGTTTGCCGTCAGAGACATCGCGATAGGATCCAGTGTACAATTCTGAATGACCGCATTATCAATCGCCGGTGTTGAATTACCGTCGCACCAGATACCGTATTTGTATGAGTTTGAGATCGTGCAGTAATTCATTTGCCCTCCGGCATTTTCAAATGCTGCGCCTCCGTTGGAAACATCGCAGGGTATTCTTCCTGAGTAGAGCAAATCGGTATAATTAAGTTTACAGTACGCATCATCACTAGTCGATCTGAATTTGACGCCTCCCCAGTCGCCCGGCGCTGGTGTGGTAGCATTGCCATCGCCATTGCAATCGGCGGGATTTCCATGGTTGTCATCCCTGATAGACGTAAATACCACTCTTTGCCCGGATGTACCGTCCGTCTTAAAACCGCCGTCAACAATTATATTATAGCCATAATCAGAATAACATTCGCCATGCTGTGCACTTTTTATCACAATTCCCGGTTCCACATTAACATAAGTACCGGAATTAATGGTCATATCCCACAGCAATACATAGGTAATGTTGGTAAAGCCTGCCAGATCCCTTTTCCGTATAGTTCCGTTCTGGCAAACATTACCACCCAGCAAACCAATGGCGCGCATACCAACATTAGTGAAGGTAATGCTGGTCATCGTAGGATTTGCCGAACCAGATATATTAATTGGCGGATAGTCTATATTGATCATATCAAGGTTGGACAAAGCAGGGTTGGATGCCCTGTAGCATGAAATTGCCTGGAAGAGGTTTTCGAAAATGCAGTTGGAAATAGCAGGGCTGGCATCGACCATAGCAATGGCAGCTCCGTTGATATTCTCTGTCACGCTGCAGGATGAAAAACCATAATCGGGAAGTTTTGCATATTTGATACGGCAGTAATTCATCGTACCGGTAGAACCGGGAAGAAAGATGATGCCGCTCCAATTGCCAACAACAGGGGATGTCATTGTCCCGTCTTTATTGCAGTCTGCAGGATTACCGTAATTATCATCCCGTGCGGATGTGAAGACAATCATGCTGTCAGCCGTGGCATTGGCTGTCAATGTACCCTGGACAGTTATCCTGCGCGCATCCCAATCCTGATACGATTTTATTACAACTCCCTTATTAATTGTCAGGGTTAGCCCGGTGGGCACATTAACATGGCCCAGCAAAAAATAAGTTATATTGGGGATACTTGTCACAGAACGTATTTTAAGAATCGCATTGGCTGTAAGGTCACCGCCAAGAAGACCTATGGCGTCGTATGCATTATCCGAAAATGACAACGTATTGTTTGACATAACCGGGTCGGCTTCAAACGACATAGCTATGGGTGTCATCTGGCTGGAACCTATGGTATTGTTGGTAAAAACAGGATTTGACGCATATCTCATGCAAATTCCATAGTAGTTATTGGACAGATCGCACTGATCAATAGTAGGGCTTGCGTTTTCTGTGGTTATCCCTCCATTGGCATCTTGTCCGGCATAACGTACATAACAACGGCGCATCAGACAATTAGCATCATGGCTGGGGTCGCTGAAACGTATTCCATACCAATTTCCCGTTGCCGGTGCTGTAGCCGAACCATCGTTATTGGCGTCCCCGCCCCAGTTATCATCCCGAAAAGAAGTAAAATAGATGCCTTCCCCTGTACTGGCTTCAGCAATAAGAGTTCCATTGATATTCAGAATTGTATTATCCTGGAATTTCAGTACATTATTTGATCCGACAATCAGGCATCCGCTGGGATTAACCTGCATGCCACTTGGAAAATAATACGGAATATTGATTTCCGGCAGGGCCAGTGTGTCCGAAAGTTCCATGCCATTGATAAGCACGGCATTATTCCCGTTTCCGATAAACGAATTTGAACCGCTCACCGAAAAGTCAGAAGCGCCATCGCTAAAAGATATGGGCCATCCGCAATTTGTGATATTCATATCTGAAATACTGATGGTGGCCCCGGGATTCAAATGCACTCCATTGCTGTAATGCTGTATAGTCACCCCCGAAAGGCTGGCATGTGACCATACAATTCCAAAAACAGCACAACCCCAGGCTGCGGCTCCGGCATTGTTAGTATTGATATTTCCCCCGGTCATATTAAAGCGTCCCCAATTATCTATCCAGACAGTATGGTTGGTAAAATTACTGATATCAGTGCCATTCAGTGTGGCAGTGCCACTGGCCACATTAAACTGCGATCCGTACAACAACTGGCAGGAGTTCAGTACGACACTCCCGGAATCTGCCGGATTGCCATTGCCAACCTGAAAATTACCCCATATACCAGACGTAGGGCTGCCGTTATTGGAAGTAAAAATTACATTTGTGGCATTCAATCCTCCAAGAACAGCTATGCCTTGTCCGTCATCAAACCTCACGTTAACTCCCGGGTCAATGGTAAGGGTTACCCCATGATTAATGGTTATGGAGGAGGTTACCACATACGGGCTTCCGGCAAGGTTCCATGTGGTATTGGACGAAATCGTACCTGAAACATCTGTTGCCAGGACAGTCGCTGAACTGTAAAAAAGACATATTACAAAAAAAATAAAAAATTTCTTCATAATGTTACGACAGTGATTATAGTGCTGACTCCGCACTTTAATATGGTTAAGAATAATTTTATTTAAAGACTGTAAATATACACTCAATTTTTTCCATTTTTTTTAAAAATTAAAATATTTTTCCGACATTAACATTTACCGTGTTTTACTTTTTGATTTTTAACACATTGACATGCTTCACTTTTTAATTCGATTTGAATATGTTTAATGTGTTGCGACGGTTTTAATCTCGGGTCAGGCGTTGTACCTAACATCCTTCCTTTTTGGAAGGTGGTCTCAAAAATCAAAATCTGTCAGTTTTTAACCTAAAAAACCGAAACAGCAGACTTTTAGGAGTACACAACGTTGCATTGGACTTAAAACACAGCCTCTCTCCCACCTCCTCTTATACACGAAAAGCCCTTTTTACAGAAAAAAGTCATAATTTTGTCCCAAAACAATAAGGCTCAGAAATATTTCTCAAATGAAAAACTTACTACTGGTTTTGTTTTTATTCATGATTTCTTATCTGTCAAAGGGACAGGTTCTCATAAATGAATATTTTGATTCTACGGCATTTCCGCCTGCAGGATGGTCAACGCGCCAGGTAAGCGGCGAGGGTTCTAAATCAATATGGGAAAGAGTAATTACCGGAACTGATGCGGTTTGTGGGGCGCACTCCGGCGAAGGCTTTACAAGATTCTTCGGATATAACCTCAAAACAGGAAAATCCGCAATCCTTGTTTCACCACCAATTGACCTGTCGGGGACAGGATCAAATTCCGGAACGATTTCACTGTGGATGTTCCGTGATAACAGTTACCCTAATACATACGACAGCCTTGATGTTTACATCAACGACACTTCGATACTTTCAGGAGCCGTTCATCTGGGAAAGATCATCCGCCACAAGGGGCAACCGCCGGTTGAAGCCATCACGGGATGGTATCGCTATTCTTTTATGATTCCGGCATCTTTTAACGGAACAAAAAACCATATCATTTTAAAAGCTACAAGCCTTTTTGGCTATGATATTATGATTGATGACATAATGGTTAAGGTTTCCGGGCCTAACGATGCGGGTATTTTTGCCATCACCCTCCCCGATTCATCAGCTGGTACAGGAAATAATCCTGTAAGGGTCAGCATAAAAAATTTCGGAAATGCATCCCTGAATTCCACAGCGGTAGGATGGTCCGTTAATGGTGTCGCATGTACCCCCTATGTATATTTAAACAGCAGCGGCCTGGCAACAAATGCAATCGATTCCTCCGTTATTATCGGAAATTACGATTTCACCACCGGAGGTCCCTTTATCATAAAAGCCTGGACACAATACCCCAATTCCCTTAATGACATTGACTACTCCAACGATACAGCCACAAAAACCGTTTGGATTAATGCGTATGCAACCCTGCCTTTCGAAGAAAATTTTGACGGAGTCTGGATCAATAAAAAAGATTCTAATGATGTGCCGTCAATCTTTTGGAACAATACTCCGGTGCGCGGCAACAACTCCTGGCGCCGCGATGATGAGGGTTTTACCGCCGGATGGATTAGTCTGACTTCAGGAAACTTCCCGCCTGCCGGGAATGACAGCAACTCACATTCAGCAAGGTTTCACACTTTTGATGCCGGCCCGGGCACATCGGGTAATTTAGACCTATGCCTTGATTTTACGCTTCAAGGCTACAAGGCACTGGATTTCTGGCACTATAATGAAAACGGCCAGGATTCTTTGTCGGTGTTGCTTTCTGAAAACGGGGGGATTAGCTACAGCCCCGTGGTTTCACTTTCTTCCTCCACAGGCTGGACACACCATTACCTTTCTCTGGGATCCTCCACAACGCCTCACGCTGTAGTCAGGTTCAGGGCAACATCTGATTTCGGCAATACCGACATAGGAGTGGATAGTGTCCGCGTTTTGATAGACAACACTATAAACACCGAAATTATCGAAAACAATTCTTTTGTAACTGTCTATCCCAACCCGTCAAACGGACTGATCAATATTGATATCAGAAATATTTCTGATGCTGAACTTTCGATATTTTCATTATCGGGGCAACAAGTGTACTCAAATAGCTCCTCCACGGCTAATACTGTGCAGCAACTTGATTTGACCTGGCTGCCACGGGGAGCTTATGTTCTTCAGATAAAAAATGACAAGAATAACATTATCCGCAAATTAGTTATTCAATAATATGATGAAAAAACTTTTAATACTATTTTTTGCCGTCTTTTTCTGCCGGTTGAATTATGCTCAGACCCCATCAGGAAATTTTCTTATAGGAACCGGGATAGCCGATGTAACGTATCCTACTTTCGGGATGGGCATGCAGGGTATGGCCGACGACTATCAGAAAACCACAGAAGTGGAAACGCCCCTGTATGCCAGAGCATTCATTATTGCCGATGCCAGTAGTCAGAAACGCATAGCCATCATCGTGTTCGATATGCTTTCCTGTAATCAGGTGGTCAAAACAAAGGTTATTGAAGCCCTGCAAAACGACACCACCTTTCATCATTTATACAACATTGATAATGTGCTGATTTCCGGAACGCACACCCACAGCGCCCCGGGAGGTTTTTCGGAATATTTTCTTTATAATGTTACTATCGGAGGCTTTGACCAGATGTGCCTTGACCATATCGTAAAAGGCATTGTGGAAGCCATGAGAAAAGCACATAAAAACCTCGGCCCCGGAAAGGTATATTTTAACAAAGGCAACCTGGTGGATTGCGGAAGAAACCGTTCCAGAGACGCTTATGTGAACAATCCTCCCTCAGAACTGAACAGCTATGCCGACAGCATTGATACCGAAATGTTATTGTTGAAATTTGTAAAAAACAACGGCGGGATTTCCAAACCCATCGGAGTTTTGACCTGGTATGGCCTGCATCCGACGACCAGAGGGCAGAAAAATACCCTGATCACCGGCGATGTTCAGGGATGGGCTTCACAGTGTTTTGAAACAGCCATGGGAACATCAGTAGATCCGGATGAAACCTTTGTAGCTGCTTTTGCAAACACCACAGCCGGAGATGTTTCGGGAAATGTAAAATATGAAGTCCCGGAAGGAGGCCCCGGCGAAGTACTCCACATGAAAGAATACGGGAACAAGATGTATCTCAAGGCAAAAGAACTTTACAATTCGGCTAGTACAGAACTAGCCAACGGGATTAGTTATAAATATACTCACCTTGACATGTCAAATATTGTGGTGGACAGCATTGCCGGGAAACGGACCTGGCCGGCTGCAGTGGGTCTATCAATGGCCGCCGGAAGTACAGAAGACAGCAAGGGTTATGGTGTGGTCATGGGGTTGAGCATTCCTTCAAATCTAAGAGAGGGCATTACCACCGACAACATCACTCTTATTGAAAGCACTACACGCACTATCATACGCCAGGCGCTAATTGGCAAACTCCCCTCCGGCTGGGTACTCCCATCACCAGATGCCCAGGAAGAAGCGGGACAAGAGCCCAAACCTATCCTATGGAATGTTGGACGCGCCACCCCGTATCCGCTGGTTCCAAATGTTGTCCCAATACAATTAATAAAGATCGGAAAACTTGCCATAGCCGGAGTTCCGGGAGAAATGACAACCATGTCGGGAAGACGCCTGAAAGCATCCATAAAAAGCCAGCTGGACACCAGCACCACCGTTGCCCTGACTTTGTATTCCAATGCCTACTGCGGGTACTGTACCACTTATGAGGAGTATCAGACACAAAACTATGAAGGCGCCTGCACACTGTACGGGCCTCATACACTGGAAGCATACCAACAGGAATACGCAAAACTGGCAACTGCCATAACCAATCATACTTCTGTTGCCATTGGAAGCCCTGCGACAGTAGTCCCAGTTGCAATGCCTTACCCCGGTATCGACACGACCATGATATTTGTCAATAACAGGAGTAGCCAGTCAGTACGTATTCGTGTATATGGCCCCAACGATGCTTTCGCTGATACCGGATTGGGCATTCCTGATTCCGATAAAGATATTGATCCCTATTCCAATATGCTAATCTCGCTGCCATCAGGTAATACCAGTTGTAAGGTCAGGATAGATAATGCTTTGTCTGTGATCTATCCCGGCGGCAGCATCATTATTCATAAAGATCAATAATTCCTGATCGTCCCGGAGTCATTTCAACCAAACAACAGCACCACTAAAAATATCCAGACTTTTAAGTCCTCCTGCAACTTCAAATAGCAGGGGTATTAATCCCGGTCAATTATTTTTTTACAATTTTTCTGAACTCAACAGCTTTTACCCCATCAATTTTTATCAGGTAAACGCCCTGGGCGAAGTTTCCGGTACGCACCTGTGTCTGATGCAATAAAACGCCTTTGTACACTTCGGCCCCAAAGCTATTGTATATCACAAAATCTACCGGTTCTTTGTTCCCGTCCATTTCCAAAATCAACTCGTCTGATACAGGATTGGGATATAACCTGATTGCGCTTTCCCCCTGATGCGATTCCATGCCGGAAAACACAAATTCCACCACATTTGAAGTATCGGAACTGCATCCGTTTTGGGTTACAATCACATAATAACTACCTTCGGAAACAGGCGAATACACACTGGAGTCGGCTCCGGCAATAAGGCCGTTTGGTCCATACCACTGATTTCCGTCCTGAGCATCTGAAATTAAGTCATGATATGCAATGACAATAGTGGGTGTGCCGGGAATAGCCAGTATAGTAACCATTATATCTGTACGTGAACTTTCACAACCGTCAACATTCTGGCTGACATAATAATGAACCGTGTCGGCGACAATAGTCGAAGGAGTTGGTGCAACAGCACTTCCTGTGCCTCCCGCGGGGAGTGAGTACCACATCAGATTATTACCCGCAGCAGTCAGGGGTGCTGACAATTCGCCCTGACAATATTCAATTGTTGTTGAAGCTGTTGGCGCAGCCGGTAAGGGATTGATAGTAATGGCCATCGAGTCAGCCACCCCATCACCACAGTCGTTGTGCCCTTTTACGGTGATGGTTCCGGATACGGCCGACAAGCCGAAATCAACCGTTATACTGTTGCTGGTACTGGCGCCTGTAACCCCTGTGGGCAGTGTCCACACATAAGAGGTGGCATTGGTAATAGCCGGTACGGTATAGGTTGCCGCTGTCTGTCCCTGACACACCGTGGCGCTGCCGCTGATAGTGCCCGCAGCCACCGGTAAAGGATTAACCGTGATTGACTGAGAGGCAGCTACCCCATCGCCGCAATCGTTGTGCCCTTTAACAGTGACGGTTCCGGATACGGCCGACAAGCCGAAATCAACCGTAATGCTGTTGGTGGTACTGGTACCTGTGGCTCCTGTGGGCAAGGTCCAAACATAGGAGGTGGCATTGGTAATAGCCGGCACGGTATAGGTTACCGCTGTCTGGCCCTGACACACCGTGGCGCTGCCGCTGATAGTGCCCGCAGTGACCGGTAACGGGTTTACCGTGATTGACTTTGATGCCACTATCCCATCGCCGCAGTCGTTGTGCCCTTTAACGGTGATGGTTCCGGATACGGCCGACAAGCCGAAATCAACCGTGATGCTGTTGGTGGTGCTGGTGCCTGTAACCCCTGTGGGCAGAGTCCACACATAAGAGGTGGCGTTGGTAATAGCCGGTACTGTATAGGTTACTGAAGTCTGTCCCTGGCATACCGTGGCGCTGCCGGCGATGGTTCCTGCAGCCACAGGCAAGGGGTTGACCGTTACGGCCTTTGATGCCGCTGTGCCATCACCACAGTTATTGTGGCCTTTGACGGTAATGGTGCCGGATACCGCTGACGTACCAAAATTTACGGTAATGCTGTTGGTGGTACTGGTACCGGTGGCTCCCGTGGGCAAAGTCCACACATAGGAGGTAGCATTGGTAATTGCCGGTACTGTATAGGTTACTGAGGTCTGGCCCTGGCATACCGTGGCACTGCCTGTGATGGTTCCGGCAGCCACTGGCAGCGGATTGACGGTTATTGAAAGGGAGGCGGCCGTTCCATTCGTACCGCAGGAATTAACTCCCCGGACGGTTATGGTACCCGAAACGGCTGATGTGCCGTAATTAACAGTAATACTGTTGGTAGTACTTGTACCTGTTGCGCCAGTGGGTAACGTCCATGAATAAGATGTTGAGTTGGCAATGGCCGGCACCGTATAGGTTACCGATGTCTGGCCCTGGCACACTGTGGTACTTCCCGATATCGTCCCCGCAGTAGCGGGCACGGTACACACCCATTTTACAGCATCAAAAGCCACTTTCTGGCCCAGGATACCCGATCCGTCGCCTACCCTGACATAATGCTGGTTGGCAGGATTGAACAAAAAAGACCCGAGCGAAACCCATTGCCCGAGTTGTGTAGCCTGGTTTTTGATGACGGTGGTACTTCCCCCTGAATAATAAACCTTATATCGGGCGGTGGTTGCTGTAACATTGGTAGAATTGGGCACATAAGCCGATACGGTATAATAGCCGGTATTGGTCAGTGTGGGTGTCCAGGTAACATAGCAGGTGTCGAGGGTGGTGGCGGCACTGGTGTATGTCCACCAGAAATGCCCGTTATACCCTCCCGAAATGTTATCGCGGAAATACCTCATGTGGCTGACGCCCTGATTATAGATATAAAAGCCATGATCATAATGATTATCATCAATTATTGTGTTACTGTATGTTGGCTGAGTGGTTTCAGATGATGCCGACCATGCCATGGAATTGATGTTCTGGTATCCGTTATTATAACCCGGCCAGTCGTAATATGAATTTTTTCCGTAGTAATTGGGATACCCGTTGTTCTTATTCCCGTACGGGTCATTATAAATGATGGTGTGCTGTCCGTTAACGTAACCTACCGCCAGTGTCAGGTGCCCCGCAGAGGTAATGGTGCTGCAGATGGAAAAAGGATAATTGTTATTGATTTCGGTCTGCACATTAGTAAAGGTGGTGGACGACGACCTTACCGAAGTCATGCCGTGGTTTTGAAAATAATTATCCATATAAGAACTGGGAGAGCCCAGTCCCCACATATATCCGTATCCTCCATAACTGGTGTTGCCGGCATAATCGTCGGAGGTAGTTTCATAATATACCTCTCTGAATCTGTACCGGTCGGCAACATATGAACCATAATTGCTGGTATGCGGATCCCAGGACTTACCATGATTTACCGTGGTTGGCCATTTGGGCAGCCTGTTAAAATAGGCTAATGCCATAATGGCTGTGGTTGGTGCACAGGACCACCATCCCGAATGCCAGGTAGGCGTGTCGTACACCTGATGGCAATAGGGAACATCACCGGCAACCATGGTGTTGGCCTTGCTTTTTTTCTGTGAAAAATCATCAGGCCCCAAAGTATCTAAGGGTAGCGGAGCTTCGGACCTTACCAGCACCGAAGTGATTTGCTTCTGGGCAACACCGGTTGACAATGGTGACCGGGCTATTTCACGTCTGTTATAGGTGCTGTAAATAAAAGTACCTGCAGAGCCGAAAGCCGGATACATCTCGTGAGTGCCGGGAGTATGGGTCAACTGAGCCACAGCGGTTCCGTCAAAACGGGATTTGAAAATTTCGGAGCCCAAAAATTCAAAATCACTCGCTGTAACAACATTATAAATGATCCATTGTGAATCGTCCGACCAGGTGTAGTTCGCCCCTGTGCCGATAGTATAAAAAGTGCCGGAAGATTTAACCCATACCTTTATCGTGCCCGCTAATGTAGAAAAAGCCACCTTATCACCGTCCGGAGACCATTTCGGATACATGTAGCCCTGCGCGTTGTCAGTAATTTGTGTTATTTGTCCGGTAGCCAGGTTTATCATCAACAACTGATCGGCATCGTTATTAAAAATGACAAAGTTGCCATCAGGCGATACCGGGGCAATGTTGGTATAGGTTCCCAGCGGAAACTGTGAAACATTCCCGTTTTGAACAACACAAAGATTATTTCCCACGGTATAGACTATTTTGCCGTTATTACTGAAACTCACCTGCCCGCACAAATCCACAGGAGCTGACAATTCAATTACTTTCATAGCGTTCAGGTCATAGATGGCGGGAACCTGCATGCCATTCTGCCTGATGAGTTTAAAACCTACTGCAGACCTATCGGCTGAAAGCGTAAAATATCTGCCGCAACCCGGCGCAGAGACAAGCTCCACCAGGTTTTCATCATCAATGAGATAGAGTTTTGAAGCAAAATTGTTTGACAGAACAATTCCTTTGCTGGTATTTACCGGACAAACAAAATACCCTTCCGTTTCGGCTTTATAATGATCAATTTTATTGCCTGTTGTCACACCTGATAAGGCGCTAAAACTATTTTGTGAGTATGCGCCCGTAACAACAGTTGTTAAGGCACACAACAGCAGTGCGCAAAAAAAATATCTGTGTTTTTTCATCCCGGAAAAATTTAAAAATATAAACAAAGATAATTTTAAAAATGAAAAATGTAGCAGTCACACTAATAATTTTTCATCCCCGGCAAGGCGCGAAAATGAATAAATATTTTGAATCAGTAGCGTTTCGTTATAAATCAAATAAAATCAATTGGTTATAATTTTGTTCTTTGAAATATTGTAAAGAGGGTTTTGCAAATAGCAGATTTAGAGGCTCTTTATCGAAAATATTAATACTCAA
>JAGNBV010000057.1 GCA_018004645.1 Bacteroidales bacterium
GAAGTAATTTATAAAATAGCCAATTATTACTACACCGAAGGAAACAATTATGCAACGGCCAATAACGAAATTGACCGGTGGAAACTAAAAAAAGCCTATGAATTATGCGACATCGCCATAAAAAAATATCCTGATGCCTTTGGCTCAAAAAACTGCATCGCATTGCAGAAAAAAATAAAGGAGAGGTCGCTGGTTCTCACCGCAGAAAATGTCAATGTCCCCGACCAGCCATTCCGCGGGCTGCTTACTTACCGCAACATTAGCAAAGTACATATCAGAATATGCAAAACCAATTATGAATGGTTTGATAAACTGACACATGAATATTATTACGATGACAAGTTAATCAAAGCCCTGGTAAAGCTTACCCCATCGAAACAATTCAGTGTGGATCTTCCCGATCCTAAAGACTATCAGGGACATTCAACAGAGATTAAATTTCCCGAACTTGAAAAAGGGTTTTATATCATCCTTATCGGAACGGACGCTGGCTTTACCTATAATACCGAAGCGGTGGCCTATACTGATCTGTGGGTATCAAACATTTCATACATGAAACGAACCCTTACCAGCGGCAACACACAGTTTGTTGTGCTGGACAGGCAAAACGGGCAACCCATGAAAGGTGTTTCAGCACAGGTATTTAGTGAAGTTTATAATTACTCCACACGCAGATACGAATACCATAGCGGTGCCCGATATACAAGCAACGAAGACGGAATGGTTGAAGTAATATCAACCAACAATAATTACAACAACTCTTTTGTGGAGTTTACCTATAATAATGACAAGTTGAAATCATCAGATTTTTACATGTACAAAGCGCCCAAATACGCCAATACAAAACAAAACAGGACAATATTTTTCACCGACAGGATGATATACCGGCCCGGGCAGACAGTATACTTTAAAGGTTTATTGCTGGAAACTGATGGAGAAACCTCAGCCATAAAACCGTTGACGGAAACCAATGTGATTTTGTACGACGTCAACTACCAGAAAGTGACCGAAACCAAGCTGACGAGCAATGAATACGGCACCTTCAGCGGCACATTTATCTTACCCACCGGATCGCTTAACGGGCAGATGCATCTTGCCGATTCGTGGGGCAGCCTTTATTTCTCAGTGGAAGAGTACAAAAGACCGAAATTTGAGGTAAAATTTGAACCGGTAAAAGGAACTTACAAACTTGGTGAGAAAGTTACCGTAAAAGGTTCTGCTGTTGCCTATGCAGGGTCGAACATCGACAATGCTCAGGTAAAATACCGCGTGGTGCGCACCGTCAGGTTCCCTTACTGGTGGTACTACTGGTACGGGTATTATCCCAGCTCGCCACAAATGGAAATTCTGAACGGGAGCACCGTAACCAATGAAAATGGTGAATTCAGTATAGATTTCACGGCCATACCCGATTACAAAGTGAGTAAAAAATCTGATCCGACATTTACCTATCAGATCACTGCTGATGTTACCGATATCAACGGAGAAACACGATCTTCGCAAACCATCATGAATGCGGGATACAAAGCACTGCTTGTAAATGTTGACATGCCCGGTGAAATAGAAAAAAGCAGCAAAGACACCTACGTTATCTCCACAACCAATTTAAGCGGCTCTTACGAATATGCAAAAGGCAACATCGTAATCCACCAGCTGAAACAGCCTGAAAAACTTTTCCGCAACAGGTTATGGAAAGAGCCGGATATGAAAACAATCTCAAAAAACGATTATTACCTGTGGTTCCCTTATGATCAGTACGAGAACGAATCCAACACCTCCAAATGGGCCAAAGGAAGCAAATTACTGGAAAACACTTTTGATACCCAAAAAGACTCGCTGCTTTCTCTTCCCAACCTTTCCTCGTGGCCTTCAGGACAATATGTATTGGAGATTAACTCCGTTGATAAATTTGGTGAAAAGGTTCAGTCTTTTTCTTATTTCACAGTATACTCAAATGCCGATAAAACGATTCCTGTGAATGATTTTGCATGGTTCTCCACATTAAAAGCCAAGGGCGAACCCGGCGAAGAAGCAGCCTTTTTGATAGGCACCAAAGAACAAAATGTAAGCGTGCTGATGGAAGTGGAAGTCCGGAACAATATTATTCAGAAACAATGGATAAAACTCAGTAATGAATTGAGAAAAATTTCCATCCCCATCAAAGAAGAATACCGTGGCAACTTCGCCGTTCATTTTTCTTTTGTGCGTCATAGCAGGGTGTTCCAGTACAATGTTAGCGTAGAAGTTCCATACTCTAACAAGGAATTGGACATTACTTTTGAAACATTTCGTAATAAACTGCTTCCCGGACAAAACGAAGAATGGAAAATCAAAATCAAGGGAAAGAATGGCGAAAAGGTAGCCGCCGAAATGCTGGCAGGAATGTATGATGCGTCACTCGATGCTTACCGCCCTAACTCATGGTTCTTAAGCCTTTATAATCACTATTACATGCAAAAATACTGGGATGCGACCGGTGGCTTTTCGTCTGTTGGCTCGTCTATTTATTCTGTAAACTGGAACCCTTATGTGTATTTCAATTATCGCGCTTATGATTACCTGAACTGGTTTGGGTATGACAACTATTACTATCGTTATAACCGTGGTTATGCTTATTATGCCGACTACGATGGAGCAGGAATTGATGAGGCAGAAATTAATGATATTTCGGTTACTACATTACAAAGCAAAAACGGAAGGGCTATGAAAAAAGCGGAAGCAGCTGCACCATTGGCAGGTGCGACAGGTCATGCCGAAGGGGATGTTGCCATGGCAAATTTCGAAACTTCTGCGACTGAACAATCCAAGGATAAGGCAAGCGGCGGCGAAAAAAAAGACAGCCGCCAGGATGGTCTGACAGACATAAAAACCCGAACCAACTTCAACGAAACAGCGTTCTTCTACCCTCACCTGCTTACAAACGAAAACGGTGAGATTGTCATAACATTTACCGTGCCCGAAGCGCTTACCAAGTGGAAGTTTATGGGACTGGCACACACCAAAGACCTTAAGTTTTCGCAGATTCAAAAAGAGGTACTCACCCAGAAAGACCTGATGGTGATGCCCAATCCTCCTCGCTTTTTCCGTGAAAACGACAAAATAGTTTTCTCCGCGAAAATCACCAACCTTGCCAATGATTCCATTACTGCCGATGCCTCTCTCATGCTCTTCGATGCAAGCACACAGAAACCTATTGACCTGCTGATGAAAAACACCGATCAGGTGAAATGTGTAGGAATACCCAAGGGACAAAGCAAAGCCGTGGAATGGACTTTATCAGTACCGGAAAACATTGCTGCCATTACCTATAAGGTTGTTGCCAAAGCGGGAAATTTCAGCGACGGCGAAGAAATGACCATTCCCGTGCTGACAAACCGAATGCTGGTTACCGAAACGTTGCCACTGCCTATCCGTGGCAATCAGTCAAAGAACTTTTCGCTCGAAAAGCTCATCAATGCCTATAAATCCAACACGCTGAAAAATTACAAACTCACGCTCGAATTTACATCCAACCCTTCGTGGTATGCGGTACAGGCCCTGCCCTATCTGATAGAATACCCGTATGAATGTACCGAACAAATTTTCAGCCGTTTTTATGCCAACAGCATCGCTACCTACATAGCCAACTCCAACCCTAAAATCAGAGAAGTTTTCGACAGCTGGAAAAACATCACTCCCGATGCGCTCCTATCAAACCTTGAAAAAAATCAGGACCTGAAATACCTTATGTTGCAAGAAACCCCCTGGGTGATGGAAGCCAAAAACGAATCGCAGTCAAAACGTAATATTGGCGTGCTACTGGAAGCCAAACGTATGCAAGGCGAAATAGAAAAAGCACTAAAAAAACTTGAAAAACTGCAGGTTCCAAACGGCGGTTGGACATGGTTTCCCGGCATGCCTGATGACAGATATATCACCCAGCATATCATCACAGGTTTCGGCCATCTCGACAAACTTGGCGTCCGTGATGTCCGGGATCAATATAAAGTATGGAACATGGTTAAACGAGGCTCGCGTTACCTTGATGACCGTGTGAGGGAGGACTATGAATGGCTGTTAAGATATGATCCGGATCATATGTTTGAAAATCACCTTGGAGGGATACAAATTCAGTATCTTTATGCACGCAGCTATTTCATCAAAGATATTCCCATAGAGTCTAAGAATAAAAAGGCCTTCGACTATTATTTCGGACAAGCAAAAAAATACTGGTTGCCCAACAACCGGTACCTGCAAGGCATGATAGCCCTGGCAATGAATCGCCTGAACGATAAAGCAACGGCTACAGATATCGTAAAATCATTGAAAGAAAATGCAATTTTCAATGATGAAATGGGTATGTATTGGAAAGATATGGATTACGGATACTATTGGTACCAGGCACCCATTGAAACACAAGCCCTGCTGATTGAATGTTTTGATGAAGTGGCCAACGACAAGCAATCCGTGGAAGATATGAAGGTATGGCTGCTCAAGCAGAAACAGACACAAAACTGGAAAACCACCAAAGCCACAGCGGAAGCTTGTTATGCTCTGTTGCTGCGGGGCACCGACTGGCTCGCCAGAGATCCTCAGGTAAGTATTTCGCTGGGTGGAATGCTTGTTGATCCTAAAAACCTTCCTGATGCTAAACAACAGTCGGGTACGGGATATTTCAGAACATCCTGGTTTGATGAAGCTATTAAGCCGGAGATGGGAAAAGTGAAAGTCAGCAAAACCGACGATGGTGTGGCTTGGGGAGCTCTGTACTGGCAGCATTTTGAACAGTTGGATAAAATAACAGTTGCAGAAACGCCGCTCAAACTGGGAAAGAAACTTTTTGTTGAACGCAACTCAGACCATGGTCCGGTGATTACTCCGGTAACAGAGGATACCCAATTGAAACTTGGAGACAAAATAAAAGTACGTATTGAACTCCGCGTTGACCGCGACATGGAATACATCCACATGAAAGATATGCGGGCATCGGGATTTGAACCGATAAATGTGTTGTCGCAATACAAATACCAGGGCGGGCTGGGATATTACGAAAGCACCGGCGATGCTGCCACCAACTTCTTTATTTCGTTTTTGAAAAAAGGGACATACGTTTTTGAATATCCGCTGCGTGTGGCGCAGAAAGGCGATTTTTCCAACGGGGTTACTACCATTCAGTGTATGTATGCTCCGGAATTTTCGGCCCATTCCGAAGGAATACGGGTGAAAGTTTCGGGATAAGGTATATAGAACTAACAGGTTTACAATTTTTAATAAGAACTAACAGGTTTGCAATAATAGAGGTTTTCGTAACTTATATTGTTTGTAAACCTGTTAGTTCTGATTTGTAAACCTGTTGGTTTTTAATATTACAAATCTTCGATAATCCCTTTTAACAGCCATTCCTTCTGACAATGCCACGCTTCAAAATTGGCGATATTACCGAAAAAGTTGATAACGAAATCTTTATCAATAAAACTTTTTCTTTCAGAAAAAAAATCGGCATATGAAGAGTGGGGATAATTCCTGAAATCTTTTACGAACCCATGTTTTTCTGGGTTGAGGTGAATGTAGGCCACCACATTTTTAAAAAAATCATCTTCTGTAATCCGGTTTCGGTGAAAATGCTCCTGAAACAGGCTGCCGGTGCGGTTATACGCTTTATTTATGCTTTTTGTATAAGAATTAAAAAAATGTGAAAAAGCAAGATGTGGTTTTTTTCGGTATTTTTCTTCAGCAATATTTGTGGATTCTTTTATCTTCAACAACAAATGAAAATGATTTTTCATCAGACAATAGCAATAAATATCAGCGATATTTGCAAGGTATTTCTCCATCAAGGAGATAAAATACTTATAATTTTTTTCTTCGATAAAAAGGTTTTCCTTATTGTTTCCCCGATTAAAGATATGGTAAACCGCCCCAGATTCGATAGCATCAATTTTCATATACAAAGTTTTTAACTAAAATAGTAATTTTTTAAAGGTGTCGTTAAACACCTAACAGGTTTTCTAATTAATATTTTCGAAATATTTTATTATTGAAAACCTGTTAGGTGTCGGTGGTTGATGGTAGAAAAAAATTACTATTTTAGTAGTTCAAAAAAATATTGAAAGATGTTTGCATTTGGAAATAAACACCCGTATCATGAGGTCATTATATCAACCCAGATTAAAAGCAATAACCCTGTTGCTCTTGCCATTCATGATCAGCGCCAATACGTTGTCGATGGTTCAAAAAGCGCCACCTACTGCGGTAATTTGCGCTCCGGAGTAGGGATACCTTACGACATCACCACTAAATCAGGAAAACCATTAGCAGATGATATTCTTGATGTTGTTGGAAAGGCCTTGGAAAAAAACAGTATCAATTTAAACAAAGTAGCAACACGATCGGGACTAACCAAAGAGGCAGTCATAGCCGAACTGGTAAAAACACAGGCGCCACGGTCGCTGTACATCAGGATACTGGAATGGAAAACCGACACTTATATGAAAGCTGACCTTTATTGCCTTGTCTTGCTGCAAGTGCTGGACAACAACGGTAATATTGTTGCTGAAAATAGCGTTAAAACAAGCCGCGAAGCGTTCGGAGGCAGTTTTTGGAGTCCTCAGAAAGCTGCTAAAAAAGGCGCGTTGAAAGCGGTTAAAATGAAAATGGAAGCACTGATTAATGAACCGAATATTATTAAAGCATTTGAATAAGCGAATTTGAAAAATTTTATTAAATCATTACAGCGGAAAATAATACTGTTGGCGATCATTATTATTGATTGCTTTGCCTGCAAAGCTCAGGAATCAATTATTCCGATCCGGTGCGACAGCATGTATTATGTCTCCATACTTGATTCGCTGAAAAGTTCTTACCCAAACTGCTACAACATCCCTCCGGAATTTGAACTGGCTTTTTATACTGCGATTTCCCACTATCCGGAACTTAAGGCAACCAATATTGAAATGAAGTTGAAAAAATTCAACTTTAGCATGGCTGCCCGGCCTGCAAAAAAACTGCTGGCAAACCGCAAGAAACGTATTTACCGTGTATATGCAAACATAAAAAAAGATTTCACCGGCCTGCTGCCCTCACGCCTCAACTATAATCAAAGAACAGGAATCATCGGACATGAACTGGGCCACATTCTTGATTATTCAAATAAAAATATGTGCAAAATGATAGGGACCGGCATTGGTTATATGTCCAGAGCATACCGGCGTAAACTGGAGGCAAAAACCGACATCGAAGCTATCAGACACGGTCTCGGATGGCAACTATATGATTTCAATAATTACCTGTATAACTATTCGGATGCCAGCGAAAAATACAAAAAGAAAAAAAAGAGAATCTACCTTGATGAAAAAGAAATCAAAGAACTTATTATTAATAATTCAAAATAATTAACGGATGAAATGCTTGAACATACTGAATTATTTAATTATACTGTTAATAAGTATTAATACTTATTCGAACACCTATACCGTTGTTAATACATTGAGTAACGGTGCAGGCTCGTTAAACGAAGCAATCACCAATGCAAACAATCATTCAGGAGCTGATACGGTAGCCTTTAATATTCCATACGCCGATGCCGGATTTAACAATACAGACAGCACATGGACAATTATATTGACTTCAATGTTGCCACCTATTGCAGATTATTCAGGCGGGCTACTTTATATTGACGGAAACACCCAAACTATTAATAAAGGAAATTGCAACCCTTACGGACCGGAAATCATCATACAAAACGGAAACGCCCTCACAACATGTTTTGTAATCGCTTCTCCCAACAATACTATCTGTTGTTTGACAATAACAGGATTTACCTATGGAGTAACATTCTATAACAGCACTTGCATCAACAGTACGATCAGGGAAATGTATTTGGGAACAAATTTCGATGGAACCGTTGCTGCTCCAAATGACTATGGAGTTGGTTTTGCTAACGGAGCATCAGGCAACCATGTCCTCAACTGCCTGATCTCCGGAAATACGCTGGGAGGTGTCGGCATTACAGGTTCACAGAACAATAATTTCAAAGGAAATAAAATAGGCACAGACCGCACAGGGACGAAGAAACTGCCCAATAATTACGGTATTGCCATTGACAACGCTTCGGGAAATATTATTGGAGGATTGGGTTCCCAAGATAAAAATATTATTTCAGGGAACCTCACATCGGGCGTTGTTATTAATGGCACCTCATCGGCTAATAATATCATTACAGGGAATTATATTGGTACGGATATCAGCGGAAACGACAGTGTGCCAAATGGCTGTGGCATTATTCTGGCAGGAGCGCGAAATACTTCTATTGGAGGAAGTAACGCCGGATCAGGAAATATTATTTCGGGCAATTACCAGGCCGGCATCGTAATGAACGGCAGCGGGACACGAAATAATTTTGTGGAAGGAAATTACATAGGAACAAACAAAGACGGAAATAATTTTATTTCCAATCACACCGGGGTAATGCTGAAAAGCAACAGCAATCATAATTGCATTGGTGGCACAAGTCCCGCTGAGAGGAATATCATATCGGGGAATCTCGAAATCGGAGTTTATTTCGAAGCTTGTGACAGTAATATAGTAATTGGAAATTATATTGGTCCCGATGTTACCGGGAATGGATTTTTTGCCATTGGAGATTCTTTAATACAGGGTAACGGACTTGAACTCAACACCGTTTCTAAATACAACATTGTTGGCGGGAATAACACCGGTGAGCGAAATATTATTTCGGGAAATCGTGTTTATGGCCTTGTATATTACGGGAACAGTTCGTATAATAACACTTCATATAACTATATCGGGGTAAATGCCTCGGGAAATCAGCGTCTTGCCAACGCCACAGGCATTTGTGTTGACGGCGGCTCACATCATAATATCATAAACAACAACGTGCTGTCGGGGAATAAAAGTTACGGGATATTTTTTGTCACTACAGGAACTTATTACAATGAATTTAAAGGGAACAAAGTAGGTGTTAACGCAACAAATACAGACACTATCCCCAATTATATCGGAATTATTTTGGGTGCAGGAACCCGATATAACATTCTCGGCGGCACTGCTCCCGGAGATGCTAATATCATCAGCGGCAATTATTACGATGGCATTGAAATTGCCGACCTCGGTACCGACCACAACCAAATTATCGGGAACATCATTGGAGCGGCTGCTCCCGGGGGCTTTGGCAACTACAACGGAATAGGCCTGGCTACCAACCCGAGGAACAACATCATTTCGGGCAATACCATCAGCGGGAACAAATACATGGGTGTTATTCTGTTTGAACATGCCGACAGCAATATTGTATCGAATAATAAGATCGGTGTCACCGGCAACAACAACGATTCATGCGGTAATGGCGGCGCGGGAATCGCCATAATCCAGGGATCTTCAAATAACATGATTGGACCCGGAAACATCATCTCAAATAATGATACCGCGGGCTTAATAATTAACAACAATAATACTTTAAACAATACCATCACGCGGAATGCCGTGTTCAATAACGGATTGAGCCAGATCGATATTTTTCCTCCCGGCCCCAATCCAAACGACCCGGGCGATTCGGACAGCGGCCCGAATTTACTAATGAATTATCCGCAAATCAATTCAACAGGTTACGATCCAGCCACAGGTATTACCTATATCACCGGTATGATAGACTATTCCTATCAAAGCCCGTACAACATAACCATTGAGGTATTTCGTTCCTATACTGATTCGGCGGCTATTGGCCAATGTATGCAATTCCTTGGCTCCGCCAGCGTTGATTCGGCGGGAAACTGGACGTACTTTGCCCAGGATATTTTGCCCGGCGATTCCATCATAACCACAGCCACGGATATTTATGGCAACACTTCAGAAATCAGTCCGAAGTTTTTTGTTGTTACCAGTATCGATGAGGCCGCTGAAAACACCGATAATGCCCAGGTATTTCCCAATCCGGCCAGCCGGTATTTTATTTTGAAGACATTTACAACCGGTCCGGAAAGCCTGGAAGTAAACATTTGCGATATCAGCGGCAGGTTTGTCAAAAATGCCTTTTCAGGAAAAACCACCGCCGGAATCAATCAATACTATTTTGATACCGAGGGACTGAGTGATGGGTTATACCTGATAAAAGTAATGACCCAAAATAATACCTGTACTAAAAAAATTCATATTATCAGATAACCTACCATATGAGAATCTTTCTAACTTTCTTTATAGTTTGCATTTTTTCTGTGACTTATGCCGCAGATTTTACCGTAACCAACACCAGCGACAGCGGAAATGGTTCATTACGAAACGCGCTCACCATGGCCAACGCGACTCCCGGCACCTCACACCAGATACTTTTTAACATTCCTGTCAATGATGTCAATTATAATGCGGTACAAGGCACATGGACCATCAGACCACAAAGTACCATGCCGTACATCAACAAAAGTAATATTGTGATTGATGGCACATCACAAACGGTAAATCAGGGAAATACCAATGCTGATGGGCCTGAGATAGTCCTTGACGGCACCAGGACGGTTGATTTTGCTTTTCATATTTTTAATGCATCAGGAGTGATCATAACGGGATTTGTAATATGCAACTTCACTTATGGCATCCAGATAACGGAGATGACTTCCAATGCTTCACAAAACAATGTCATAAAAGGAAACTATATCGGCACCAATTACAACGCAAGTGATACTGCCGGCAACTACATTGGCATTGAGGTATTAGGCAACCCGCAATATAATATCATCGGCGGAAATACGCCTGCCGACAGAAACATTGTTTCCGGCAACAATCATATTGGCATACGGATAGCCAACGCCAATAATAATACGGTAAAAGGGAATTTTGTAGGAACCGACAGGACAGGAACTTTTGCATTACGCAATTACGACGGAATAAGCATTGAAGGAACATCAAAAAACAATATCATTGGCGGCTCCACTGTTGCCGAAAAAAATCTGGTTTCGGGCAATGTGGCATACGGTATTCCTGTATTTGGTGCAGGATGCGACCACAATATCATCACAGGTAATTACATTGGCACTGACATCACAGGAACAACGGCTATCCCGAATACTTACGGGGTGTTGTTCGATGACGGGGCAAAATACAATATGCTCGGAGGCCGGAAACCAGGAGAGGGCAACCTCATCTCGGGCAACAGCGGCTACGGAGTTTTTTTATACAACAATTCAACCAACAGCGACACAGTAACCGGGAACCTGATAGGCACCAAAGCCAACGGCACCGAAGCATTGCCTAATACTTCAGGCATCGTTATTGACGGCATTCCTATGTATCATTTGGTTGACAGTAATCTTATTTCTGGTAATATCCAGCAGGGTATTGTAATACATGCCACAGGGACTGATCACAACATCATTACCCGCAATAAAATAGGGACAGATATCAGCGGACAGCACCCGCTTCCTAATGGCATTGACGGTATCCGCATTGGCGAAGGTCCAAAATACAATACCATTGGAGGCCCCGGTAAAGGCAACATAATAGCTTTCAACGGAGGAAACGGAGTATCGGTGATGACAGACGGAGATTATTATAACAAAATTTCTGCAAATTCCATACATCATAACGGCGGCCTGGGGATTGATCTTTACCCTATAGGTACAACTTACAATGATGGCGGGGACATTGACTCAGGCCCCAATATGCTGATGAATTTTCCGGTCATCTCACAAGTAAACTACAACAGTGTTTCCGGTCAATTTGAAATCACGGGAAGCCTTGATACTCCCAACCCCGAAATGGCCACTATTGAATTGTTTATCTCCGACAATGATGGTTCGGGCTATGGTGAAGGGCAATACTACCTGGGGACTGTGATGCCCGATGCTTCAGGAAATTTTTTCGCCGGTTTCCCGGAAGGCACCGTATGGGGTGGTGACAAAATCACAGCAACGTCAACAGATCCAACAGGCAACACCTCAGAATTTTCGGCATCATTTATGCTGAGTGCTATCGATGAAACAACAGACACTATGGGCATATCAGTTTATCCCAACCCAATAAAGGATATCCTCTGTTTGAAATCCGGTAACACCGGAATGATAAATATCAGGATATTTGAACCATCAGGAAAAACAGTGTTTACCATGCAGAAATATATCAGCAGTCAAGCCCCGGCTGCCATCGCGAACCTTAGTTATTTAAGAAACGGGATATATCTCATACAAATTTCCGGAGAAAAATTCACCGTGGTTAAAAAAATTATAAAAGAATAACTTAATAAAAACGCCATGTCCACAAAAAAAATAGTATGCTGTATTGGATTATTTATTTGCCTTGGTCTTGCTGATGTTTCGGCACAATCAGATTCCGCTGCCATTCTTTCACCCTCCGTGTCGGTAATGATACAGGCAGATTCCATGGGGTATTACTTTGTAAAAAATGATTTTAAAAATTTCATGAAATACCAGCATCCGGGCCTGGTTAAGATGTTGGGCGGCGAAGCATCCCTGATGAAAACCCTGAACGACAATGTAAAAAAAGGTATGCAAACTTTGAGCATAACCAACGATTCACCTTCGGCACCAATAATTTCTGACACCTCAATACAGTGCACTGTGCAGCAAACTACGGTGATGAAAATTGGCAGTACAAAACTGGAGTACATTTCCACAATGGTATGTGTTTCGTATAACAACGGAAACAATTGGTATTTCCTAAACGCCTCGGGCTCCCCGCTTGAAGTGATTAAACAGGTAATGCCTGAATTAAGCAGTGAACTGATAATACAGGAACAAAAAACCAGAAAGCTTGATTAACGGATTATTATTTTTTGCGTGATAAGCCTTCCTTCACCGGCAATTTTCACCAGGTATATCCCTGGTGATAAATCAGCCGTACCAATCCTGACATACTCTTCATTGCTTGTAAAACAAAAGGGAACCCTCTGCCCAGTTTCATTATAAAGTTCGATGATTTCCCCGGTTTCCAGGTGACAATCAATTATCAAATAGTCTTCAGCAGGGTTAGGGTATACGCGGACGGCAAATTCTTCTGTCTCATCCATTGATTCTGTGGTGCAAAGAGTAAGTTGCTGAGGGGCAATCAAGCTGGGAGGATAACATACAGAAGACACCCACAGGTCAACCGTATCAACAGTAATAAACATGCTATCAGGCAATATATTCAGGGTTGAATCTATTGAGCAGACCAGTGAAGATTCCATGCACCCTGAGGTACCATTAAGGTTGGTTCTTACCAGATAAACATTCTGAAAGACACTGTCAAAGCCCTCGGAATACCCTATGTTTAAGAGTGAGTTTTCCTTGAAAACCAAGTTATCATAAAACACATCCACCTGCGAAGTGCCATATAACTTTGCCCAAAGCAAGCCGCCATCGTCAGCATTCAAACATGCTGCAAAGGCATCAGCTTTCTGGGCCGTATCCGCCTGGTATTCACCAGCAATATAAATGCTGCTAAAATCCTGATTGCAGCTCAGGGTGTATGCTTTTTCACTGTTATCATTACCCATTATTTTAGCCCATAATACATTACCGGAAGAGTCGGTACGCATAACAAAAATACTGCTCTCCCCTTTCAGGTTATTCACAGTGTTGCCGCACACAAATAAATCTCCATTGATGGAATTTTCAGCCATATCAGACAAAGTCCCTTCCCCATAGGAAAAATTCCATTTAACATTACCGTTATCATCAGTTCGAAGAATATTTTTCATCAACGCCATCTCTCCGGCAATTACAAAACCACCAAAAAAAGATTTCAGCAATTTTTGCGGTTTATCGGCATCAGATGAGGTACCATAAGTTCGTTGCCAGTACTGATCGCCATATTTGTTTATGCGCATCAGCAGCAATTCTTTTCCATTATGAAGGTTGGTTCTTGTCTGTCCGGTAATGACTATATCGCCATCGGGCAGTTCCACCATATCTGACGGTGCATCATAGTCATCGGTACCGAAATATTTTATCCATTCAATGAGTCCATCCTTATCCATATTAAATACCATGATATCACCGGAGCCAAAACCGTTCGCAATCATTTCCACCAACATAACATAGCCACCGTTGGATAAGCTGAATATTTTTCCTGCTTTGTAAATGCTCGCTGGCAGATACTTATTTACCCAGATAATATTTCCGCAGGAATCGGCTTTAAAAAGTCTCCCCGCACAAGTACCGACAAGGGTATCATTTGTTACGCAAAATGAAAGTGCATGTCCGGGATTACCAAGTCCGATAACTTTTTGAAAAATATTTTGGGCCGGTAAGCAATTAACAATAAATATAAATACTATTAATAATTTGCTTTTCATATTGTCTGATTATTTGTCAAAAATAATTCATTTACACGCATTGGCAAAACATGCACGCTGTTGTGTATTTTTGAATAAAACCGTAAAAAAAGGCCTTGCAAAGAATGATGATTCTTTGCAAGGCCAGTCTCAAACCACAATACTCAATGGTTCAAATTAATGAATCATTTTGAGTACCATACATTTGGATTTATCATTGCTGGTATATTCCAGTTTAAATGTGTACATACCTGCCGGCAGATTCCCTGAAGCAAAAATCACAGTGTGTTTTCCACTCACCTGCTTTTCATTAACCAGTTCGGTCACCAGTTCGCCTATAGCATTGTAAACATTCATTTTCACATTGCCTTCGACAGGAATATCATAGGTGAGATTTACATTTCCACTGAAAGGGTTGGGATAACCGGCAAAATCAAACCCTGCTTCCTGGTTTTCTCCCTGAATAAAGATTTTTGGAATAATCAGGTAAGCATTTTCGTTTTCTACCCCATATTGATCGGCAATAACACCAGTGCCTTCAAGACTGAAATCAAGTTCGCCATGCGACAACGTTCCTTTAGGCTGAAATCCAAGAATAATTACCTCTTCATTGGGAACAACATCAAAATGATCTGTCGTGGCATACACTACCCTGATAACTCCCTCATGATCGGTTACCAACAGGTCGTTATCCCCGGCTATAATTTCATCCAGGGAAGGATTGATCTTTACATATCCTGTTTTTTTGATAACATTGGGCATCACGGCGCTCACCAGTTGATATTGGTCGGCAGGATAAGCTAATTCAAGCCCTAATGCCGAAAACTCATTCATCTTTGTACTGATGCGTAATGGTATTTCAAAATACCCCTGGTCGCTCATTATGACAGTTTCATCCGACCTGATAATTATGTTCTTGTCGGATAAT
Organism: Bacteroidales bacterium; assembly: GCA_018004645.1. Classification (GTDB taxonomy): domain Bacteria; phylum Bacteroidota; class Bacteroidia; order Bacteroidales; family CAIWKO01; genus CAIWKO01. The sequence continues at coordinate 15,189 of JAGNBV010000057.1, forward strand.
ACTTTGGCCTGCCCCCAGGTGGTTGCAGAATCTTTAAATTTCCAACTTGATCCATCATAGTCTCCATAACAGATCGTATTCAATGCAACAATCAGGTTTGCCCCGGCTACAGTTACAGCAGTATCAAAAGACACCCAGTTTCCCTTTGGGAAATTCTTAGTAGGATCATAAGGCGACCCGATTTTTGCCTTAAGTCGAGCAATATCAACCGCATTGATCATAGTATTATTATCATTGTTTGCCGCTTTCTTGTATTTGGCCGAAAAACTTCTTGACGGATCAGTTGTAGTATCATGTCCGACAAGATATTTCAACAGGGCTACATCCACGGCATTAATTTCATTACCGTTTTGCATAGTATCAATCGTATATTTATCGTATGACAGGATGTAACTGCCATCAAAAACATTACTGATTTGATACACACCGAGGGCATCGCTGGTATCTCTCGCCAGTTCAACCCCTCCCGGATAAGAAAGTAATTTCACAATCACCTGAGGAATGGCATATTTTGCAGCGACATAGGTTGGCAAATTTGGTGCAGGATTACCTGCAATAGCTTTTCCTATATAGCGTGTTTTGCCGCTTATTGTGCGTGCATAGCCGCCAAAAATAACGGTAACCGTATCTGTGCGAACACACCCGTTGTTGTTTACAGTAAGGGTATATTGAGTAGTAACTGACGGAGAGGCAAGCGGGCGCGCCAACCAGTTGTTGTTTAATCCTGTCGCCGGTGCCCACACTATACTGCCCGGGCCATTGGTTGAATCGCCTATATGTACAGGGGTGCCCGTAAATGTTACCTTGTTTCCGGCCTCGGTGATGGGAATACCACTGACAATCATCGCTACAGTATCATAGGCAGGATTGTTTATAGCACAAAATTCATTGGAGGTTAGTTTACAAATAACCACATCACCGTTTGCCAGAGAAATATTTGTATAGGTACTGCTGTTTGTTCCAACAGGGTTACCATTTACAAACCACTCATACATTGGCGTGGTACCACCATTTACGGCAGATGCTGTAAAGCTTACCGGTGCATGAGAGCAGGTTGGGTTGTCGAAAGCCTGTAAAGTCAAGCCAGCCACCTTATTTTCCTTCACAATTATGGAACCTGTTGCAATGGCTGTTTGGCATCCTCCAGTGGTGGTGACGGTGTAATGATAAGTACCAGACACCGTGGGACTACCGCTGATAGTAACCACATTGGAAGCCCAGTTGCCCGTAATGCCCAGTGGCAACCCACTGACTATAGCACCGGTTGCAATAGCTGAATTATACGTAATCGTAGTGATAGAAGAATTTTTACACACATTTTGGACATCAGAACCTGCGGGAGAGCTCAAAGTCAGGGTATTATCCGGATTAACTGTAATAGTGCCATTAGCAGTAACGGTAGCACAACCACCCGTCAGAGTAATTGTATAAGTATAATTTCCAGAGACCGTAGGTGTTCCGCTTATGGTTACTACATTGGATGTCCAACTGCCTGTTACTCCGGCAGGCAAACCGCTGATAGTAGCTCCCGTAGCGCCGGTGGTGGTATAAGTTGTGGTTGTGATAGCGGTATTGATACATTTGGTTTGGGTGCCTCCGGCCGATAACGAAATAGTATTAGCCGGTATAACGTTAATTACTCCGGTAGATGTAGTAGTCCCGCACCCTCCTGTTAATGCCACTGTATATGTGTAGTTCCCTGCGACAGCAGGTGTTCCGCTGATGGTAACCACATTCGATGCCCAGTTTCCTGCAACGCCGGAAGGCAGGCCTGAAACGGTGGCTCCGGTAGCACCGGTGGTAGCATAGGTAATATTGGTGATGGCGGTATTAATGCACTTGGTTTGGGCGTTGGTACCTGCCGCCGAACTCAACGAAACCGTATTGTCAGGAGTAACCGTTATAATGCCCGATGCTGATGAAGTACCACAACCTCCGGGTAAGGCCACAGTATATGTGAATGTTCCAGTAACGGTTGGCGTTCCGCTAATGGTAACCACATTGGAAGCCCAGCTTCCGGATACCCCTGAAGGCAAACCGCTGACAACAGCTCCGGTAGCACCGGTGGTAGTATAAGTTGTAGTATTGATGGCAGTATTGATGCACTTGGTTTGAGTACCACCGGCTGTAAGGGTAATGGTATTCACGGGCATTACGGTAATGGTTCCTGTTGAGGAAACCGTTCCACATCCACCTGTGAGTGCCACTGTATAGGTATATGTACCTGGCGTCGTTGGCGTTCCGCTGATAGTTACCACATTCGTTGACCAGTTACCGGTAACACCTGCCGGCAAACCCGTTATGGTGGCTCCGGTGGCAACGGTAGAAGCATAAGTAATATTTGTTATTGGCGTATTGTTACAAACACTTTGATTATTAGTACCCGCTGCAGAACTTAAGGTAAGTGTATTATTCGGCACCACGGTTAATGTATGGTTGGCGGTTACAGACCCGCAACCACCAGTTAAGGAAACTGTATATGTATATGTTCCTGACACGCTTGGAGTGCCGTTAACAGTAACTACGCCCGATGACCAGCTTCCTGATACACCCGAGGGCAAGCCTGCAAATGTAGCTCCTGTGGCCCCTGTGGTGCTGTATACATTGGTTGTAATGGCAGTGTTGATGCACATGGTTTGCGACCCGCCTGAAATCAGCGAAATAGTATTGGCAGGAGTAACATTGATAGTGCCTGTTGTAGATGTGAGTCCGCAACCTCCAACTAATGAAACGGTGTAAGTAAAAACGCCAGAAGCCGTTGGTGTACCGCTAATAGTTACTGAATTCGATGCCCAGCTGCCCGAAACACCTGCGGGCAATCCGCTGACAGTAGCACCGGTTGCACCCGTCGTAGAATACGTAATGCTGGTGATTGCCGTGTTTATACATTTTGTTTGAGCATTGGTACCTGCAGCCGAAGAAAGGCTAACGGTATTTACAGGAGAGATTGTCAGGGTTCCTGTTGAGGAAGCAGTGCCACAGCCACCAGCGGTAGTAACCGTATAAGTATAAGTTCCAGACACCAGAGAACTTCCTGAAATCGTAACTGTATTGGATGCCCAGCTACCGTTTATTCCGGAAGGCAAGCCAGAGACAGTGGCTCCTGTTGCCCCGGTAGTCGTATAGGTGATATTTGTAATAGCCGTATTGATACATTTTGTTTGCGCATTGGTACCGGCAGCCGAACTCAGACTTACTGTATTATTGGGAGTTACAGTAATGGAAGCGGTAGTGCTTGCCGTGCCACACCCTCCTGTGAGGGTAACCGTAAAAGTGAATGTACCCGCCACAGTTGGTGTTCCACTGATGGTTACGGTATTGGAAGCAAAAGTACCAGAAACACCTGAAGGCAGTCCACTATATGTAGCACCGGTAGCTCCCGTGGTTGAATAAGTTACAGGAGTAATGGCCGTATTGATACATTTGGTCTGGTTGCCTCCACTAACCAAGGTAACCGTGTTGTTCGGGAGAACGGTGATAGTTCCATTAGCCGTTGATGTTCCGCAACCTCCAGCCAGGGTAACGGTATAAACAAAGGTACCTGTTACACTTGGTGTTCCGCTGATGGTAACCGTATTGGATGCCCAGCTTCCGGTAATTCCGGTTGGCAGACCAGCCACCGAGGCACCGGTCGCGCCGGTAGTAGCATACGTGGTTGTGGTAAGCGCGGTATTGATACATTTGGTTTGTGTGCCGCCGGCAGAAAGAGTAATGGTATTATTCGGCACGGCTGTAACCGTAACATAATTAGAATACACAGTACATGTTCCTGAGGTAACCCTTCTCACATAATAGGTCGTTTGAGTAATCCCGGCAGGCGGATCATAAGTGTTACCGGTAGCGCCGGCAATTACTGAATATCCAGTTGGAGGGGCAGTACATCCCGAGGTGCACGACATCCACTGATAAGCTAATCCTCCCGAGCAGGCAACCAGGTTCGGTGATGTAACATTGGTCAATACGGCTGGATCTCCACCCGTGCACACATTTTGAGTTCCTCCTACGGAACCGCTGGTAAGAGCAGGTGCCGTTGATGAAGCATTTATGGTATATGTTCCGGATCCACCGGCATTTCCGGCACTTCCTGTTCCTGCTCTTCCCAGTGTAGCCACAGCACCTCCAGCGCCTCCATTAACATTAACCGTGCCGGCAATAGTATTTGTTCCACAAGTGTTCCTGAATATTTTGATTCTTCCTCCGCCGCCACCAGCGCCGCCGCTACCTTTACCGCCATAATAAGCGGTGCTCCAGTCGCTATATCCGCCATTACCGCCGGTGCCGCCATTGCCGCCGTTTGCCTGTAATGTCCCGTTCATGGTTATGGAACAATCTGCCTTCAGCATGATGCCGCCGCCGGAACCGCCGCCGGCGCCTGATCCGCCGCCTCCCGGAGCAGAATATGTCTGCTCATCACAGCCTCCGCTCAAATCCTCACAACAATCAGCTGAATAGTCATTTTCACCACCCTCTCCTCCGGCACCGCCGTTAGCGCCATTGGCATAAATAGAACCGCTCGAATTTATTGTAAGGTTTTGATTTGCTACAAGTTTTACTGATCCGCCACCGGCGCCGCCACTTTCTCCTGCTGAATAGCAGGTATGCGGGGCTGTATGACTGTAGCAGAAAGATCCCCTGCCTCCACCGCCGGCGCCTGCACCACCTGAACCATACTCAATGGTTTCTGTTGAGGCGCTTCCATAGACTGATGAGGCAGTGCCTCCAGCACCACCAGCTCCTTCAATATAGGTCTGGCAATTGGAATTTCCACACTGATTGTCATCCGAACCTCCCTGACCGCCGATTTTTCCGGCCCCACCAGCTCCACCATATGTACCTCCGGCACCGCCACCGGCACCGCCACCTCCTCCTACCATCCCACCATCATCGCCAAATGCGCCGCAATCTTGTTTTGAACCATAACCGCGGCCGCCACTAGTCGAACTTCCACCACCTCCGGGACCGGAACCGGAATTTCCTCCATATCCGCCACCTAATCCTAATGCGCGGCAATTATCTTTATCCCAACAAGAGGTAATCCCACGGCCATCCGTGTAACCACCTTCTGCCCATAAACCGCCGTAATTTCCGCCGCTTCCTCCGGCATATCCTACCCCATTGGCATTGATGGTTCCCGAAACGACAATGTTATTGGCTTCCACATAAAAATAATGACACTCGACATCTACGCTGGCTGTAACACCACTGTTGATGGTAAAGGTCCCGATATTTGTATGTGTCCCTCCTACTTGTGTGTTGGCAGTAATAGTCCAGTCGGCGCCACCATGATCCTGTGTCACGCAGGGACTGATACGATAAGCAAGATTTCCACCATTGATAAATGCATCACAACTCCAGTTGTTCACGGCCACAATATAAATGCCTGTCGTATTGCACAGCCAGTTTATGGAGGCTGCTACACCTGAACAGGACGGGCCGTTATCGTCAGCTGTTGCAATTAAGGAAAAAGAGGAATTATAAATCCGCATATATGAATCTTCCGTATTGCTACATAGGCTGAAATTATAATTCACACCGGCAGTTGCCGAAAAATAATAATAATAAAACGATCCGGCAGTATAGGCTTGATTTTGCCATACGGGTGTCGGTGTAAGGGTATAGCCCGAACCGCTGCCATAGGACGCATCGTCGGTACTCCA
>JAGNBV010000170.1 GCA_018004645.1 Bacteroidales bacterium
GCGGAAATATTTCTTTTTATAATCGTATAATTAGGTGCTTGTATGATCGAAAGGCTTGTTGACGTATTGTTTTTCAAGCATTGATTTCTTTTGAAGCAACAAATAATCCTCTATTATGCTTTTTGCAGCGTAAACCCAAAGGTAGTGCCTGCACCCAGCATACTGCGGACATTGATGGTTTGTCCGTGGGCCTCGATGATGTGTTTCACAATGGCCAGGCCCAGGCCGCTGCCTCTGTTTTCAAGGCTTTTGCCTTGTGTGGTGCGGTAAAAACGTTCAAAAATTCTTGGGATATCTTCCTGTGAAATACCTAAGCCGTTATCCGATACTTCCACCAGAACCATTTCGTCCATATCGTAAAAAGTTACCTTGACACGGCCATCTTGTTTGCCATATTTGATGGCGTTTTCAATAAGGTTGTTCAATACTTGTCTGATTTTTTCCTTGTCCGCCATAACATGAACAATGCCGGAGAGTTTATTGTGAAGAATAAATGAAATATTCTTCTGCTTTCCTTTAATTTCATAGGTTTCAAAAACATCGTGCGCCAGCTGCGTAAGGTCGAATTTTTCCATTTCCATTTTCATGGTTTCAGACTCAAGTTGGGCAATAACATCCAGATCGTTGACAATAGCAATCATCCTGTCGATACTTTTTTCTGCACGCAACAGGTACTCGCGGTTGATGCTCTTATCATCAAGGCCTCCATCAATCAGGGTAAGTATATATCCCTGAATATTGAAAATGGGAGTCTTTAGTTCGTGCGAAACATTACCGAGAAAATCACGGCGGTAGTTTTCGGACTTCCGCAGGCTTTCCAGCTCGTTTTTTTTATCTTCCACCCACTTTTCTATTTCCGCTTCTGCATTTTCAAACCAGTGTTCTTCAATTTTTGTTTTTTGTTTCGGTGTTTTCAGGTTATGCAGCGTTTTATACAAAACCCTGATCTTTTCATAAATAAAATTTTCAACAAAATGCCTGACAATGAGATAAACGGCTCCGAAAAACAATGGGCCTATAATCAGTATGATCAACCAATCCGAGTGATGACCCTGAAAAATCAGGTAATACACCAGAAACAGCACATAAAACACCAGCATGACATAAAAAGCTATCTCTAAAGAAATATTCTTAGGCGAGTGTTTTTTCATTCATTTTCAAATTTATAGCCAATACCTTTTACCGTTGAAATAAATTCCATACCGATTTTTTCACGAACCTTGCGAATGTGTACATCAATAGTGCGGTCGCCTACAACCACATTATCGCCCCATATTTTTGATAAAATTTCTTCGCGCGTGAATACCCTGCTGGGCTTTGAAGCCAACAGATAAAGAAGCTCAAATTCTTTTTTGGGGAGGACTATTTTTTGCCCCTGTTTCAGTACAATAAATTGTTCTCTGTCAATTAAAAGGTCTGAAATTTTTATGGTTGAATTTCCTGGTGTTGTTTGCTCGGAATGCCTGCGCAGCAAAGCATTGACGCGACTGATAAATAGTTGCGGTTTTATGGGTTTTGTAATATAGTCATCGGCGCCGGCATCCAGTCCTGCAATTTGAGAATAGTCTTCTCCGCGTGCCGTAAGAAACATGATCAGCGTTTTCGAAAGAGCAGGGATTTTTCTTAATTCCTGGCAGGTTTCCACGCCATCCATTCCGGGCATCATCACATCAAGTACAATCAGGTGTGGCAACGTTTCTTTTGCGGTTTTTATGCCGTCTTTACCATTGTCGGCTGTATAAACTTTAAAACCTTCTTTTTTTAAATTGTAACTTAAGAATTCAATGATATCTGGCTCGTCATCTACCAGAAGAATAATGGGTTCATTATCCATAATGTATTTGTGTTTTTACAAAGGTATAAAAGTATTTCATTTTATAAAAAGACATGAGTGGTGATTACCATTGTGTCCCGAATCTGATATAGTGAGCTGAAAAACCTGAATGTTACTTTTCCAATGCAAGACTTAACAATAACTTAATATAACCTTAACCGAAATGTAAACTGTGTTTTTGCGATATTCGGTTTTGCGGTAGTAATTTTGTATCAGGTTTAAAAATAATAAATACAATTTATGCAAGTCAATAATCTTTTGAAGTTTTTTACGCCCAGAGAGCGGAAATTCTACCCTATGTTTGAAGAAGCTGCCGAGAATCTGGTTAAGGGCGCTACCATGCTGAACAAATATTTTCTTGTTTCGGACCCTGTCGAAAAAGAAAAAATTCTTGTCTCTATTAAAGAACACGAGCATTTGGGCGATAACATTACACATAAATTATATGATGAATTGAACAAAACTTTCATAACTCCCTTCGACCGGGAGGACATTTACAAACTTACCGGAAAGCTCGATGATGTGATGGACCTTATCAATAGGTTTGGACAAAATGTAAAAAATCACCCTCCCAAAAAAGAACCAAAATCTTTTCTGGAATTAAGCGAACTCATTTTGCAGGCTACACAACAGATCCGGGTTGCCATATATGAACTGAAAAATCTTAAAGTGCCAAAAAAAATCACCGATGCCTGTATCCGTATCAACGAAATAGAAAACCAGGCCGATGACCTTTATTATCAGGCGATAGCCGACCTGTTCAACAGCGAGAAAGACGCCATCGAACTCATTAAGGTAAAGGGCATGCTCTCAGCGCTCGAAAAAGCCACCGACAGCGCCGAGGATGTGAGCGATGTGCTGAAATCAATTATTGTAAAAACGACATAAAAATCAAAACACAGGTTTATGGATTTCACATTATTAATTGTTATTATCATCTTGGCCTTTGCGTTCGATTTTGTAAATGGTTTTCATGATGCGGCAAACTCAATTGCAACCATAGTATCCACCAAAGTGCTCACGCCTTTGCAAGCTGTAATTTGGGCGGCCTCTTTTAATTTTATCGCTTATGCAATTTTTGAATTGCATATAGTCGATACCATTTCAAAAACAGTTGATACCAGCGTTATTAACCTTCAGGTAATCCTTGCAGGGCTTATCGCTGCGACTATCTGGAACCTGTTGACATGGTATTTGGGCATACCGTCGAGTTCTTCGCATACCCTGGTTGGCGGATTTGCTGGCGCCGCCGTGGTCTATGGCGGATGGAGTATTGTGCATAGCGGTGTTATTTTGAAAATTGGTGCCTTTATTTTTCTTGCGCCCATTTTAGGCATGGTCATCTCGTACTTATTTTCGATTCTTATGCTTCATATTACCAAAAAGGCCAGGCCTGCAAAAGTTCATAAAGTATTCAGGCCGCTTCAGCTCGTTTCTTCAGCACTTTTTAGTTTGGGACATGGCGGTAATGATGCGCAAAAAGTAATGGGAATTATTACTGCCGCCATAATCGTGTATTTAAAAGGTGTGGACCCCGCAGATGTTCCCCATTGGGCGCATATTACGTTTACTTCAGCAGGAAAAATTCATGCTATTCCTCACTGGATAGTATTGGGATGTTATACCTGCATTGCAGCCGGAACTTTGCTTGGTGGCTGGAAAATTGTGAAAACAATGGGCTCAAAAATTACCCGCCTCACGCCATTCGAAGGATTCGCAGCCGAAACCTCCGGCGCCATGCTACTGTTCGGAACCGAAGCTTTCGGAATACCCGTCAGCACCACTCATACAATCACCGGCGCTATCATTGGAACGGGAATGACCAAGCGGCTGTCTGCAGTAAGATGGGGCGTGGGCAAACAGCTTCTGGTAGCCTGGATATTGACTATTCCGGTTAGTATGCTTATCGCAATGGGAGTGTACCATCTGGTTATGCTTTTTTACTAAAGAGAAAAACTTTTTTCCGGTTAAAACCTGAGTAATCTTTCTAGTTCGTAAGCAATAGAATCCGACTTTGATTTGATTGGCGTAGCCGATAGCGGTATCTTTACAGGAATATCAAGATTTAACGGTATCTTGCCCGAAATAGGCAATTGGTAAGGAAAAGTAATCAATGCTTCGCTTTTTACCGGGATGTCAATAGGAACATTGATATCGACAGGTATGGTCAATTCAATCTTTACGGGGATAGTCTCTGAAATCGGTATTTTTATTGGAATGTCGGCAAGAACACTGATAGGATCTTTGATATCTAAACTGATGGTTTGCTTGAGTGGAATATCGGCTACAATTGGAATATTGATGCCTTTTTTCTTTTCGCGGTTGGTGGGAATGGTAAACATCTGGTCAACCGAAATTATTTCATCCAAAGGAGCCACAATCTTGTTCTTAAACATAAACACCGTGTCGAGGTGTATGGTTTTATCCACCGTGAGAGTGATAGGCGTTTCTATCTGCTGGTCAACGGGTATCATAGCTTTGAAAGG